>NZ_CP086239.1:4556042-4869585 GCF_026650985.1 Clostridium estertheticum
TTAATAAAGTGGAAGATGTAGCGAGTCAAACTAAAAAAATTCAGGATATATTAAATATTGTTAAATACACATACAGTATTATACTTGATGAAAACTCAATTAATTATGAAAGGTTTGTGACACATTTAAGATTCTTTTTTCAAAGGCTAAATAAGAAAGAAAAAATAGATGAAATAGAGAGTGATGATGATTTCTTATTTGCACAAATTAAGAAAAAATATAAAGATGCTTATGTGTGTATGTGCAAAATTGAAAAATACTTAGAACTAGAATTATCTTGTGAGGAACAATTATATTTAACTGTTCACATTCAGCGTGTTACTCAAAGAAAAATTAAATAAAATTTGGATTGTTACTGGTAAAGCAGGCGAGACCGAGGCAAATAGTATAAAACATATACTATTTGCTGGGTCTCGCTTTTTTTATATAAATTTATAAGAAAAAGGGGATGCATTAATATGAAATATGAAAAATTAGCAAATGACATAATAAAGAATGTTGGTGGAAAAGAAAACGTCAATAGTTTAACTCATTGCATTACACGATTACGTTTTAAATTAAAAGATAAAAGTAAGGCAAATACAGAAATTTTAAAAAATATGGATGGAATTGTAACCGTTATCGAAAGTGGGGGTCAATATCAAGTAGTAATTGGTAATCATGTAACTGATGTTTATGATGATGTCAATAGTATAGGTGGGTTTGGGGAAGGGTCAGAGGAATCATCAGATGAAAAAGTAAGCTTATTTAATAAATTTATTGATACTATTTCAGGGGTATTTACACCAATTCTAGGAGTGTTGTGTGCAACTGGTATGATTAAAGGATTTAATGCATTATTCATAACGTTTAAAGTATATAGTAATACATCAGGAACTTACCAGATATTAAATGCACTAGGGGATAGTTTATTCTATTTCTTCCCTGTATTTCTAGGATATACTGCAGCTAAAAAATTCAAAGCGAGTCCATTTATTGGTATGGCAATAGGAGCAACGCTTGTTTACCCTACATTAACTACGCTGTCAACAGGTACTCCATTATATACGTTATTTGCAGGTAGCGTAATTTCATCACCTGTATATATAACTTTCTTAGGAATTCCAGTAATACTCATGAGTTATTCATCTAGTGTTATTCCTATTATTTTAGCTACCTATGTAGGGGCTAAAATAGAAAAATGTTTTAAGAAGCTAATACCAGATGTAGTTAAAATGTTTCTGGTCCCATTTTGTACATTGTTAATTATCGTTCCTTTAACATTAATAGTTATTGGACCTATAGCGACTTGGGCAGGCAAATTACTTGGAGCAGTAACACTTTCTATTTACACCTTAAGTCCAATTCTTGCAGGTATAATTATTGGTGGGTTTTGGCAAGTATTTGTTATATTTGGTCTGCATTGGGGTCTAATTCCTATAGCAATTAACAATCTAGCAGTACTTCATTATGATCCGATTCTTGCAACTACATTTGGAGCCTCTTTTGCTCAAACCGGTGTTGTACTAGCCATTTTAATTAAAACAAAGGATGTTAAGTTAAAATCACTATGTATACCAGCATTTATTTCAGGAATTTTTGGTGTTACAGAACCGGCTATTTATGGTGTTACATTACCGCGTAAAAAACCATTTATTTTAAGTTGTATTGCAGGTGCAGTAGGTGGCGCTATTATAGGAGTTATGGGAACTAAATTAAGGATAATGGGTGGCTTAGGCATTTTCGGAATCCCTAGTTATATTGGCCCAAAAGGAATGGATAATGGATTCTATGGTGCTATTATCGCTATGCTAGTAAGCTTTGCATTAGGGTTCATATTAATGTATTTTGCTGGATTTAAGGATGGAGAAAATAAAGATAAAAATAAAGAAATAAATATATTAGTAAAGCAAGAGACTATACTTAGCCCATTAAAAGGTCAAGTTAAAAGTTTATCCGAGGTACAGGATGAGGCATTTTCAAAAGGAGCATTAGGTAAAGGTATTGCAATAGAACCAACAGAAGGAAAAATAGTTTCTCCAGTAGATGGAGTTTTAACAACATTTTTTCCAACAGGCCATGCATTAGGAATTACAAGTGATAATGGTATTGAGATATTAATTCATATTGGTATGGATACAGTTAAATTAGAGGGTAAATATTTTATTCCTAAAGTAAAACAAGGGGAGCATATAAAAAAAGGACAATTGTTATTAGAATTTGATATTAAAGCTATAAAAAATGAAGGTTATTCTTTAACAACACCTATAGTAATTACTAATTCTGATACTTATTTAGATGTAGTTGAAACAGATAAAAAAACTATAGAGTATAAGGAAGAATTAATGACAGTGGTGATTTAGTTTTGTGTAATAGATAAATAAATTTATATGAGGAGGACTAATTATGAAAATGCAAGATGGATTTTTGTGGGGAGGAGCAACTGCTGCAAACCAATTTGAAGGCGGATGGAACAAAGGTGGCAAGGGCGCGAGCACTGCAGATATGATGACTGGAGGAACGCATACTAGACCTAGACGTATCACAACTGTTTTAGAAGAAAAAACTCATTATCCAAGCCATGAAGCTATTGATTTTTATGGCCATTATAAAGAAGATATAAAAATGTTTGGAGAAATGGGTTTTAAGACTTTTCGTTTGTCTATTGCTTGGTCAAGAATATTTCCTAAAGGTTATGAATTAGAACCAAACGAAGAAGGTCTAAAATTCTACGATGATGTATTTGATGAATTAAGAAAAAATAATATTGAACCATTAGTAACTATTTCTCACTATGAAACGCCTTTTGGGTTGACGCAGAAGTATAATGGCTGGGCATCAAGAGAGGTTGTTGAATGTTATGTAAGATATTGCGATGTGATATTTAAAAGATATAAAGATAAGGTAAAGTATTGGCTTACTTTTAATGAAATTAATATCTTAACAATACCATTTGGTGCTTTTATGGGCGGTGGAATAATAGTAGATGAAAAAGAAAATACAGATGAAATAAGATTTAATGCACTGCATCATCAATTTATAGCTAGTGCAAAAGCTGTTAAACTGGGACATGAAATAAATCCGAATTTTAAAATAGGATGTATGATTGCGTATATGTGTACTTACCCGAATACTTGTAATCCAGATGACATATTACTTGCACAAAAGAAAGACCAAATAAGCAATATGTTATGTGGAGATATTCAGGTAAGGGGATACTATCCAAGTTTTGCAGCACGTTATTTTGAAGAAAAAGGAATAAGAATTGTAATGGAAGAAGGGGATGAAGAGATATTAAAAGAAGGCTGCGTAGACTTCTACTCCTTCAGTTATTATATGTCAACAGTTGAAAGTGCTGACCCAACTGTTGAGGTGGTAGAAGGAAATTTACTAGGTGGGGTTAAAAATCCATATTTAGAATCTTCTGACTGGGGATGGCAAATTGATCCTAAGGGTTTAAGATGGTCATTAAATAACATTTATGACAGATATCAAATTCCACTTATGGTAGTTGAAAATGGATTAGGTGCAGTGGATACGGTTGAAGAAGATGGGTCAATAAATGATGATTATCGTATAGATTACTTGAGGAATCACATAATTCAAATGGAAGAAGCAGTTAAAGATGGTGTCGAACTTATGGGATATACTATGTGGGGATGTATTGACTTAGTAAGTGCATCTACTGGTGAAATGAAAAAACGTTATGGATTTATATATGTAGACAAAGATAATGAAGGAAAAGGAGACTTACACCGTAAACCTAAAAAGAGTTTTAACTGGTACAGAAAAGTTATATCGTCAAATGGTAAAGACTTAGAATAAATACTAAAATATTTAATATCTAATTTTAAAAGTGGGTAAATAAGTAACAATGGGAGGAATATATAATGGAAAATAAAATAGGACAGTTTCCTGATGACTTTTTATGGGGAGGAGCAGTTGCTGCTAATCAATGTGAAGGGGCATGGAATATAGACGGAAAAGGTGTCAGCACAGCAGACGTTGCCACAGGTGGCAGCGTAGATAAACATCGAGAATACACAGATGGAGTTATAGATGGGAATTTCTATCCATCACATGAGGCAATTGATTTTTATCATCATTATAAAGAAGATATTGCACTACTTGCAGAGATGGGTTTTAAATGCTTTCGTACCTCAATTGCATGGACAAGAATATTTCCAATAGGTGATGAAGCAGAGCCCAATGAAGAAGGGCTAAAATTTTATGATAATTTGTTTGATGAATGTTTGAAGTATGGAATAGAACCTGTTGTAACAATTTCTCACTATGAAATGCCTTATGGTTTAGTAGAAAAATATGGTTCTTGGAGAGAGCGTAAATTAGTGGATTTCTATGTAAACTACTGCAAGGCAATATTTACTCGTTATAAAGATAAGGTTAAATATTGGATGACTTTTAATGAAATAAATGCAATTATATTAATGCCATTTATTCCAGGAGGGATAAAGCTTAAAAAAGGAGAAAATAAGGAACAGGTTTGTTATCAAGCAGCTCACCATCAACTTATAGCAAGTGCCAAGGCAGTAAAACTTGGACACAAAATTAATCCTGACTTTAAGATAGGCTGTATGCTTCTTTATCCATTAACTTATGCAGAAACATGCAATCCAATGGATGTACAAGTAGCTAGTGAGATGATGAATAAGCATTATTTCTTTACAGATGTACATGTAAGGGGTTATTATCCAAGAAACATGTTGCACTATTTTAAAATGAATAATATTAATATTAAGATGGACCCTGAGGATGAAAAAATACTAGGAGAGGGTACTGTAGATTACATTGGTTTTAGTTATTATATGTCAGTGGTAGCTAGTTCAAAGCCAAAAGTAGATAATACTACTGCTGGAAATCTATTTGGGGGAGTTAAAAATCCTTACCTAGAAGCATCTGATTGGGGATGGCAAGTTGACCCGGTAGGATTTAGAATTTCTTTGAATAATTTATATGATCGTTACCAAGTGCCACTATTTTGCGTGGAAAATGGCTTAGGGGCTGTTGACATAGTTGAAGAAGATGGATCTATTAATGATGAATATAGAATTGATTATCTAAGGAAACATATAGCCGAAATGAAAAAAGCGGTTACAATTGATGGCGTGGAACTTATGGGGTACACTCCATGGGGATGCATTGACTTAATTAGTGCAGGTACGGGTGAAATGAAGAAAAGATATGGATTTATATATGTAGATAAGGACAATGAAGGTAGAGGAACTTTAAAAAGATCTAGAAAGAAAAGTTTCTATTGGTATAAAAAAGTAATAGCGACAAATGGAGAAAGTTTAGTATAATAAAAATATGCATTAAGGAAAGAGAATGTGGGTTATGCATTTTCTTTCCTTAATAAAATTTAGGAGGCAATATTTATGGGATATAAATTAGTTTGCATTGATATGGATGGAACACTTTTAAATAGCAAACACAAAGTGAGTAATGCCTCAAAAGAAGCGTTACTAAAGGCACATAATAAGGGCGTAAAAATTGTTATCAGTACTGGTAGGATGTACTCTGACGCAGAGTTTTTTTCAAATCTTATTGGAGTAAAAGCTCCGGTTATAGCATCAAATGGGGCTTTTATAAAACAAAAAAATGAGAAGGAAGCAATTTACAAAAACATTTTAGAAGAAAAATTATTTGTAAAATTATTGAATGTATTTATTAAATATAAGGTCTATCCAACTTTTTATACACCCCAAAATGCATATTGTGGAAGTATTATTATTAAGGTTTTCGTTGAATATATAAAATTAAGGGGTGGAATGAGTAGAGCTACTAAAATTAAATACATAAGGACTATTAAGCAGTGGGATAAGGTGTTTAAGATTGAAAAGAATAATATAGTTAAGTGTGAGGTTATGCACAAAGACACTGAGAAACTTTTAAAAGTTCGTGCAGAAATACAAAAAATAGAAGGAATTGAGATTGTGAGTTCCTCAAAACACAATATTGAGATTACTAGCAAGGGAGTTTCCAAAGGCAGAGCAGTTGAAAAACTCGCTAATTATTATAATATAAAAAAAGATGAGATAATTGCTATAGGCGACAGTGAAAATGACATATCAATGATAGAATTTGCAGGTATGGGAATAGCAATGGGAAATGCAATAGAACGGGTAAAACAAAAATCAGATTTTATTACAGACACTAATGATAATGAGGGAGTCGCTAAAGCTATAAATAAATTTATACTAGATTAGACATTTGTTTGGCACGCAAAAAACACGCAAAAAACATACGAGTATTTGAAATATTTTATGTTGACAACCTTTACACTGTATGATAATATAATTTTATAAACTAAATAATGTCTAACAGGATTGTGACTGATAATTCAGGCAAGACCTAGGTTAATGTGAAACATACTTATAGCGAGTTTATAAGTGTTTGATTTTAATTTGGGTTTTTTATTTTTAAAACTGTAATACTAAAAAACAATTAAATATTATTCGAAATTATATAAAATATAATTATATAAAGTGGTGTTAATAATGAAAATAAAAAAAGTATTGAATAATAATGCTGTTACTGTAATGAACAATGATAATAGGGAAATAGTTGTTATGGGTCTGGGACTAGCTTTTAAAAAAAGAGCTGGAGATGAGCTTGAAGAGGATAGAATTGAGAGGGTATTTACACTAGAGAACAAAGAGGTATCTGAAAGATTAAAAAATCTCATTAGTGAAATTCCTGCAAAGTATGTAGAAATTTCAGAAGAAATAATAAGGTATGCAGAAGCAAATTTAGAAAAAAAACTAAATGAAAATATATATTTAACTTTAACAGACCATATTAGTTTTGCAATGACTAGACACAAACAAGGATTAAACATAAAAAATCCTATGCTTTGGGATATAAAAAGATTTTATAAACAAGAATATGCAATTGGACTTACTGCACTTAATATTATAAAAGAAAACTTTGAGGTAACGTTACTAGAGGATGAGGCAGCCTCGATTGCTCTTCATATTGTGAATGCAGAACTAAATCAGGATATGCCAAAGGTTGTAGCTATGACAAAGGTTATTCAGGAAATACTTAATATAATTAGATATAACTTTAAAATGGATTTTGATGAAGAGTCCTTAAGCTACCACAGATTAGTAACTCATTTAAAGTTTTTTGCTCAACGAATGATGAATGAAACTACAGCTAAAAGTGATGATGAATATTTATATGACATTGTAATAGAGAAGTATAGCGATGTGTATAAATGTGTAAATAAAATAAAGACTCATTTAAGAAAAGCTTATAACACAACATTGTCAAAAGAGGAAATGGTATACCTTACTATTCATATTCAAAGAGTTGTTAATCGAGATACAATTAAATAAAGTAAATAAATGAGGATTGTGACTGAGATTCAGGCAAGACCTAAAATGTTTACTAAATAATCCATTTAATATTATTAGCTTTTAGAAATCAAAAAGCATGATATTTACTTGGAATGTTTAGTTTACAGTTTAGGTCTTTTTTTTATAAATTTTAAAAAAATTAAATTAAGGGGTGAATTAAATGGACTATAATAATTTAGCAAGTCAAATTCTTAAGTTAGTTGGGGGAGAAAAAAATGTATTAAGTGTTGTTCATTGTGCTACCAGATTACGATTTAAATTAAGAGATAAGAAAAAAGCAGATAAGATTGAACTCGAGAAAACAAATGGTGTTTTAAGTGTAGTTGAAAGCGGAGGACAATTTCAAGTAGTTATTGGAAGTGATGTTTCTGATGTTTATAAAGAAATAATGAAAATTGCAAGTTTTGGCGTGAAGTCTGATTCAGAAGATGTAGTAACAGAAAAAGAATCAGTTTCTTCAAAGATTTTTGGAGTTATTTCAGGGAGCTTTTCACCACTAATTCCAGCGCTTGCTGGTTCAGGTATGTTGAAGGCATTACTTACAGTTCTTACAATGACAGGTTTGTTATCTGTTCATAGTGGAACGTATAGTATTTTGTCTGCAGCAGCAAACGCTATTTTCTACTTTTTACCAATATTCCTCGGAATTACTTGTGCTATTAAATTAGAGGCCAATGCATATGTTGGAGGAATTATTGGAGCAGCTCTTTTAGAACCTAATATTACAGCATTGCTTCTTGTAGGTAAAACGACTTCATTTATTGGAATACCTGTTGTATTAATGAATTATTCATCTACTGTGTTTCCAATTTTTATTGCTGTTAGTATTTTTGCAGTGTTTGAAAGACTACTTAAGAAAATTATACACAAAGATGTACAAATGTTTTTAGTGCCTATGATATCTATGATGGTTATGGTGCCTTTAACTGTAATAGCCTTTGGACCTTTTGGTGTTTATGCTGGAAATGCTATTGGAGCAGGAGTTACATTTTTAAGTGGTAAAAGCGGCATATTAACAGGGGCTGTTATGGGAGCTGCTTGGACATTCTTAACGGTTCTAGGCCTTCACTGGGGGTTAGTGCCTATTATTTTAGCAAATATTGCATCTGGTGGTGATCCAATTATTGCAATGGCCGCAGCTGCTGTTTTTGCTCAAATGGGTTTGGCTTTTGGTGTGTTTGTAAAAACAAAAGATAAAAAATTAAAAACACTCTCAGGATCTACATTGCTACCGGGGTTACTCTCTGGAGTAACAGAACCTATTGTTTATGGATTACTTTTACGTTATAAGCGTACAATTCCATACGTTGCAGTTGCTGGAGCTGTTGGTGGAGCAATTAGTGGAATTCTAGGAGTACAGGAAAAAGTTTTTGCGTTTCCTAGTGCATTATCAACTCCAGCATTTTCGCCAATGTCTAGATACGCAATTGCTATGGCAGTTCCTTTTGTTATTGTAGCACTTCTTACTATAATATTTGGATATGAAAGTAAAGATAAAAGAAGTAAAGCTAATGATGAGTTGAATGATGGAGATAAATCATTATTATTAAAAAAAGAGATTATTGTTAGTCCATTAACTGGAGAAGTAAAATCGTTATCATTCGTAAACGATCCTGTTTTTTCAGCAGGAACAATGGGAAAAGGAATTGCTATAGAGCCAACAATTGGTGAGGTTGTATCGCCAGTAAATGGAACTATCAAGGCAATATTTCCAACAAAACATGCTATTGGAATTATGTCTGATGGAGGCGCTGAAATATTGATTCATATTGGATTAAATACGGTTCAATTAGAAGGGAAATATTTTACCCAAATAGCTAAACAAGAAGATAGAGTGAAAAAAGGTGACCTATTAGTTAAATTTGATATAGACAAAATAAAAGAAGCAGGATATGAAGTTATAACACCTATTATTATAACAAATACTGACAATTATTCAGATGTTTTGGCAAGTAACATAAAACAAATTAAAAAGGGCGAAACACTATTAACTATTATATAGTTAAAAAATAATTTGGAATATAAAAAATGAGTAAGTAAAAAATACAAAAAAATAAATTATGGGAGGAACTAAAAATGCAAAGTAATACAGAAAGATTTCCAAAAGGATTCTTATGGGGTGGAGCAGTTGCTGCTAACCAATGTGAAGGGGCATATAATGAAGATGGTAAGGGTCTATCAACGCAAGATATAGCACCGAGAGGCATCAGTGGAAAAAATACAAAAGAACCAACAGAAGATAACTTGAAATTGATAGGTATTGATTTTTATCATAGATATAAAGAGGATATCAAATTATTTGCTGAGATGGGATTTAAGACATTTAGGACATCTATTGCATGGTCTAGAATATTTCCGAATGGTGATGATGCCATGCCTAATGAGAAAGGGTTACAATTTTATGATGATTTATTTGATGAATGTTTAAAATATGGGATGGAGCCACTGGTTACAATTTCTCATTATGAGACGCCTCTTGCCTTATCTAAGAATTATGATGGTTGGGTAAATAGAAAGCTTATAGGATTTTTTGAAAACTATTGTAAAACAATCTTTGATAGGTATAAGAATAAAGTGAAATATTGGCTTACATTTAATGAGATTAATTCAGTATTGCACCAACCGTATATGAGCGGTGGTATATTTACAGATAAAGAAAAGTTAACAAAACAGGATTTATATCAAGCAATTCATCATGAATTAGTAGCAAGTGCAATGGCAGTTAAAATTGGACATGAAATGATGCCTGGTGCAAAAATTGGGTGTATGATTCTTGGAGTGCCAAATTATCCATTAACGCCTAATCCTAGTGATGTAATTGAAGCAATGAAACAGGATAGGGAAAACTTGTATTTTGCAGATGTTCATGTAAGGGGAGTATATCCTAAATATATGGATAAATATTTTAAAGATAATAATATAAAAATAATTATGGAATCAGGAGATGCTGAGGTTCTAAAAAATACAGTGGATTTTGTTTCATTTAGTTACTATATGAGCTCTTGTGCAACCTCAGATTTAACAAAGGCAAAAGGAGCAAGTGGAAACATAATATCAGGAGTCCCAAATCCATATTTAGAATCTTCTCAGTGGGGATGGCAAATAGATCCACAAGGACTACGCTACATTCTTAACCTCCTCTATGACCGTTATCAAAAACCACTATTTATCGTTGAAAATGGATTAGGTGCTGTTGATGAATTAGTAATTGGTAAAGATGGAAATAAAACGGTTTATGATGATTATAGAATTAAATATCTAAATGATCATTTGGTTCAGGTAGCCAAGGCAATAGAAGACGGAGTGGATATAATGGGATACACTTCATGGGGGTGCATTGATCTTGTTAGTGCATCAACTGCAGAACTTAAAAAGCGTTATGGATTTATATATGTAGACCGTAATGATGATGGATCAGGCGACTTAGGAAGATATAAGAAGAAGAGTTTTGATTGGTATAAAGAAGTAATAAGAACAAATGGAAAGAGTTTGATATAAAATTTATGCATTGAAGGCCATGTTGAAATTAATTTCAACGTGGCTTTTTAAATTTTAAAAAGTACTTATCATGGTTTTAAATACGCAGAGTTTGACGAAAGTTGCGAATGAATTATAGTGTTAAAATCGCTATAATTAAAGGAAGTTATGTATATTTGTAGAAATGTATATGTATTAAAGAATAAATACACTGATGTTATAATTTATAATATGATTAAAATTGTTATTTAAATAATAAAAAAAAGGAGGTGCGCATTATGAAAGATATAATGCCAATTATAAGTCTAGATTGTAGGGATCACAATGTAGATAAAAATGAATATATAAACAAATATGATATAGAAAAAAAATTAAATGAAAAAATTATGAGACTTGAAAATGAATTGCAGCATACTAAGGAATGCCTTCAATCATCAAATGAGGAACATCTTGTTTATAATGAAGAACTACTGAGTGCAAACGAAGAATTTAAAGCAGTAAATGATGAATTACTAAAAATCAATAACCAGTATCAACATAAAAATCAAGAATTGTCTGTTCTATATAGTGATGTGACAAACTATTTAAATAGTACTGATATTGGAACTATTTTTCTAGATGAGAAACTTTGTATAAGAAAGTTTACACCTAGCATTACTAAAGAGATAAACCTTAAGGTACAAGATATTGGGCGTCCAATGCAGGATATATCAAATAATCTCATCAATGATGATTTAAATATGGGTGCAATTGAAGTATTAAGTAGTCATATGTTATATGAGAAGGAAATTGAAAGTAAAAATGGTAGTTGGTATTTATTGAAATGCGCGCCATACTGTACATTTGACAACTTAATTAAAGGAGTTGTTTTATCCCTTGTGGATATAACAAACAAAAAACTATTAGATGAGACAATTTTATCGGAAACTTTAAAGACGGAGTTTTTCAGTAATCTTTCTCATGAACTGAGAACGCCATTAAATATAATTTTATGTACCTTGCAGCTTTTGGATACGTATACAATTAGCAGCGAAGTTAATGATATAGAGAGAAAATTTAAAAAATATATTGGTATAATGAAGCAGAATTGTTACAGGCAATTAAGACTCGTTAATAATATGATTGATATTACAAAACTTGATGCAGGTTTTTTTGATCTAAATTTACAGAACTGTAATATTGTAAATGTTGTGGAGAGTGTTACTATGTCAGTAGCCGAGTATATTAAAACTAAATCTATTAAACTGATTTTTGATACTGATATAGAGGAGTGTATAATGTCTTGCGATCCAGAAAAGATTGAAAGGGTGATACTAAATCTACTTTCCAATTCGATAAAGTTCACAAGATCAGGTGGAATTATGAAAGTGAATATGTATGATAAGGGAAAAAATATTATAATAGCTATAAAAGATACAGGAATAGGAATTCCACCTGATAAGTTAAATATTATTTTTGATAGATTTAGACAGGTAGATAGGTCACTCACACGAAAACAGGAAGGCAGTGGTATAGGACTTTCCATAGTAAAATCACTTGTCGAGTTACATGGGGGTACAATTTCAGTAAGGAGCGAATACGGCAAAGGAACAGAGTTTATTATTGTACTTCCAATAATGGTGCTTCCTAAAGATAATGATATATATGAAGCGTTTGAATCTGAATCACAGGAAAGGATTGAGAGAATACATATTGAGTTTTCCGATATTTACTCTTTAAATTAGATAGATTTGAGCATATGCAATTAAAACAGATTATTTAAAAGATATAGAAGTTTAAAGACTATTATACTTTGGTTACAAACAATTTGTTATAATAATGTGTACATAAATCTGTTAATGGAGGGCTATTATGAAAGAGAATAAGAACACTTACACAAAAGTAAGGACTAAAAATTATGGTAGTGATGCTATTAAAATAGATACATCAAAAACAGATTTTTCAATTGTTGGCATAGGTGCATCTGCAGGGGGATTGGAGGCTATGTCAGATTTCCTTCGTAATGTGCCAGAAAATAGCGGACTGGCTTATGTTATCGTTCAGCACATGGAGAAGGATAGTAAGGATATTTTGGTAGAATTACTTCAGGTCGATACAAGTATGAAAGTTGTACAGGCCTATGAAAACATATCTGTGGAGCCGGACAAAGTCTACATAATTCCACCAAATAAGGATATGACTATTAAACATAACGTTATACATATTTCTGATTATATTCAGTCTCGCGCTCTGCATCTGCCTATAGATTTATTCTTTTCCTCACTTGCGAATGATAAGCGAGAGCGGAGTATTGGTGTCATATTATCTGGTATGGGCAGTGACGGTACAGCGGGAATAAGAAAGATTAAGGAAAAAGGCGGAGGTGTCTTTATTCAAGAACCTTCCTCTGCTAAATATGATGGCATGCCTCGTAGCGCTATTAAGACAGAATTAGTAGACGTTATATCCACTGTAGAGATAATGCCTTTAAAGATTATTTATTATATAGAACACAAGACAAATATGGTTGTGGAAGGCAAGGAACAGACAGATAAACAAAAAGGATACTTTGATGATATTATAGCTATGTTACGGTCACACACAGGTCATGATTTCTCGTCGTATAAAAGAAATACTATACAGCGTAGGATTGAACGATGCATGGGTATTCATCAATTTGATGATATAGCTACATATGTGAGCTTTTTAAAGAAGAATCCTCAAGAACTGGAAGTGTTATTTAAAGAATTTTTAATTGGGGTTACCAATTTCTTTCGTGAACAGGCGGAGTGGGAATTGCTAAAAGATAAAGTTATACCGGCACTCTTAGCTCAGAGGTCGCCAACTGATACGGTTCGAGTTTGGATATCTGGCTGTTCTACTGGCGAAGAGGCTTACTCTTTAGCAATTGTATTCAAAGAGGTGATAAACAAATTAAAGCCTTTTAAAGACTTTTCTATTCAGATTTTTGCTACTGATTTAGACTCTGAAGCTATTGATAAAGCACGGGAGGGGGTTTTCTCTGAAAATATCATAAAAGATATTTCGAGTGAACGCCTAAGTAAGTATTTCGTCAAGGTGAATCGTGGCTATCAGGTTGTCAAGGAAATTCGGGATATTGTCATCTTTGCTCAGCAAAACATGATTAAGGATCCTCCATTTACAAAGGTTGATATAATGATTTGCAGGAACTTACTTATTTACTTGACAACAGAAATTCAGAAAAAGTTAATTCCTCTTTTTCATTACAGTCTAAATAGCGGGGGATTTTTATTTTTAGGAAGTGCAGAATCAGTAGGGAACTTTACTGATCTTTTTAAACCACTTGAGCCCAAATCGCGAATTTATCAGAGGCTTAGGCCTTTAATTCAGAAGGAGCCTATAGAATTCCCTAACTCCTTTGCACCTTATCAACCAGAAGCAAACCAGCCGTCAGAAGACGTTCAAAACATGCAGTCGCTAGCGGATAAACTGATTTTGCAATGTTATTCACCAGCAGCAGTTCTTGTTAATGGTAAAGGTGATATCCTCTACATTACTGGGCGAACGGGTAAGTATCTGGAACCGGCTGCCGGTAAGGTTAATTGGAATATTTTTGCCATGGCCCGTGAAGGGTTAAACTATAAATTGAATGACGCTTTCTACAAGGCTGTTCGTGGAAAAGAAGTGGTTGTTTCTAAGAATGCTGTTGTGCTAAATGAAGGTGGAGAGCTGAGGGTAGATATCACAGTAAATCCGCTCAAAGAGCCAGAGACGCTACGTGGGATGGTAATGATTGTTTTTACCGACGTAGTAACTCCTATTGTATGCGAAAAAACAAGTGAAACTGAACAACCGAGTGCAACTGAACAAACGCCTGTCAGTAATAAGCGGGAGGGGGAACTAGAGCGGGAACTACTACAAGCTCGCCAAATGTGGCAAGCTACCAGTGTAGAAATGCAGATATCTCAAGAAGAATTCAAATCAAGTAATGAGGAACTGCAGTCATGCAACGAAGAACTTCAGTCGACAAACGAGGAACTGACCACAACCAAGGAAGAGGTACAATCCTCAAATGAAGAGCTGAAGACAATAAATTTTGAACTACAGGATAAGTTAGATGACTTATCACTAGTCACAAATGATATGAAGAATCTAATGGATAGCACGAATATTGCCACCTTATTTTTGGATAATGAGTTGCTTGTTAAACGCTTCACCAATCAAATGACTGTAGTCTCAAGGCTTATATCCAGCGACGTAGGAAGACCAGTTACTGACATCGTGTCAGATCTTATTTATACTGAATTAACAGAGGATGTTAGGCAGGTGCAAAGCACGCTGATCTCAGTTGAAAAACAGATATTGTCTCGCGATGGTAGTTGGTTTAATGCGTCCATCCTGCCTTATCGCACGTTGGATGGTAAAAGTGATGGTGTAGTCATCACTTTTGTAAATATCACTAAGTCAAAAATGATAGAGGCGGAGCTCAGTAAAGCAAAATTGGCTTTGCAAAAGCGTATTGAGGATCAAGATGGCGAGCTGTTAATTGCAAATAATAGGCTGATGGATCAAGAAGAACGAGGTCATAGAGAAGTCGCTGCGTCTATTGATCAGGAGCAGTAAGTTATAAAAATTTCATCTCTCAAGGTATATATATAAGTTGTTTTACACATAGTAATAACATTACTTATAAGTGAGGGGTGAATGTATTGGATATAATTTCGTTAATTAAGAAAGTTCATAAGAGAGAAGATGTTGTAGATATCCAGGAGGCATTTAATATATATAGTCTTTTAAGAGCGAGATATGTCAGCACTCAAACAGTTCAATTATTTAAGAACTTTGTTCATGATGTAGATTGGGAAGTAATCCTAGGTGGATTTCAAAAAAATTTTGAAAATCAAATAAATAATCTAGAAAAATTAGGTGAAAAATTTCGTATCATAATGCCAAACAGACCTCCGGTGGACGTCAAGTTCGCAACTCGGCTTAATGATATAACAGATGATTATATATACAAAAAAATATACCATGACCTTGTAGCGCAGCTTATGTCTCTTAGCCATGCGGTTCGTTCAACCAGTACAAATGATAATTTAAGAAATATTATTATAGAAGATTTAAAAATTCATTTTCAGGATTTTGATACCCTTTATAAGTTTGGTAAATTGAAAGGCTGGGAGGAAACATATCCTACTTACAAAACTGCTATTATTCAGGATAAAGAACAGCTTTCCACTTCAGAAGCCTTTCATATTTGGGATCATATTGTTATGAGATATGAACAAATTGAACTCATTGGTATATTCTCAGGTTTTGCTCATGATACTGAGTTTAAAGTGATACTTGAACATGGGTTATATATTTACAACAAGCAGGTTAACAAGCTTGAAAAGTTAGCACTAAAGCTTAATATACCGCTGCCTAACAGATCGGCACTGCCGGTAGCAACTCCAATAGACCCTGAAATGATTACGGATAAGTTTATGTACCGAATCATTCTAAGCTGGCAATTAGCTTCATTAGATGCTCATCTCAGAGCAATTATTGAGACTATTAGGAATGAATCATTGCGTAAGTTATGGACTGATATCCTTGATGATGAGCTCAGTTATTACGACAAATATCTTAAGTATGGGAAAATGAAAGGCTGGACGAGAGTAGTCCCAATTTACGGGGAGCCAGTTACATAAAATAAAAAAAGTACATATTACGCGTATTGCAATACATTGAATGTTTCAATGCATTATACGTAATATATACTTTTATTTGCGTGTAAAAATATTTCGAAAATGATTTTTTTATTTACTTTAATATAACGTTATACTCTTTAAGCCAAGTATTTACTTGTATTAAATATGCTATAAGTTGAGGACCAGTCATTAGTTGGCCATACCAAGGATTTTTATATGCATTACCACCTGAATCAACTATTTCTTGAACATGCTTTTGGTCTATTAGTTGTAGTATTGGTGATGATTTATCTTTTAGTATATTATTCATAAGCTTTTGAACAGCCATTGTATAACCTGGATTATGAGTTTTTGGATAAGGACTCTTTTTCCTCCAAAGTACATCATCTGGAAGAAGGCCTGTGAGAGCTTCACGTAGAACTCCTTTTTCACGCCCTTTATAATATTTCATATCCATAGGGATATTATAGGCATATTCTACAAGCCTTTGGTCTGCAAAAGGAACTCTTACTTCAAGGCCACTCGCCATACTCATTCTATCTTTCCTTGTAAGTAAGGTTATCATGAACCATTTTATATTTAAATAGAATAATTCTCTCATTCTATGCTCTCTTTGACTTTCACCAGGAACGCCTGGAACTTGCCTTAAACTTTCATCATATTTATCTTGAACATACTCTTCTAGTGGAAGACTCTGAAGATCAGGAGAGAGTATGCTTTTTCTATCACTTACGAATTTTGACCATGGAAATGTAGTTGCATTAATATCTTCTTCGCGTCTAAACCATGGATAACCACCAAAGAGCTCATCAGCACATTCGCCTGAAAGTGCAACTGTAGAATTTTTCCTTACCTCTTTGCAAAAGAGGTATAATGAGGAATCTACGTCAGCCATACCTGGTAAATCGGTAGCCATAGCAGCATCTTTAAGATAGGATGTTAGCTCGGGTGTATCGATTAATATATCGTGATGATCAGATCCAATATAGTCTACCATCTTATAAATCCAGTCTGCATCTGTATTTGGTTGAAATTCTGTAGGTTTAAAAAATTTTCTATTATCAACATAATCTACAGAATAAGTGTTCAAGTTAGGTAAATTATTTTTTTTGAAATAGGTGGAGGCTACTGCCGAAATTATACTTGAGTCAAGGCCACCAGATAAAAAGGTACACACTGGAACATCAGCAACTAGTTGCCTTTCTATTGAATCTACAAGCAATGAACGTATGTGCTCTGCAGTTGTAGATAAATTCTCATCATGTGTTTTAGCAGTAAGTTTCCAATATTCTTTTGTTTTAATACCATCCTTATTATAAATTAAGCTATGCGATGGTGGTAATTCTTTTATATTTTGAAAGATACCACTACCAAGAGGTCTTGCAGGTCCAAAGCCAAAAAGTTCAGTAAGGCCTTGTTTATCAAGGATTGGGTCTACCAATGGATGAGCTAAAAGTGTCTTTATCTCTGAACCAAAAATTAATGAATTATCTTTGAGTGTATAAAATAGTGGCTTAACCCCTAGAGGATCTCTTGCTAAAAATAATGTTTGATGTGTTTCATTCCAAACTCCGAAGGCATATATGCCGTTTATATGTTTAACACATTCGGCTCCCCAGAAAATAAAGGCTACTAGAAGCACTTCAGTATCAGAATATGAGGTAAAACTAAAACCATTTTCTTTTAATATCTTCCGTACATCTTCTGTATTATATAGCTCACCATTATAAACGATAGTATAGGTATTATTGCCTATTTTTCTTGTCATAGGTTGTGATCCGCCTTCTGGGTCAACAACCACAAGGCGCCTATGACCTAAAATTGCATGTTTTGAAAAATGAAAACCACCGGCATCAGGCCCTCTTTGTTTCAATGTATCGGTCATTTTAAAAAGAATTCTATTATCATTTTCAATATTAGCGTGCAAATTAATCCATCCCGCAATACCGCACATTTTATCATCTCCTAAATTTAAATAACACTGTCATATATATGTTATGTTATTTAGTTTGAATGGTGTATATAAATAGTATAGGTTAATTTAGAATTTAGTAAAAACTCAGATAATTGACACTTGTACTTCTAAACATATTATGATAAACTAGAGACTAATTAAATAATGAACTACCTAGGGTAGAGGTGCTGTGTCTATTAGTACTTATTTGGAGCATGCAAGCGAGGATGAATAAGAAAAGGAGTTATGGCCGAAGAAAATATATTTGGTAAAATTATTTTCTGGTTTTACACATAATATGTGTAGGGTTGTCACTAATTTATTAGTGGAGAGCTACAAGGTACACGAAGTTTGTGTAAAAATATATATTTTATGCAGCAAGGGTGTTCCTTTGCTGCATTATTTTTTTTTGGAGATATGTATTAACATCATAAAAAAGAAAATTAAAATATTAGTGACAGATTAAGGAATACATAAAAGTTGTAAATTATATTAGGGGTGAATGTAGCTCCACAGGAGATGATTTAACGATGGCAGTAGTTGTTCAAAAGTACGGTGGTTCATCTGTAGGTACTACAGAAAAAATTAAAAAGATCGCACAAAGTATAATAAAAAGAAAAGATAAAGATAAGGATACGGATTTAGTAATAGTAGTATCAGCTATGGGAGATACTACAGATGATTTATTATCCCTATCAAAAGGGATAGGAGAAGAGCCAGATAAAAGGGAATTAGATGCATTACTCTCAACGGGAGAAATAATTTCAAGTGCCTTACTTGCTATGGCAATTAAGGGACTTGGATATGATGCAATAAGTTACACCGCATACCAAATTGGAATTAAGACTAGTGGACAATATGGTAAGGCATTAATTGAGGATATACATGGTAACAAAATTAAAAAAAGTTTAAAAGAAGGTAAAATTGTAATAGTTGCTGGCTTTCAAGGAATAAATGGAGAAGGTGATATTACCACTCTTGGTAGAGGTGGGTCTGATACTACTGCGGTTGCGCTTGCAGTAAAGCTTAATGGAAGATGTGAAATATATACGGACGTTTCCGGTATATATAGTGTAGATCCTAGAGCCTATAGCGAGGCTAAAAAATTAGATGAAATAGAATATGAAGAGATGCTTGAACTTGCAAGTTTGGGAGCTCAGATAATGCATTCAAGGTCAATCGAGCTTGCCCAAAAATATGGTATACCTATATATGTAGGATTAAGTGATAGTGATATTAAAGGAACTATAATTAAGGAGGTAAAAAACGTGAATATGGAAAGTAAGCCAGTAACTGGTATTGCAACAAGTGATGATGATGTTGCAGTAACGCTTAAGAATATACCTAAAGATGTAAATATATTGTCAACGATATTTGAGGCTATAGGAAGTAAACGGGTTAATATAGATATGATAAGTCAATCATCACCAGTAGATGGAATGGTGAGTGTGTCATTCACAATTCCTAAAGAAAGTTTAAAGGATAGTTTGAAAATTATAGAAAAATTAACAGTTGATAATAAAGTTATAGTTGATGAGGATATAACCAAATTTTCTATGGTGGGTCTGGGGATGAAGACAACCTCTGGAGTAGCTGCTAGAATGTTTAGGGTCTTTAGCGAAAATGATATCGAGATTAAAATGATTACTACATCAGAAATAAGAATTACTTGTGCAATTAAAACTAGTGACAAACTAAATGCTATAAAGCTTGTTGCAAAGGAATTTAATCTATAAATAATATATTGATATAAGGAGGGATTTATGTGAAATTTTTCGGTAACGTAAAAAATGAGAATAATACGCTAAGTATTGCAGGTGTAAGTGCACAGGTTCTAGCAAAGGAATATGGTACTCCACTTTACATAATGGATGAACAGCTTATACGAGATAATTGTAGAAGGTTCTATAAATCTTTTAAAGCTAAGAGCGAACATAATAAGGTAGCTTATGCAGGGAAAGCATTTTTAACTATTGCAATGTGCGAAATTATAAAAGGTGAAGGTTTATATTTAGATGTCGTTTCTGGAGGAGAATTGTATACTGCTTATAAGGCTGGATTTCCAATGGAAAACATATATTTTCATGGTAATAATAAAACAATTGATGAAATTAAAATGGCAATAGAGCTTCGAGTTGGAACTTTTGTGGTAGATAATCTTCATGAAATGGAAATTATCAATGAAAATGCAAAGGAAAAAGGTATTATACAACGGGTTATTCTTAGAGTAACTCCTGGTATAGAAGCTCATACTCATGATTACATAAAAACTGGACAGATTGACTCAAAGTTTGGATTTACTATATTAAAAAATGAGCTTGAAGAAGTTATAAGGACTGCTTTAAGTTTACCCAGTATTAAACTTGCAGGACTTCATTGTCATATAGGGTCTCAAATTTTTGAAGTAGAACCTTATAGAGAAGCGGTAAATATAATGACAACTGTAATTAAACATATAAAAGAAAAGTTTAATTACGATATAGAAGAATTAGATTTAGGTGGAGGATTTGGCGTTTATTATGATGATGGTGATGAGCCTAAGGAAATAGAAGAATTTTGCTCAGTTATACTTGAGGAGACTAAAGTTCGGTGCAAAGAATATGGAATAAAACAGCCCATTCTTGTTATAGAACCTGGTAGATCAATTGTAGCTAATGCAGGTATAACACTATATACTGTAGGCGCAATAAAGGATATTCCGGACGTTAGAAAGTATGTGGCAGTAGATGGTGGAATGACTGATAATATAAGACCGGCTTTGTATAATGCACAATACCAATGTGTTCTTGCAAATAAAATAAGTGGACCATGTATGGAGGTAGTTACAATTGCAGGCAAGTGCTGCGAAAGTGGGGATATACTCCTTGAGGGTGTTAAGTTACCAAAGGTGAATAGTGGAGACCTTATGGCTGTATTATCAACTGGTGCTTATGGTTATTCAATGAGTAGTAATTATAATAAAATACCTAAGGCTCCAGTAGTTTTAGTTAATGAGGGTAGCCACAAAATAATATGCAAAAGACAAACATACAAAGACATGATTAGTAACGAAGTATGTTTATAGGTAACAAAGTATCAAATTCTCCAGCGTGACTTGCAACATGAGCTTGAAACGTGAAATTGTATTAAGAAATTCTAATCTTTTGCATAAATAAAATTCTCTATCGCTCACATTCGCCGTCCTGGCTCAGGTTCGCTAGCTTGAGCCTCTGGGCAGTTCTCTGGGGGACATAACAATTATTAATTGTTATGTGTCCTGGCAAGCTCACGAGAATTGTATTTCCGCAAAACAAGGATTACTAAATACAATTTCAATAGTTTCTTCGTCTCTTGTTGCAATCCACTTCGGAGAAACTTATACTATTATTTACACTGTAGTGTATCTGTAAAAGATGGAAAAGATTGAAAGAACTTAATATCCTATTAAAAAAAATCTTTTAGCCGTTATGCTGTCGATGTGCTAAATAATCTTTGAATTTAGGGTATGTTTAATAAAGATGTTGATAATATGAAAAAATTAAGGGAACCCATTTTGATATGCTCCCCTTATGGTAGACAGTTTTATTATTTAACTGTCTACCATAAGGGGAGCATATCATTTTGGGTTCCTTTGATTTGTATTTCAGCATATTATAGTTTATTTTCTTTTTCTAATAAAGTTATTTTTGGTTTTAAGAATTACATCTCCTAGAAGGGTTCCAAGTAATGAAATGAATGTATATATAAAACAGTAAATTAAAAAACTTGAATTAAATATAGTAAATGTAGCAACTAAACAGCATACAAAGGTAGTAAATAAAACAACTAATCTTTTTTTAAATATAAATTGCATTGCTATAGATAGTACAAATATTAATAGTGGTAAAGTAAATAGGACTAATCCCATTGGGTCAACATTATTTAAATTAGGCATTTTGTAAAATAACCTCCCTTTAATTTGTTAGGTAAACACAGATGGATGTTAAATTATACTTTGTTATGTACTAAATATATCTTTTGATTTTATACACCTATATAATCTCTATCAATTGTCATAACAGCATTATAATAAGGGTAAGATTTTTTAAGCGCTACATTAATATCATCTTGAAGTTTAAGCTCATCACTTTCTGAAAATTTAGGATCGAAATCAATTACAATATCAAAGATTAAATTTTTATGATTACCTTCGCCTACAATTCTAAAGTCATGAATTGATTTTATTATAGAAAAGGATTTTAATATATTTAAAAGCTCTAAGCGAGATGCGTTAACTTCCTTGTCCGTTTTATTTATAGGATCCATGTGAATAACTAAATACAGGCTAAATTCATCAGAAATTTCCTTTTCAGCTTCGTCTATAATTTCATGGATTTTAACTATAGACATATCACAAGGAACTTCAGCATGAATAGATCCCATACATCTGCCGGGGCCATAGTTATGTATAACTAAATCATGGCAACCTGTAATATGATCAAAGGATAGTAATTTTGATCGAATTCCGTTTACGAGTTCTATATCAGGTGCTTCACCAAGAAGCGGGTTCATTGTCTTTTTTATAAGTGAGTATCCAGCATATATTATTATAAGGGATACCAGGATACCTATGTACCCATCTAGTGGGAAATCAATCCAAATAGATAAAAGAAGTGATAGTGCAACGCAGCTTGAACTTACTACATCACTTAATGCATCAGTTGAAGAGGCTTCTAGGGCTGAAGATTTTATAGCTTTGCCCATAATCTTATTAAACCCACTAATCCAAAGTTTAGCACCTATTGAGGCTAATATTAATATAAAGGGTATAATATTAAAGATTACTTTTGATGGATGAATTATTTTATCAAAAGAGGTTTTAATAAATTCAAAACCTACTAGAATCACTATAAACGACACTATAAGACCAGAAATATATTCAAGTCGTCCATGACCAAAGGGATGTTCTCTGTCTGCTGGTTTACTAGCTAATTTAAAACCTAGAATTGTAATAATTGACGAAGCAACATCCGATAAGTTATTAAAGGCATCCGCTGTGATTGCTATACTGTTTGATATTATTCCTACAATTAGTTTTGTAGTAAAAAGAATTAAGTTTAAGATAATGCCAACTATTCCACCTAGGTAACCATAGGAATCTCTTACTTTTTTATTAGTGGTATCTTGATAATTTTTTATGAATTTTGAAATTAAAAATTTTGATAACATATTTACACCTCTAATTATATAGTATAATTTAAAAAATTAAATTTAAATACATTTTTCATAATTAATTATAGCATTTATTTAGTTTTTATAGAAATATTATGCAAGAAATTTGTTATACTAATAAGAGAGATAAGCAAGGTGCTTATATACATTAACATTCATTGGAGGAGTATATATGAATAAAGAATTAGAATTTGCCCAAAATCTTATTGATTATATTTATGATAGTCCAACAGCATACCATGCTGTAGCAAAGGCTAAAGAAAATTTAAGCAAAGCAGGGTTTGTGGAAATTAAAGAAGAAGATAAATGGGAACTTAAAAAAGGCGGAAAATATTTTGTGACTAAAAATGATTCTGCACTAACTGCGTTTGTAGTTGGAAAGGGAGAAATTGAGGAAAGTGGCTTTAAAATTATTGGAGCACACACAGATTCACCAAGCTTTAGAATAAAACCTAGCCCCGAAATGGTAGTAGATAATGTGTATGTAAGATTAAATACAGAAGTTTATGGGGGACCTATATTAAATACATGGATGGATAGACCACTCGCAATAGCTGGTAGAGTAACATTAAAGAGTGATGATATTTTGCATCCTGAAACTAGGCTAGTAAATATTAAAAGACCAATTATGATAATTCCTAATTTAGCTATTCATATGAATAGAAATGTTAATACTGGTATTGAGCTAAATAAGCAAAAGGATCTATTACCATTACTTTCAATGGTTAATGAAAATCTAGAAAAAAACAATTATCTTATTAGTGCCATTGCAAAAGAATTATCTGTAGATCTTAAGGAAATTATAGATTTTGATTTATTCCTTTATGAGTACGAAAAGGGATCAATTATCGGACTTAATAATGAATTTATATCAAGCTCGAGGTTGGATGATTTAGCGATGGTACATGCTGGGATAAGTGCGATATCTACGGACTCGTCTGTCCAGGCGACAAATGTAATAGTTTGTTTTGATAACGAAGAGGTGGGAAGTTCAACAAAGCAGGGAGCTGACTCAAATATGCTAGTTGATATCTTAGAACGTATTACAATTTCTCTCCATAAAAATCGTGATGATTTTTTTAGAGCTATATCTAAATCATTTATAATATCTGCAGATAATGCACATGCTGTTCATCCTAATAGTCCAGAAAAAAATGACCCAACAAACAAACCATATATTAATAAGGGGCCAGTTATAAAAATTAGTGCCAGTCAAAGTTATACAACTGATAGCAATTCAGATGCAGTTTATGAATTAATTTGTGAAAAGGCGAGTGTTCCAGTTCAAAAATTTGTTAATCGTTCTGATGCTAGGGGAGGTTCAACTATAGGGCCAATATCTTCAACTCATTTAAATATACGGTCAGTAGATATGGGAAGTCCAACTTTGGCTATGCATTCAATAAGAGAATTAGGTGGAGTATTAGATCATTTTTATGTAACAAAATCTTTTGAAGAATTTTATAAAATTTAAGATTAATTAGCTAATTAACATCCATATAAAAACTCACAATATTTTAATTGTGAGTTTTTTTGTTGTTTTTACTAATAATTGAACAATTATTTGGAGATAATAATTTCAACTAGTTCTAAAACTTTACAAAGATTATTAACAAAAAGTATTAAAGGGGTGTTTATAATGCCATATGTTATATTAGGGGCAATAGTTGCAATAAGTATTTTAGCTTATATAGTTGTAAGAAAAAATTTAAATCATTATGAAGAAGAAAATTTATTGAAAGATGTACCAACCATAAATGTGAATAGAGAAGATTTGGAAAAACATGCTTTCGAAATATCACGACATTACTCTGATGTAAAAAATACTAATTGCAAAAAAAAGCTTATTAGTAATTTAGATGGAAGTTATGAGAAAATTTTAGAAGGCTACGAGAAGATAGACAAAGAAGGTAAAAATAAAAAAGAGGTGTTACCTGCTGCAGAATGGCTTTTGGATAATCTTTATTTAATAGAAAAAGAATACAAAAGCATAAAATATAATATGCCACAAACATATTATAAAGATTTACCAGTAATATATAAGGGAGTTATTAAGGGATACCCAAGAGTCTACCATATTGCCATTGAAATAGTATCTCACACTGATGGTAGAATGGATGAACATGTAATTGAAGACTTTATTGGCGCATATCAAAAGAATGCCGTACTGACGTCTGGTGAACTTTGGGCTATACCTATAATGCTCCGAATAGCCTTAATCCAAAATATTAGTAAGATAACTGAGAAAATTGTTAAAGCAGAGGAAGATAAAAAAGAGGCAGAATTAGTTGCAGAGAGGTTAATTAATGCTTTTAATGAAGATAAAATAAATCTAGAATTATCGCTTTTAAATAGTCAAAAAAATATATTCACTTTGCACTTTACAGAAAGATTACTCAAACTATTAAGGGACAATGGTATTGATTCTAAGGAGGTTTATGATTTTATAGATGAAAGACTTGGAGCGCAGGATACAAGTTCAGAAAAAATCATAGCATTAGAACATCAAATAGAGGCTAATTTTGAAATTTCTATGGCAAATTCTATTAATAGTATAAGAATTATTGAAGGTTTAAATTGGAAAAAATATTTTGAAAAGTTAAGTCCTGTAGAGGTTATTTTAAGAGAGGATCCTGCAGACATTTATAGAAAAATGGATTTTAAGTCAAGGGATAAATATAGACATGAAATAGAAAAATTATCTAAACATACAAAACTTGCAGAATCTTATATATCAAAAAAAGCAATCGAATGTTGTTATGATAGTGAAATGCCAGAAAATAATACTTATAAAAACCATGTAGGTTATTATCTAATAGATGATGGACTAGATGAATTAAAGAAAAAAATAGGATATAAAAGTACTGGTATGGAAAAATTGATAAACCGCAAAAAGAAAAATATAGATAATGTTTATATAAGGACTATTGGTATAGTTACTTTATTAATAGTGGGTTTAATTATTCTAAGTAGCTTATTAAATGATAATGATAAAGAGTTATGGAGATATATACTAGCTGTAATTGTTATATTAGTACCATGTAGTGAAATAACAATCTCAATTTTAAACTGGAGCATAAGTCTTTTATGTACGACCTCGTTTATTCCAAAAATGGATTTCGAAGAGGAGATACCAGAAAAATATAGTACAGTTGTAGTAATTCCTACTTTATTAAATAATACTTCTAGGGTAATTGAATTAATAAAGGACTTAGAAATATATTATTTAGCGAATTCACAAAGCAACATATTTTTTGCATTGCTTGGTGACTTTAAGGATAGTGATACTAAAGATGAAGTATCGGATAAAGAGATAGTTGATGTTGGACTTTTAGAAATAGAGAAATTGAATAAAAAATATTGTATCTCAGGCAAAAATATATTTTTCTTCTTAAATAGAAGGAGACAATATAATGAAAAAGAAAATAAGTGGATAGGATTTGAGAGAAAACGTGGAAAACTTATGGAGTTTAATGAGTTTTTAAGAGGTAAGCAGAATACTAGCTACAATGTAATGAGTAATAATGCAGAGGATCTCAGAATGGTTAAATATGTTATTACTTTAGATTCAGATACAAAACTTCCAAGGGACTCTGCGAAAAAACTAATAGGAGCTATGGCGCATCCACTTAATAATGCTGTTATAGAAAATAATAAAAAGAGAGTAAGCAGAGGATATGGTCTAATGCAACCAAGAATAGGGGTGTCTATTCTTAGCGCAAACAAAACTATATTTTCAAAGATTTTTTCTGGTGAAACAGGTATAGATATTTATACTACCGCGGTGTCTGATGTATATCAAGATTTATTTGGGGAAGGTATTTTTACTGGTAAGGGTATTTATAATGTAGATGTCTTTAACTATATGTTAAAGGATGAAATACCTGAAAATACTGTATTAAGTCATGATCTGCTCGAGGGTTCATATGTTAGGACAGCATTAGTTACTGATGTGGAATTTATAGATGGATACCCATCTTATTATAACGCTAGTTCTATGAGGTTACATAGGTGGACTAGAGGGGATTGGCAATTATTACGTTGGCTTAAAAGGTCTTCACCATTAAACAAAATATCTAAATGGAAGATATTCGATAACTTAAGAAGAAGTTTGATTACACCTTCCGTTACGATTTTGCTTATACTTGCTTTAGGTGGAATATTACCAGATAGTACGGATAAATGGGTTATTGCAGCTTTTGTAGCTATTTTAGCACCTATACTTTTTGACGTAAGCGAAGCTGTAGTTTCTCCTGCTTTAGGGGTAAGTTTATCTGGTAAAATTGAGAACAGCAAGATGGCTATCGAACAGGTATTTTTGATTTTTTGTTTTATACCTTATCAAGCATATATGATGACGGATGCTATAATTAGAACATTATATAGAGTGCTAATAAGTAAAAAAAACTTATTAGAGTGGCGGTCAGCAGCGGATGTTGAAGTAAAAGTTGGTAAGAAACTTAAAAATTTTATAGAAGATATGTGGGTTGGTAGTGCAATTTCAGTTTTAATTCTAGTTATATCATTTAATGCAAGTATGAGTGTTGGATTTCTTAGCATACCTTCTTGTGTGATTTGGTTTTTAAGTCCCGTAATTGCCTATGTTATAAGTCGTGATATGGAGTTTGACTCTTTTGAAATTACCAGTGAAGAAAAAAATTACTTAAGAAAACTAAGTAGAAAAACTTGGGCTTATTTTGAGGATTTTGTAAATGATGAAAATAATTGGCTTGGACCAGATAATTACCAAGAAGATCCACCTAATGGAGTAGCACATAGAACTTCACCAACCAATATGGGTATGGAATTAACTTCAAATTTAGTTGCATATGATTTGGGGTATATTGGGATTGTTAATGTAACAAGCAGAATAGATAAAATTATGATGTCAATGGAAGATCTGGATATGTACAAAGGCCACTTTTATAATTGGTATGATACTAAAACTAAGACCCCACTTTTTCCTAGATATGTGTCTACTGTTGATAGTGGTAATTTAGTTGGGTACCTTTGGGTAGTTGCACAGGCGTTAGATGAATATTT
Organism: Clostridium estertheticum; assembly: GCF_026650985.1. Classification (GTDB taxonomy): domain Bacteria; phylum Bacillota; class Clostridia; order Clostridiales; family Clostridiaceae; genus Clostridium_AD; species Clostridium_AD estertheticum_C. The sequence goes on from NZ_CP086239.1 coordinate 4,584,722, forward strand.
GGGGGAGCCAGTGTTTAATCATGCTCAAATTAAGGGATTAGAAGACACTATGAGACTTGCCTCTGAAGAGGCAGGAGTATCACAAAAAGTTAAGGAGTTATATCAGGGAGTATTAAATAGAATAGAGAGTGATACAATAGATTTTAATTGTTGGAAAACTATACTTAGAGATTTATCCAATAAGAGTTTAGAAGTGGGGAAAAATGAATATTGCATGGAATCATATTGGAATAAAAAACTAAAAGATGATGTAAGTAGGTATTTAGAGGAAATAAGTGAATTATTTCCTTGGTTTGATTATGCCTTTGACAAAGACTCTGATTTAGAACTTACTAAGTCTATGAGATGTTTGCTTGAGGAAGCAACAATAATTAGTATCCCTGAAAAAACAACAAATATATTAAATACGTTAGATGACAAATTGAAAAATGATAAATCGTCATCAAAATTAAAAGATTTGTTACAACAAACAAAAGAAAAAACTCAATTTGTTATTAGCAAAATAGAGGGCTTAAAGGAAAAACTAAATTCTATGGCGGAAGCTACCGATTTTAAGATGTTATATGATGAAGATAGGGAACTGTTTAGAATTGGATATGATGTGGAGAATGATAGTCTAGGTAAGAGTTATTATGATCTATTGGCTTCTGAGTCGAGGCAAGCCAGTTTCGTTGCTATTGCAAAGGGAGATATTCCTAAAAAACATTGGTTTAAACTTGGAAGATCTATGACCAATATGGGGAAAAGCAAGGGCTTAGTTTCCTGGAGCGGAACAATGTTTGAGTACATGATGCCACTACTTATAATGAAAAATTATTCAGGTACAATGTTAGATGAAACTTATAATGCTGTAGTCGGTGCACAAAAGCAATATTGTAGTGAAAGAGGGGTACCTTTTGGTATATCTGAATCTGCATTTTATAAATTTGATATAAATTCAAATTATCAATATAAAGCGTTTGGAGTAGCTGGAGTAGGATTAAAGTCAGGACTTGAAAACGAATTAGTTATTTCACCATATTCAACTGTCATGGCACTCCAAACCGACTTTAGAGGAGCTTATGATAATCTTAAAAGGCTTACGCGTGAAGGACTTGAGGGGAATTATGGGTTTTATGAAGCTGTAGATTATACTAAAAACAGAATGTTTAAAGATGATACTAAGGCTATAATCAAGTGTTTTATGATTCATCATGAAGGTATGAGTTTGATGGCTTTAGATAATGTATTATTAAATAACATTCTACAAAAAAGATTTCATGCACTACCAAAAGTGAAAGCTACAGAGTTATTACTTCAAGAGAAAATTTCTAAGAGGGTAGTATATGATAGGGAACGCAAATTTAAGGTATTAGGTACTCCGGTAGGAAAACAAAAGATCATAGTTAGAAAATATACTACAGCAAAAACAGAAACTCCGGAAACACATTTGATTTCAAATGGAAATTATTCGCTAATGATTTCTAATAGTGGATCAGGGTATGCTTTGCGTGATAAAACTATGATTTACAGATGGAAGGAAGATGTTACAAAAGACAATACGGGTATGTTTGTTTATATCAAAGATATGTCTAAAAATGAATTTTTCAGTGTGGCGTATGAGCCTTGTAAAAAGCCAAGTGATAGTTATGAAGTAACGTTCGCATTAGACAAGGCTGAGTTTGAAAGGCGTGATAAAAATGTTGTCACTCGTATGGAAATTACTGTGGCTACAGAAGATGATTCAGAGGTAAGAAGATTATCAATTATAAATAAAGATACTAAAAGTAAAATTTTCGAGATAACAAGTTATTTTGAGGTAACGCTAGCTCATTATGATGCGGATATAGTACATCCCGCATTCGGAAATTTGTTTGTGAAAACGGAGTATGTTGATAATCCTAGTTGTATCATCGCAACGAGAAGGCCGAGATCTAAGGGAGAGAAACAGCCTTGGGTTATGCAAACCGTCGCAACTCAGGGAAATACTATTGGAACTATTCAATATGAGACTAGCAGGGCTAATTTCATAGGTCGTGGTGAGAATATAATACATCCTATAGCAATGAGGGGAGATTTAGTATTATCTAATACTGTTGGAGCTGTACTTGACCCTATAGTAAGTATAAGAAGAAGAGTTAAAATTAAGCCTGGTGAAACATGCATTATAGCATTCACAACGTCAATAGCTAATACAAAAGAAGAAGTGATAAGTTTAGCTAAAAAATATAGTGAATTTCATAACATAAATAGGGTATTTGAACTAGCTTGGAGTCAAACTCAGGTAGATATGAAATACTTAGGTATAAAATCTACTCAGGCAAATTTATATCAAGTTATAGCTTCCAAAATTTTATTTTTAAATTCTACATTTAGACAAAGAGAAAAGTATATAAAAAATGTAAAAAAGGGACAATTCACTCTTTGGGGATATGGCATTTCAGGAGATTTACCTATAATTCTTCTAATAGTGCGTGAGAGTAAAGATAAAGATTTAGTTCGCCAACTTATAAATGCTCATGAATACTTAAGCCTTAAAGGATTAAGAGTTGATTTGGTGATAATAAACCTTCAAATGACCTCATATGATCAGCCGCTACAAGCTGATATTAAGGATTTAGTAGGTGGAAGTCACTTAAGAGATAAAGAAAACAAACCTGGTGGGTTATTTATACTTAATAAGGCTAATATTAAAGATGAAGATATAGATCTATTAATAGCTATAGCTAGGTTGGTTATAGATTCATGTAAGGGAATGTTAGTATCTCAAATTCAAAATAAGAACAAGAGAATACAGAAAATACCGTTACTTCAAACTTTAAAAAAAGAATTCATGTTTAAGGAGCACAAGTTTAATATAAAACCATTAGAGTATTTTAATGGACTAGGAGGTTTTGATGTAGAAGGTGAAAATTACACTATTTTACTTAAAGATTTCAATAATACCCCAGCACCATGGATAAATGTAATTTCAAATGGTGATTTTGGATTCCATGTGTCAGAATGTGGATCAGCTTATACATGGAACAGTAACAGTCGGGAAAATAAAATTACCACTTGGTCCAATGACTGGATAAGTGATGAATGCTCAGAAGCTATATATTTGAGAGATGATAACAACGGAAGTATATGGAGTATTACACCTAAACCTATAAGGGATGGTGGAGAATACTTAATAGAGCATGGTTTTGGATATTCAAACTTCAAACATGAGGCTTTTGGAATTATGGGTGAAGTAACTATGTTTGTGCCAATGGAGCATAATGTTAAGCTATGCAAAATAAAATTAAAGAATAATAGTGATATACCTAGAGATATAAGTATAACCTATTATGCGGAACTTGTAATGGGTGTAGTACCTCAACATACTGCTCAGCACATAGTAACTTATATTAATGAAGAACAAGAATATATGTATGCAACAAATTGTTATAATCAGCATTTTGGTAAATTAAAGTCTTATTTAAAGCTATTTGGAGGTTATGAGCAAAGCTTCACCGGTGATAGAAGTGAGTTTTTAGGAAGAGGAGGAAGTATTGAAAATCCGGAAGTTCTAAAGAGAATAAAACTCTCAAATAATGTGGGAGCGGGACTAGATCCATGCCTTGCAGTTACTTCAAAAATTCATTTAGAGCCTAATATGGAAATAGAATTAATAGCAATGCTTGGTGAGAACGAGAATTTAGATAATATTTCAAAGGTAGCAAAAGAATTTGAAGACTATAAAAAAGTTGATACTGCACTAGAAAATGTTAAAAAATATTGGAACAGAATACTTCATACGATTCAGGTTAAGACACCAGATAAGAGTATGGATTTAATGCTTAATGGATGGTTAATGTATCAAACTATAGTATGTAGATTATGGGCAAGAACTGCTTTTTATCAATCTGGTGGAGCATATGGATTTAGAGATCAACTCCAGGATGTTATGTCACTAAGCATGATTGAGCCTAGTATGACAAGAAAACAAATTCTGTATAGTGCTTCAAGGCAATTTGTTGAAGGGGATGTACAGCATTGGTGGCACCCAGTTGTAGATAGTGGAATAAGAACAAGATTTTCCGATGACTTATTATGGCTACCTTATGTCACTATGGATTATATAAAAAATACTGGTGATTTTGATATCCTAAATGAACAAGCGGAATATTTAATGGATACACCACTTGCAGAAGGCGAAGATGAAAGATATAACATTTCAGGAAAAGCAGATTTTACAGGTAGTATATATGAACATTGTATAAAGGCTATAGAAAAAGCCCTTAAATTTGGATCTCACAATATTCCTCTTATGGGAAGTGGAGATTGGAACGATGGAATGAGTACTGTGGGTAATAAGGGGAAAGGTGAAAGTGTATGGTTAGGCTGGTTCTTATATGATATATTAGCAGATTTCTCAAAGGCTTGCACATACGAAAATGATGATGGGAAACTTAAGAAATATAAGGATATGCAAGAGTATATAAGAATAAATCTAGAGGATAATGCATGGGACGGTAATTGGTATAGAAGAGCATATTTTGATGATGGAACGCCACTTGGTTCATCGCAAAATGAAGAATGTAAGATCGATTCCCTATCTCAATCTTGGGCAGTAATATCTGGTGCTGCAAATAAAGAAAGAGCAACAGAGGCTATGAAGTCATTAGAACGTTATTTAATAAAAGAAGATAATGGCATGATATTACTATTAACTCCACCTTTTAGTAAATCTTCTTTGGAGCCTGGTTATATTAAAGGTTATGTTCCTGGAGTTAGGGAAAATGGTGGGCAATATACGCACGCTGCGACTTGGGTAATTCTTGCTTTTGCTAAACTCTATAAAGGTGATACAGCGGCAAAGCTTTATAACATGATAAATCCTATAAATCATACAAAAACTCTGCCTGAATGTGAGAGATTTAAAACAGAGCCATATGTAATGACTGCTGATGTATACGGAAAAGAACCTCATGTGGGAAGAGGAGGCTGGAGTTGGTATACTGGAACTTCAGGATGGATGTATAGAACAGGAATAGAAGCTATTCTCGGCCTTAAATTAAAGGAGGGAAAAGGATTTACTATTAAGCCTTGCGTCCCAGAGGAATGGCCAAATTATGAGATTATTTATAAAAAGGATAATTATGAATATATAATTGAGGTTAAACGTATTGGAGATAAAGGAATATGGCTTGATGGTAAGTTATGTATTGATGGGTTAGTACCATTTATTAATGGGGTTCATAAAGTTGAGGTTATAATTTAAAAAAACAGATGACTTCTAAAACGAAGTCATCTGTTTTTAACACTTTATAGCTTTAAAAGGTTAAATGTCTTTATAAAGAGACTAGTCTTTTTTACAAAAGAAATTAGTCTTCTTCCTAGAAGAAGTTAGTCTTCTTCATCAACAAACTCTACTCCACCATAGTAAGTATAGTCAAATTCCACATTAGATATATTCATAGCAACTATGGGGTCAGTTACTGGATCTGGGAGCATAGTAGAATCAGTTTCGGAATAAGATCTTATATCAGATGGTTCCTGATCATAGAAATCTCTTTCATATGGTGTATATGTTTTTACTTGATCTTTTGACATATTAGTGCCTCCTTTTATATTGATGTTATATAGTGTTCCACATAAAAGAAAAATAATGAAGGTAATATTAGGGATACAATATATATAATCATTGTATATAATAAATTGGGTTAGCATAAAATACAAATATAAATAAAATTCTCTATAAAAAGAGGGGATTTTAAAAGAATGTAGAATATATATAATAACTATCAATAAATAATTGTTATGAATAAATAAGCATAATTATCATTTATTGATTTCTAAATTTAAAGGAGGAATAATAATGACTGAATTAAGACAAATTTACAAATGTGAAATATGTGGTAATATAGTTGAGGTAGTTCATAATTCTGGAGGTACTTTGGTTTGTTGTGGAAAAGATATGACACTTCAAGTAGAAAACACTACGGATGCAGCAGTTGAAAAACATGTTCCTGTATCAGAAAAAATAGAGGGTGGAATTAAAGTTAAGGTTGGAGCAGTACAACATCCATCACTTGAAGAACATCATATTGAATTTATTGAAGTACACACAGAAAATAAAGTATATAGAAAATTTTTAAAACCAGGTGAAAAACCAGAGGCTGAATTTAAATTAGAAGAAGAAGTGTTATTCGTACGAGAATATTGCAATTTACATGGTCTTTGGAAAGCATAAAATCGACTTCTATTGACAGTTCAATGAAATAAGTATAATATTATTTAAAGAGATTTTAAATATATTATAATGTTATAGTCTTTGATGAGAAGCAAGTAAATTTAAAAACAAATTTTTAGAGAGTCGTAGAGGGTGTGATTACGATAATTATGTTTAAATTGAATGGGTCTCTAAGACTCAGGATGAAGTATAGTAGTCCTTGACGTAAGCCTTACGTTATAGAGGTAGGATATCGTAGTGTATCTGTTTGAGCAGAAGCCTTAACATAGTTTCTAAGTATTAGGTGGTACCGTGTATATTCGCCCTATGGATTTATCCATAGGGCTTTTTTTATTTAACACACTTAAAATAATGAAAAAATTAGATGTTGAGTAGAAAGCATATGAGCAAGTTTTAGTAATTCATAATTAATTATATTTATAGATGCGTAAAGAAAAACACATGTTTGAGCACATAACAATTGAGAATTGTTGTGCGCCCATGAGGAATACTAAGGGGATAGCGAGTTTGTGTTTTTTAGCAGATGTAAAAATAATTAATTTTAGAATTACTTAACGATGTGAATTGCATTCGAATCAATATATTATTTTCGTTCATTATTTACATTTTTAGGAGATGATCATATTGGAAGATAATAAGAAAGTAATATTTAGTGGAATTCAACCTTCGGGTGACTTAACTCTGGGAAATTATTTAGGAGCAATAAAAAATTGGGTTAAATTACAAGATGAATATGAATGCTATTTTTGTGTGGTGGACTTACATGCAATAACAGTAAAGCAAGAACCAAAAGATTTGAGAAGAAGAACTCTAGAATTATTAGCTATTTACTTAGCTGCAGGTATTGACCCTGAGAAAAACACCATGTTTATTCAATCACATGTTCCTGCTCATAGTGAAGCAGCTTGGCTTTTAACTTGTTCTACTTATATGGGAGAATTAAGCAGGATGACTCAATATAAAGTTAAATCTCAAAATAGTGCAGGAAGTATAGGAGCAGGGTTACTTATCTATCCTGTGCTAATGGCCGCAGATATTTTATTATATCAAACCAATTTAGTACCTGTAGGAAAAGATCAACTTCAACATCTTGAAATTGCTAGGGATATAGCTGAGAGGTTCAATAAAACATATAGCGATACATTTGTAATACCTGAACCATATATAGGCAAAGCAGGAGCTAAGGTAATGGACTTACAAGAACCAGCTAAGAAGATGTCTAAATCAGGAGAAAATGTTAATGGATTTATTTTAATAATGGACCCACCAGAAGTTATAAGAAAAAAAGTAAATAGAGCAGTTACAGATAGTCTAGGGGTGGTTAAGTTTAATGATGAGCAACTAGGTGTTAGAAACTTAATGACAATATTAATGACTATAACTGGGATGTCTATTGAAGAGATAGAAGCTAAATATGAAGGGCAAGGTTATGCTCAGTTTAAAAAAGATGTAGCAGAAGCAGTAGTTTCAGAGCTTGAACCTATACAGATTAAAATTAAGGAATACATAGGTAAAAAAGCATATCTAGAAGAGATTTATAAAAAAGGAGCAGAAAAGGCTAACTATGTTGCAAATAAGACATTAAGAAAAATGCAAAAGAAAATAGGTTTTATTCCTAGATAATAGTAAAAGTAACCTAATATTAAGGAAAGAGGCATATAAAAACCGACTTATCTATTTAAGAAGAGTCGGTTATTTTTATTTTATATTATAATGTCATGCTACTTATCAAGTAATGCCTTTGAAATCACATGAAATTTTTCATCACTTATTCCGAGTTTCTCTTTAAATCTGTCATCATTCATTCTTTCAATAATTATCTTGTCTGGTGATAATTCATCAATAATATTTTTTAACCTGGAAATGGCTTCTTCGCTGTCATTATATCCCTTGAGAATTGTTATCTCTAATATAAACTTACCTTTGTATTGTTTATTGAAAGAAATCATACTTGAGATATACTCATGGAAGGTATAACCATCAATAGGGCGTTGAACCTTTTGAAAATCCTTCTCCGTAATAGTTTTTATTTCTCCAATTACTTCATCACATTTATTGGCTATTTTCATGTACTCAACCCTACCCAATATATACCCGTTTGAAAGTAATCTTACTGCCAATCCCTTACTTTTCACTAAATTAATGACACTTTCAATTTTATCATTAACCAGAGCTTCTCCTTTAGAGTTTATAAATACCAAATCCACTTCATTACTCACTAATTTATGTTCCAGTTCATTTAATGATTCAGAAATATCCGAAAATGTTTGTTGTGTGTCTATTTTGTTGTGTGACTTTCCAATAGGGCAAAATATGCAATCAAAGTTGCAATACTTTTCGGGCAATATGTTCATCTCAAGAACCCGCTTACCATCCTCAATATAAATATCCTTATAACTAAAATTACTCATTTATAAACCCTCCTAAATTAATTTAATCAATTTGAACATTCTTATTGTTTGCATCTAAAATTGAAATTTGAGTTTCTCCTCCTAAATTATTTTTTACTAATGTTTCTAATTCCTTTAAAGCATCATCAAATTCCACTTGTCTTTTTTCATCAGTCAATTCAATACATAAAAAAGCATTATTTGTATTTTCAGTGAGCATGGTTCTTAATGATTCTCGCCAATTCCAGCATCTACAAATCGCTCCAGCATTGTCTTTATATACAACTTCTCCTTCATAAGGGGGTGAATTTTTATCTGTTCCAAGTGGAACAAAGTCTTCATCTCCAATTGCTTTTGTTAATCTTATATCTCCGTTAAATTTGTCTATATCCTCACCACCGCAGGGTAAAGCGTATCTTAATGAAATTGAATTGTATATGTCAACCAATGGATTAATATTTCCAATATGATCTCCTTTATCAATTCGCTTTAATAATGCTTCTATAGATGACCTAGCACCCTTTTTAGTTTTAAATTTTTGAAATGATGCTCTCCATATTTTTATTACTTCGTTATTGCTAAATTCTTCATTTTGCAAATACTTTAAAGCTTCTTTTTCAGCCTTTAAAATCATATCAATGTATCCTTCGTTATTTCCTATGGTGTTATCTATTCCATGACAAATAACAACCCCGATCTTTGCGTTAGGGAATAAACCCCAAAAATCATCTTCAATTACAAAATTTTTCACTAAAATTCCTCCTTATTAATAAGTATTATTCTGGGTTTTATCTACAATCCTTTACTGGTATAACTAGCACTTGATTAGTATAAAGCTTACACAAATTGCTACTTTATCGTTATCAGTTTTAAGCCAATGATTCCACTTACAATTAATACAACACAAATAACACGCATAATATTAATTGGCTCTTTAAACAAAATAACGCCTAGGACCACTGTACCAACAGTTCCTATACCAGTCCAAACTGCATATGCAGTTCCAAGTGGCAGACTTTTTAGTGATAACGATAAAAAATAAAAACTTGTAATCATTCCTATAATGGTTAATAAACTGGGTAATATTTTCGTGAATCCTAGCGAATATTTTAACTCGATTGCCCATGCTACTTCAAAAATTCCAGCTACCACTAAATAAAACCATTCCATAATTACTCCCTCCTGAAACAATATTTGGGGTCAATTATAATAATATTATGTGGCATCATTTTAAAGTGAGTAAAATAAAAAAGCCTTAAGAAATATTATTATAATATCTCCCAGGCTTTTATCCTTCCGTGAACACAGATAACTGTGCGTTTTCTCTTGGACCAGCCAGTCATAAACTGCGGAACCCTAGAAAACTAAATAAATATTAAGTTTTATATAAGTTTTAACTTATATACTAATATAAACATAATAAATTAGGTAAGTCAATTTATTTTTTCACGTCGGATAATATTCGTAATATTTAAATAAATTCCACCAAAAATAATTTTATCCTTCTACCATTTATAAGTACAACCTTAGTTGACATATATGTGTATAAAAGCTAAAATTGATAGGTAGAGATTTGATAGGTGAAATTTTAGAATCACTAGGAGTTAAGCAAGTGATTGTAGGAATATATATATGTATTTACATAATTTAAAACATAAAAAAAGGAGAGCGATACCTTGGAGGATTACATAAAACAGATTAAAAAGAGAAGAACGTTTGCTATAATATCTCATCCAGATGCAGGTAAAACTACACTAACGGAAAAGTTATTATTATATGGTGGCGCTATAAGGCTTGCAGGTTCAGTTAAGGCTAGAAAAGCTTCTAAACATGCAGTTTCTGATTGGATGGAAATAGAAAAACAAAGAGGTATTTCTGTTACGTCTTCAGTTATGCAATTTAATTACAAAGATTTTTGTATAAACATACTTGATACCCCAGGGCATCAAGATTTTAGTGAAGATACTTATAGAACGCTTATGGCAGCAGATAGTGCAGTAATGATTATAGATGGCGCAAAAGGAGTAGAGGCACAAACAAGAAAATTATTCCATGTATGTAGCATAAGAGAGATACCCATCTTTACCTTTATTAATAAGATGGATAGAGAAACTCGAGATATATTTGAGCTTATGGAAGAAATAGAAAATGAATTTGGTATTAGATCTTATCCAATGAATTGGCCGATAGGTTGCGGGGTAGATTTTAAAGGCGTTTATGATAGGCGTACAAAGGAAATTATTGTTTTTGATGATGGAAAGCATGGTCAAATAGAAGCTAAAGAAACAAAAATTAGTGCTTCCGATGAAAAGGCAATCGAGCTTATTGGCGACGATTTATATAAGAAGCTTATGGAAGATATGGAACTTCTAGATGTAGCTGGTGATGATTTCGATTTAGAGAAAGTAGCTAATGGGGAGCTTACCCCAGTATTTTTTGGTAGTGCCTCAACTAATTTTGGTGTTGAACCATTTTTAGAAAGCTTTTTAGAATTAACATCACCTCCATTACCAAGAAATTCGAGCATAGGAAAAATTGATGTTTATAGTAAAGACTTTTCTGCGTTTGTTTTTAAAATTCAAGCTAATATGAATAAGGCTCATAGGGATAGAATTGCTTTTATGAGGATTTGTTCTGGAGAATTTGAAAAAGGCATGGATGTTTATCATATGCAGGGTGGTAATAAAATAAAACTTGCACAACCTCAACAATTTTTAGCGCAAGAGAGAGAAATAGTAGATACAGCTTATGCAGGAGATATTATTGGAGTTTTTGATCCAGGTATATTCAGTATAGGAGACACTATATGTTCGTCCTCAAATAAATTTGAGTTTGAAGGAATACCAACTTTTGCTCCAGAACATTTTGCAAGGGTGAGAACTGTTGATACTATGAAGAGAAAGCAATTTATAAAGGGAGTAACACAAATAGCTCAAGAGGGAGCAATCCAAGTATTTAAGGAACTACATATAGGGATTGAACAAATTGTAGTTGGAGTTGTAGGAGTGCTTCAGTTTGAGGTATTAGAATTTAGACTTAAAAATGAATATAATGTAGATATTAAAATTGATAGGTTAGCATTTACAAATATAAGATGGATTGAAAAGAGTACAATAGATAAAGAAAAACTTAACTTAACTAGTGATGCTAGATTAGTTAAAGATTTTAAGGATAGGGATCTATTATTATTCCAAAATGATTGGGGTATTAGTTGGGCATTAGAGCATAATAAAGGTTTAATCTTATCGGATGTTAGTAAAAATAATGATTAGGGTCATGTCAGGGTATTTTAGGTAACCTAATTAAAAATAAATAAAATGAAAAGTCTCTTGAAAATATTTCAAGAGACTTTTTGTATTCAATTTTATAAATTTTTTCTTTTACTAAATAGAATGTCAATTATAAATACAATTGCAGCAACTATTAGTAATATATTAATTAAACTTCCACCTTTACTAAAAAGTACTCCCATTAACCAAAATAAAACCACAAATCCACCGAGCCATCGTAAGAAAGTCATATGAATACCTCCATTTATCAAAATAACTAAATATTATATAGTATTTAGTATTTCGGCAATGTATATACAATATATATAAAAAATTAAACTTATGAAGCGTATGGATACATTTGAAAACTAATTAATATTGTATATAATGTTATTAGAGAGAATTTAAAATTAAATTTTAGGGGGAGAATGATGGAAAGTAGTAACACATCTATTAAAACTATTGATATAGTACAAATCGGAATCATGGCAGCTATTATATATATTGCTACATATTTAATAAAAATACCAGTGGGGAATAAGGCTGTATTTCATATAGGTGATAGCATGGTATATTTATCTGCCATATTACTAGGAAAGAAAAAAGGTTTTATATCCGCTGCACTAGGTATGACCTTATTTGATTTATCAACACCCTGGTTTTATTGGGCGCCTTTTACATTGATTATAAAAGGAGGAATGGCATACTTAACAGCGATAATTGCATATAGGAAGGGATATAAAGCAGATAATCTGTGGAATAATCTATTTGCATTTATAGTAGCAGGTGTATGGATGGTTTTAGGATATTTCCTTTCAGGCCTTATAGTATATAAGCTAACAACTAATAATGCACTACTTGCATTTGTGGATATACCTCCCAATATCGGCCAAGTTATAGTTGGTATTGCCCTTGCATTGCCATTATCATTAACGCTTGTTAAATATAATAAAAAGCATGGATTTATAAATTAGTAAAAAGGCTCAGAACATAATAAATTCTGAGCCTCTTTTACGTATATTTAAAAAAGTAACTAAACATTATAAAGGCTTATTTTAGATTAAATGTCTTACTATTTATTTTTGTTTTAAAGTAGAATATACTGAAAATTATTGTTGGTATTAATATGAAGCTTAGCACAGAAAAATATACGTAAAGGTTTAAAAATTTATATAGTAATAGTACCTTAGCAGAAATGAAATAGGAAATTATGAATACAAATAAAGTAATAATGTATATCATGTATTTATTAAAAAAAGAAAGATTTTTTAATAAAATGAGTATAGCGTTTAGCGCTAATACATATTTTATAAACCACCCACCTACCATTTGAAGCATTACAAAAAATTCTCCAACCTCTAAGAAATCAAAATAACTAACTAACTGAGTTTGTATGAGCTTTGGATAAACAATGTTCACGACTCTACTTACCTCAAATGTACTTAAAAGACCAATACTTGCAAAAATCTCCATTTGTATTACAATCAATAACGCAATGACACAATGTTTTATTATTTTTGACTTATTAATTACTCTGGACAAAAATGGTATAGAAATGGCTATACTTCCATAACATCCAAGTGCTTTTATAACTGATAAAATAAAAGAAGTTGTTATGCCATTGCCCATTACAGGCAGTAAGTATTTAAGCTTTTTATATTTAGCTGTAAGGATTGCTAGGTTTATTCCTGCCATCATTATGAGAGATATAGCGATAATAGTAACTATGATTATTGCTCTAGTACCCTTCTTTGTTATATAAATGGCTGGTATTACTATAAACAGCAGAAAGAACCAAGCAGGAGTATCTGAAAGCATATTTACATGCAAGGCATTTGCTTCTACAGAAGAGCTTTCTATTAAGCTTACAATTAAAGTGATGATAAATAAAATCAAAAAAATGTTTCCCATAGTTTTACCTAGTGCCTTGTGGTATATTTCGTCCATATTATAACATTTTGTTTTTTTACAAACGGATATTAAGAAAATGAAATAAATAAATAGAATAATAGAGGCAATAATAACTGAAATCCAAGAATCTCTACCTCCATTTACAATGAATATATTAGGATAAGTTTTCATTGCTACAATTGAGGTTCCCCAAATTATGAATATTAAATGTTTTGTATTTAGCTTATCCATGTTGTTATCGCACCTCCTATTTGTTTTGAGTCTATAATTATTAGTAATAAAACTTTACATATATTAGTATTATTTACCGATTTATTAAATGTTAAACTCCAAAATAAAAAATTACAGAATAATTAACTTAAACATGACAGATAATAAATTAGGTGATTAAAATGAGAAAAACAGATATAAATTACATTAGAGAAAAATTAAAAAATAGTTATGATGTTAAATATAGAGAGATACAGTGTGATGTAGGAACAATAAGTGGCATATTTATTGATGATTTATGTGATTCCAAATTTATTAGTGAATATATATTTAATCCTCTAATAAGACATAAGATATCAACTGTAGATTTAGAGTATATAAAAAAAGAGGTATTACCAGCTAATAGCATTGGGGATATTAATAGTAATGAGGAGGCTATAGTACATATTTTATCTGGAGACTTGGTGCTCATATTTTCATTTGCAGATAAATCAATATTTTGTGAAGCGAAGGGTTATGTAAGGCGAAGTGTTGGAATCCCAGTTACAGAAAATGTAATCAAAGGACCGAGAGAAGGGTTTACGGAGGCTTTTATAGATAATGTATCACTTATTAGGCGAAAAATAAAAAATCCTGATTTGAAATTTGAACCTTTGTTTTTAGGAAATAAATCAAATACAGTAGTTGTAATAGCTTATATAGAAGGTGTTGCACCTAGGAAACTTGTGGATTACATAAGGAAAAAGGTAACAAATATAAAATTAGAATTTATATTAGACACAAATTATATTGAAGAAGAATTAAAAAGTAAGAATACGATGTTTGATACAATAGGTACTACCGAAAAGCCAGATGTCGCGGCATCAAAGCTTTTAGAAGGGAAAATAGCAATAATAGTAGATGGGACACCTTTTGTAATTACTGCACCATATTTTTTTATAGATAATTTCCATACACCGGATGATTATTATTCAAATATGTATTTTGCTAATGCATCAAGACTTATGAGGCTGGTTGCATTCTTCTCGGCTAGCATGCTATCAGGCTTATATTTGTCTATTGCGACGTACCATTTTTCAATTATTCCATCCGTACTTGCTATAAAGTTTACAATGTCTAGAGCAGATGTACCTCTCCCTACGGTAATAGAGTTATTATTAATGACTTTCTTTTTTCAATTACTTAGGGAAGCAGGAATAAGATTACCACAATCTATAGGCCAGGCAATGAGCATTGTTGGAGCTTTAATTTTGGGAGATGCAGTTGTTGGAGTAGGGTTAGCTTCCCAAAGTACTGTAGTAATCGTGGCACTTTCGTCCATTTCTTCTTTTTTAGTGCCTAAGCTTTATGGGGCTTTATCCATATGGAATATAATAATAATAATTTTTTCCTCACTTCTGGGGCTACCAGGATTTTATATTGGTTTCTTTATTTTTATAGCACATATGGCGGGACTAGAAAGCTGTGGATATCCATTTTTATTTCCTATGGGTACACTAGAGGGTTTTAAATTTAAGGATGTATTATATAGAAGAGATCTTAACAAGATATCTAATAGTATTTTTGATAAGGATGATTATAATGAGTAAGTATAAAAAAACACTAGTTATAATATGCTTAATAATAAGTTGTATTAACATGTCAGCATGTTTTAGTTATAGAGACATTAATAGACTGTTATTTGTTACTTGTATAATAATAGATGTGGATAGTAATGGTAATCCTATAATATATGCAGAAGCATATAAAGGGGTAAGAGGGGGAACACCGCAAGGGGTGGATGAGAGAATCTTATTTAAGGGAAAAGGGAAAACAATGTTTGAAGCTATAAGAAATATGAATTCTACTTCCAGTTATAAATTAAATTATACGCAAAATAAGGCCATAATATTTACCCAAAATGCCGCAGAAGGTGGTCTTGGAAATTATATAGATTTTTTAGATCGAGATCAAGAACTTCTTATTAGGCCATATATTGCAATATATCTAGGAGATCCGGAGAAACTCATAAAGATGAACATTCCTCAAGAAAAATATATTGGGTTTTTTATAATGCATCTTGTAGAAAATGTTGGTTCATCTTCAAGATCTTTAAAACTAAGTCTTAATGATTTTTATAATCAAAGGAACATGGGCGATAAAACAAATGTAGTAACAATAATAGATATTCCAAAAGATAATTTAGAGCCAAGACTCGAAATAAATGGTGGAGCGGTGATTAAAAACGATAAAATGGTTGGTATAATAGAAACAAATGAAGGCCAGGGGTTCAACTTTTTAATGAACGCAGTCTCAAGTGGTTCTTTAGAAATAACTAACCCCTGTGATATTAACAAATTTATAGCATTAGAAATTTTAAAAAGTAAAACTAAGACAGAGATAAATTATGATGGTAAGGTTATTCACCTGAAAAAGCGGATTAAAGTTAATGTAGATTTTGCAGAAGCCCAAAAAAAGATTATTTTTACAAAAAAAAATGTAATTAAAATTGAAGAGCAATCAGAAAAAAATATTGTAGAATCTTGTAATAATCTATTTGCAAAGTACAAGACGATGGGGATTGATATCTTTGATATAACAGAACAATTTTACAATAAATACCCAAAAATTAAAATTCCAAATGATATTATTAAAAAAACTGAGTTGAAAGTTGAAGTAGAAGTGCAAATAATGAATACAGGTGATGAAAAGAATTTTCAATAATTTGTTTTGCCTTATTAAGGCGATGGTATTCCATCGTCTTTTGTTGTAAAATATAAATATAATAATTTGGAATATTCTATAATTATAAACATAGTATATTATTACAGCGTATTTGGGGTGAAATATATGGATTTAAAAAAAGTTAACATGTTGTTAAAAAGGGATGAGGGCACAAAACTAGATTATAAGCAAAAAATTGATATATTCATCGAAAGTGGTAAAAAAGAATTAGCTAAAGATGTATCTGCTATAGCAAATTCTCGTGGAGGACGCGGATATATAATAATTGGAGTAGAGGATAAAACAAAAAGAATTATAGGTATCGATGCCAATGAATTTAAAGAAGAACAAATTCAGCAAATAATTAGTTCGAGATGTGAACCACCTATTCCAGTATCCATAGATTTTATAGTATATCAAAGCAAAAATGTGGCAATTATAACTATATATGATGGTGGTCAGAAGCCCTATCAATTAAGGGAAAATGGTGCATTTTACATAAGACGGGGGTCCACAACAGATACAATGAGGAAAGAGGAATTAATTTCCTGTTTGCAAGAAAATTTTAATCTTAATATTGAGACTATACCTATTATGAATAGTGACGTTAATAGTTTGAATTTTGATATTGTCAATAAGTATTTTGAAAATAAACGTATCTTAGTAAATAACAATAATAGGTTAGAATTTATGGATAATGCAGGGATAACTTTTATAGAAAGAGATTATAATAAAAGGGTAGTTACTCTGGGTGGATTATTGGTATTTTCATCAATAAATAGTATTTATTTGCCTCATAATATGATAAAGATAGTAAATAAGATAAATGATAAATTTGATGAGGTTATACTTGTGCAAGGAAATTTATTAGATATGTTAGATAGAGTAGAAGAAAATTTTAAAAAGATATTTCCATCAAATTATCCTATAAGTGCAGTTCACGAAGCCGTAAAGAATGCAATACTTTATAGGGATTATACTATATTCTATAAGGAAATTGAAATAGTAGTAAATTACAGCAGTGTAAGTGTAATTAGTCCCGGTAATTTATTATTTTCAACTGAAGTTAATACTCGGAATTATTTAAAAAGAAACATGTGGATATATGATAAGCTAATAGCTTTAGATGATAAAAAAAGATTTATAAAATCAGGGAAAGGATTTGCACGAATGAAAAAGGATTTTATTAAGTATGGTAAAGTAATATTTGTGGATTCAAAAGATGATAATACATTTAAGTCTATTTTCCCAGGAGTTAAGCATTTTATTTGAGCCTATCTTTAATAATGTCTATATATTAAATTTATATTTAATATATATGGCAAAATAGTTGAAAATAAACGTAATAAATGGTTAAATAGATGTAAGTTAAAAAAATATATATAAAGCTATGAAAGAAAAAAGTAACTATAGGAATTATTAAGAGAGCTAGTGGTAGGTGTAAACTAGTTAATGAATATGGTGAATTACATTCTGGAGCTTTAAGCTGAAATAAAGTTATTTTTAAATTAAGCTGAGACGGGTTGACCTTACGTTATAAGGAAAAAGCGGATTGTTAAATCAATTTGGGTGGTACCACGGAAATTATTTCGTCCCTTTCATAGGGGGCGTTTTTTTTATCCCCAAAAATAAGTAAAATTAAAATAAGGAGGAGTAAATCATGGAAAATGTATATGATACACTTTTAGAACGAGGATATTTAAAGCAACTTACTCACGAGGATGAAATCAAGAAAATATTAGGGAAAGAAAAGGTAACTTTTTATATAGGTTTTGATCCAACGGCAGATAGTCTACATGTTGGTCATTTTATTGCTATGATGTTTATGGCACATATGCAAAGGGCAGGGCATAGACCTATAGCATTAGTTGGTGGAGGAACTGCGATGATAGGTGATCCATCTGGTAAAACAGATATGAGGAAAATGTTATCAAAGGAAGAAATCGATCATAATATAAGTTGCATAAAAACTCAGCTTTCAAGACTTATAGATTTTAAGGATGATAAAGCAATACTAGAAAATAACGCAAACTGGTTATTAAACTTAAATTATGTGGATTTTATAAGGGATATAGGAGTGCATTTTACAGTAAATAGGATGTTAGCTGCTGAGTGTTATAAACAGAGATTAGAAAAGGGTTTATCTTTCCTTGAATTTAATTATATGCTTATGCAAGGATATGATTTTTTAATGTTAAATCAGAAATACGGATGCACTATGCAATTAGGTGGAGACGATCAATGGTCAAACATTATTGCTGGTATGGAACTGATAAGAAAAAAAGAAAGTAAAGCTTCTTATGGAATGACTTGTGCATTATTAACAAATAGTGAAGGCAAGAAAATGGGGAAAACGGAAAATGGAGCTTTATGGCTTGATGCAGATAAAACATCTCCACATGATTTTTACCAATACTGGAGAAATATAGAAGACTCAGTTGTAGAGAAATGTTTATCCTTACTTACTTTTGTACCAATGGACGAAATCAGGAGGCTCTGCGCTTTAAAGGGTGAAGAAATTAATGAGGCTAAAAAAGTTTTAGCTTTTGAGGTCACAAAACTTATTCATGGAGAAGAAGAAGCTATGAAGGCTCAAAGCGCAGCACAAGCATTGTTTGGTGCTGGAGTTGATATGAGTAGCGTACCAACTGTATCTATCCCAGAAAGCATGTTAGGTATAGGATTAATGGATATATTAGTCTACACTAAAGTATTACCTTCAAAAGCAGAAGCTAGAAGGCTAATAGAACAAGGTGGATTAACTATCAATGATAAGAGGATCGAAGATAAAAATGCAACTCTAGTAGATACTGATTTCAAAGATGGTAAAGTACTTATTAAAAAAGGAAAGAAAAAATATTACTCATTGATCATTGAATAAAACACTCTAAAAGACAAAGTTAAAATTTATATTTTAGCTTTGTCTTTTGATTTTGAAGGGAAAGTTAATATTTATAGAAAATTATTAATATCCCCTTCAAAAAAATGGTTTATATACGATAATAAAATATTGATGACTTTTTAAATATTAGTAACTTAAACAAATGGGAGGTGGCTTATGGCGATAATTAGCAATAATCCAATTTTGCAAAATCCTTTAGCTAAAAAAGCTTTTAGTAAAATATCCTTCGAAGCTGGAGAGAAATTTAATGCAAGAATAGTGAGTGTAGATCAGCAAAAAGGAGAAGTTAATTTAAAATTATTAGATGGATGGCAATTTGCGGCTAAGCTAGATAAGCCACTAGAACAAGGGACTAGCGGTAGTGTGTTGAATTTTGAAGTAGAAGGATTCGAAGAGGGAAAGCTTAAAATAAAGCTAGTATATGAGGATAGTAAAAACGTAGAAAATGACATTTTAAAAGACAATCATAGTGGAAAATCATTAAGTACTGACAAAACAGATGCTTTACTTTTTGAAAAAATGATAAAACATGATATGCCTCTAACTAAGGAGAATATAACTGATATAAAAAACTTAGTTGATTTCAAAGGGAAAATATCTTTAAATGGGGAAAAAGAGGATGCTTTTATAACTAAATATATTGAAAGTAGAAACATTGATCCAAATAGTGCTAAAGCAAATGAAATAACAAAAGTTTTAAAAGATTTTTTTGTAGTTTTAAAGAACCTAAATGTTGATGAGATATTATTATTTAAAGAAAATAATATTGGTTTTACTAAAGAAAATCTTGAAAGCTTTATAAAGTTATTTAAGGGCGATTCAGCTATATATAACAATTTAAAAGATATTAACAACTATCTATTTAGCAGTGGAGAGAATAAAGATATGCAAGGGTCGATAAAGCCTTCAGCAGTAAGTCAAAATCAGAATGGTATTACAATGGCTAAAAATAATGAAAGAACTAGTACAGAGGAATCATTTATAGATAGTAAAATTGATAATAGTAATTTTAAAGAAGTAGTTAGTCTAATAAACAAAGAACTTAAAAATTTAGGTATAAATCATACAGTTTCAAGTTCTATTATTGAAAGTTTAGAATCAGGTGAAAAGTTGGAACAAGGTGAAAATTTACAACAAGATAAAAACTTGGAACCAAGCAAAAATTTTAAATTACAAAATGAAAGTTTTAATAAAAGCGAAATTAAAACTTTAGTGGACAAAATTTTAAAAATGGAAGATATAAAAATAAGCCCAGATAGTAGTACTAAACTTATAGGCAGTTTAGAAAAAAAATTAAATACAAGTGAAGTATTTATAAATACTAAGTCTGGTAATAATTTTAAAGAAGTAGTTAGTCTAATAAATAAAGAACTTAAAAATTTAGATATAAATCATACAGTTTCAAGTTCTACTATTGAGAGTTTAGGACCGGATGAAAGTTTAGGACAGGGTAAAAAATTGGAACAAGTTGAAAATTTACAGCAAGATAAAAATTTGGAACCAAGCAAAAATTTGAAATTACAAATTGGAAGTTTTAATAAAGGAGAACTTAAAACTTTAGTGGACAAAATTTTAAAAATGGAAAATATAGAAATAAGTTCAGATAATAGTAATAAAATTATAGATAATCTAGAGGACAAATTAAACACAAAAGAAATTGGGATTAGAGGTAAGAATTTAGACAATATAAATCAAAATGGAGAGATTCCTTTGAATAAGTTGGATAAAGTTATTGTTAGTGAAAGCAGAATAGATAATAAAAGTTCTGCAAACACTAAGATTAATGGTTATGGTAAAAACAATTCACTTAACGAAATTATAAATATGATAAAAAAAGAATTGAATTTTTCAGATATAGATAAAAAAGTTATAGATAACGTGGAAAAAGAGATAGCAAAAACAACTACGGATATACTTATTAAGGATCAAATCAAATTAAAGACAGGTGAGATTAAAGATATAGTTAAGGATATTATTCAAAATAAGCTTAATCTTAAACCAGAGACTTATGAAAAGGTTATGGATATGTTTAATCAAAAACTTAATGATATAAAAGTATTTAATTCTATTTCCCAGCAGTATTATTATTTGGATCTGCCTATAAATGTTAAAAATGATGAGTATCAACTTAAATTAATCATTAAAGATGATAGAAATAAAGGTAAAAAGATTGATAGTACAAATGTAAAGATTGCTACTAGTATAAAAACAATAAATATGGGAACAGTTGATGCATATATTAAAATTAGTAATAGTAGTATGAATATAGATATTAATTGCGATAAAATTTTTGTTGAAGTTTTGGATATTAGCAAGGAAAAGTTAGTTAAGGATTTATCAAGTTTAAGTTATAGAGTTAGTATTAATGTAAATAATAAGATTAATGAGTTTACGTTAGCAGAGTGTGGGGAATTTTTTAATGATAGAAGTTTTAATGCAATCAATATAAAGGTATAATATAAAAGTATAATATAATTAAGGTGTTTAAGACGATTAGCATATGAGGTGTGTTAAAATGAAAAAGATAAAAAAAGCTACTGCAATAAAATATGAAAATGGATATGATGCTCCTATAGTAACGGCAGCTGGAATAGGTTACATTGCAGATGAAATTCTTAGAACTGCACAGGAGAGTAAGGTTGCCATAGTACAAAATGAAGAATTAGCAAATTTGCTCTCAAATGTTGATATAGGATCGGAAATACCCGTAGAATTATATGATGCAATAGCAAAGGTCATTGCTTATGTTATGGATATAGATGCATTGATGAAAAAGAATTAGAACTAAAAAAAGAATATAGTGTAGTTAATTAGGAGGTATATTATGGCATTGTGGGCAATATCAGATCTTCATTTAGCTATCAATTCAGATAAACCTATGGATATATTTGGAGAAAAATGGAGCAATCATCATGTGAAAATAAAAAAAAATTGGATTAACAAAATTTCTCCAGATGATACGGTGCTAATTGCGGGAGATATTTCGTGGTCCATGCATATGTCTGAGGGCATGGATGATTTAGATTGGATTCATAAGCTTCCAGGAAGAAAAATACTTATCAAAGGAAATCATGATTATTGGTGGAGTGGTATAACGAAGCTTAATGCTCTCTATGAAGATATGAATTTCATTCAAAACAATTTTTTTAATTATAATGATGTTGCTATATGTGGAACACGGGGATGGAATTGCCCGGGGTCAAAACAATTTTCTATTCATGATGAAAAAATATATAATAGAGAATTAATAAGACTGAGAATTTCATTAGATGCAGCGATTAAGAGTGGATATAAGAAATTTATTGTAATGCTTCACTATCCACCTACTACGGATAAGTTTGAGGAAACTGAACTTATCAGTATAGTAAAAGAATATAATGTTTCAAAAGTAATTTATGGTCACTTGCATGGGCCATCTTTAAATAGGTTATATGAAGGAAATATAGAGGGCGTTGATTATATAGTAACGTCTTGTGACTACTTAGAGTTTGATCCTTTAAAAATATTAGAATAAAATATAAGTTAATGCAATGTGTATAATTAAGAGCAATAAATTTGTTTATGTGGATAACTTATTAAATAATCGGAGGCACACAAAGATAATAACAAGTCAAATAATCACGTTTGAAAATGTGAGTATACTGACTTCTTGTTTATTTTTATGTGCCTTATTATTATTTAAACAATTTGGAAAAAAAACTGGATTTTTTGGTGGTTTCTAATGGTTCAAAGTTTTCTGTAGAAGATTTGTTTGAATTATCAGTATCGGCTAATAAGGCAGCAGCTTCTTCTTTGATTAGGTCTTTCATGTCTCGTGCAAGTTCTTTTAAATTTTGTTTAACATTAGGGGTTGTTATAACATTGCTAAACCAAACTAAAGAATCTTCTGTATGTCCAAGGCGTCTATTTAATTCTCCAATAAGGTACATAGCACTGTATTTATCCATGCCATAGATGGGGAATGCTTCGGCGTAGTATGCATCACTAAGGCCTTCTAGAGCTTGGCTTAAAAATACTAGTTCGATTTCTCTAGAGGCCTGCGTATCTATTAGCCTGTACATCCAGGCAAGTTTCATGCAATTTATTGCTTTCTTACTAGATTTTGCATTTGTTATAACATAATTTAAAAGAGATAATTTATATCTTTCAATAGCAACATGAACATCATAAACTTCTGGGTACATTCGTCCATGCCACTTGCTTGATATAGATTTTTGTACTTGCTCTATTTCTATACTTCGTATAGTATAGAAATCTGTTTTCATAGCTGCATATCCGCAAGAATTACAAACCCATACATCATAGAAATAAGGATTAATTAATGAGTACCTAATAAAAAAATCACTGTCTTTTTTTATCATTCTATAAGCAGAGGATTTTACTGTTGCAGCCTTGAATACGTGGTTACAAACAGGGCAAGTAACCTCTTTATTGTATAGAAAAGATTTTTCCTTGCTTTCTTTTACGGCTTCAGTTTCTTTGTTATATATGTTAATATGGTCAATATTATCAAATCCCATATTCTCTAGACCGGAAAATATATTTTTATCCATTTAATCACCTCAAAATTAGATTTAATGTGGTATGATTAGTTATATAATTTACTATATTTTACTTAATAAATTGCTATTATAGTAATTTAGTAGTAAATTAATTATAACAGAAAATTAATTATAACAGAAAATTAATATAAATATAATATTAATGTAAAACGTAACCCCAAAAATCTGACATGTTAATTATAAACCTTAAAAGAAGGAACATGAAATATTATGTAAAGGACTGAGGATATGGCAATAAGAGAGTGGAAGAGATTTCTAATTCCTTATGAACAGGGTGTGGAGGAGTTAAAGGTAAAGTTCAGAAGTATAAGAAGAGAATATAGACGTAAAAATGACTACTCACCTATAGAATTTGTTACAGGGAGAGTCAAAGAGATATCTAGTATCCTTGAGAAAGCTAATAAATTCTGTATTCCTTTGGACAGAATTGAATTTGAGATGGAGGATATAGCTGGAATAAGAATAATGTGCCAATTTGTTGATGATATTGATAAGGTGGTAAATTTAATTCGCGAAAGACGTGATATGCAGATAGTTTATGAAAAAGATTATGTTGCAAATGTGAAAGGTAGTGGATATAGAAGTTATCATATGATTATAAAGTATCCTGTGAACTTAGCTGGTGGTCAAACTGAAATACTCGCAGAATTTCAAATCAGAACACTTGCAATGAATTTTTGGGCTACGGTTGAGCATTCTCTAAATTATAAATATAAGCATGATATTCCAGAATATATAAGAAAAAAACTTAAAAATGCTGCAGATGCTGCGTTTCAACTAGATGAACAAATGCTAGAAATTAAAGATGAAATTAAAGATGCACAAAAACTATTTGAGGTAAAATCTAATTTGGTATCGGATATAATGAATAATATACTTATGTTATCATCTCTTGGAAAATTAATGGATGCAACTAGGTATAGAGAACAAATAAACAAGTTATTAGAAGAAGGAGAAGTTTTTGAACTTAGTAGTTTACTTCGTGCAACTCAAAAAACATTAGACATGTATAAGGCATAATCAAAAGGGAGTAGAACATTTTAAATAAAATGTTCTACTCCCTTTTTTTAAGAAACTACTATATTAACTAGTCGTCCTTTGATTACAATAACCTTGCGCACAGTTTTACCTTCAAGAGCGGCAATGAATGTTTCATCATTTAAAGCGGCTTGCTTTATACTTTCTTCATCTAAACCTTGAGCTATAGTTATTCTAGATTTAATCTTACCATTTATTTGAATGGCAATCTCTACTTCATCTTTAATAAGAGCACTCTCATCAAAGGTAGGCCAGCTTTGGTTAAATATGGAGTAATCCATACCTAATGTCTCCCATTTCTCTTCTGAAAAGTGAGGAGCGAAGGGAGCTAAAAGCTTAAGATAATCTATAAGCACTTCTTTTAATAATTTACTGTTTATACTTTCGTAATTAACATATTTTGATACAGCATTTGTAAGTTCCATAAGTCTTGCAATTGAAGTATTAAATTGAAGTTTCTCAGTATCTTCAGTAACACCTTTTATTGCAAAATTTCTCCAATAGTTCAATTCTTTCTCATTAGCACCGATAGAAGTTACATTATTAGTGTTTTTTAAAATTTCGTCACTTCCGGTGTCTACAGCTCTTTCAATTCTATCAACAAACCTTGATATAGCTTTTATACCATCATCACTCCAAGCGCCACCCTCAGTATAGCCAAAACCAAACATTAGGTACATTCTAAATACATCTGCTCCAAACTCTTTTATGTACTTGTCTGGTGAGATTGTATTCCCTTTGGATTTACTCATCTTTAATCCATCTTCTCCGAGTATTAAACCTTGGTGAGTAAGAGATAAAAATGGTTCATCAAAGTTTAAATATCCCATATCTCGAAGAGCTTTTGTGATAAATCTTGCATAAAGTAGGTGCATGCATGCATGTTCAGGACCACCTACATACTTGTCTACAGGTAACATTTTGTTTATTAAGTCTGTATCAAAAGCCTTTTCACTATTTTTATTATCTGCATATCTTAAATAGTAGAAAGAAGAACAAACGAATGTATCTAAGGTATCAGCCTCTCTATGAGCCGGGCCTCCGCATTTAGGACAAGTTACATTAATAAACTCCTCACATTTAGCTAAGGGTGATTCGCCGTTTGGTGTAAATTCCACATCATAAGGTAACTCTACTGGTAGCTGAGCCTCAGGTACAGGAACAGTTCCACATTTATCACAGTGAATTATTGGAATAGGTGCGCCCCAATATCTTTGCCTTGAAACTAACCAATCACGAAGTCTAAAGTTTACCTTGCCAGAACCTAAATTCATGGTTTCTAATTTCTTAACTATTGCTTCTTTTGCGTCTTTTGTAGATAAACCATTAAATTCTTCACTATTTATAATTTTACCATGTTCAGTATAAGGAAGTTTTTCATCGTCATCATTCTTGCTTTTAAAACCAACGATTACTCTTTCAATAGGTAAATTGTATTTAGTAGCGAAGGCAAAATCTCTATCATCATGAGCTGGAACAGCCATTACGCAACCAGTTCCATAAGTGTTTAGAACGTAGTCTGCAATCCAAATAGGAACTTTGCGTCCATTTATAGGGTTTATAGCATAAGAACCTGTAAATACACCAGTTTTATCCCTTGTAATAGATTGTCTTTCTATGTCGGTTTGTTTCCTAGCATCATATTTATAAGATTCAACAGCATCCTTGTATTCATCCTTAGTAAGGATGTCAACAAGATCATTTTCAGGGGCTATAACTACATATGAAACGCCATATAGAGTGTCTACCCTTGTTGTAAATACACTAAAGTCTACATCAGAATCTGATACCTTAAAAGTAACATCAGCACCAGTAGATTTACCTATCCAATGTCTTTGCATTGATTTAGTTTTTTCTGGCCAATCTAAAGTGTCAAGCATTTCTAGTAGTTCCTCAGCGTAGTCAGTAATTTTTAAAAACCACTGAGTTAAATTCTTTTTAGTGACTTCAGTGCCACATCTCTCGCAAGAACCATCTGCAAGTACTTGTTCATTTGCAAGAACTGTATTACAACTAGGGCACCAATTTACTGGGGCTTTTTTTCTATAAGCAAGACCCTTTTCAAATAATTTTAAGAATAACCATTGAGTCCATTTATAATAATCAGGTCTACAAGTTACAACTTCATGATCCCAATTAAACATAGCTCCCATAGCTTTTAATTGTTTTTTCATATTAACAATATTTTGCTCAGTAGAATCTTTTGGATGAACACCTGTTTTTATTGCGTAGTTCTCGGCAGGTAGCCCAAAAGCGTCAAAACCCATTGGTTGAAATACATTATATCCTTGCATTCTTTTCATTCTAGCCCAAGTATCTACAGGGCCATAGTTAAACCAATGTCCAGCATGTAATTGGCTTCCAGATGGATAAGAGAACATTTCAAGTACATATAATTTTCTTTCAATATTATTCTCATCAAATTTGTATAGATCCGTGTCTTCCCATTTTTGTTGCCATTTTTCATCTATGCCTGTATTATATTTTGCCATTAATATTCCTCCTTTTAATCTTTTAATCTTAAATATAATTAATTATTTTTTCTATATAGATTTTTGTGATTCAATGTAAAAATATGTATAATTATAAAATAAAAAAAACTTCCATCTCAAAAAAGAGACGAAAGTAATATTCCGCGGTACCACTCTAGTTAGGTTTTACACCTCACTTGCAAATATAACGGTTTTAACCGTACTTGTTTTTACAAGTAGGCTTTTACTTACGATGTAAGTCTATACTTACAAGTAAGTCCATAGGTAAGTTCATATTGTATCATTACTGCTTTGCAGCTAACAGCAGCTCTCTAAAAAATGATATAAATACTAATACTCCTAATCAAAGCTATTTATTATATTAGTGTCTGTTTATTGCTGGATTATTATCCATTATAATTTAAATAAAATTTTGTGTCAATACCATAAGCTCATGAGCACTTAGGGTATTTTTTATTTAAATTTTTTTAAGAGGTGTTTATTAGCATAAGCTATAAAAGCAGTAAGTGCATAATCATAGATTACAAAGGCAACCTCTACAATAATAAGGAGCAAATAAATATTTATATTTATATTTGGAATTTTTAGGAATAACATTTTATATATAAATATGATTATACCGAAGGTTATATTAAAATACAATAACTTTAGTACAATTTCTATAGGAATATTTCTTAGCTTTTCTACATAATATTTTACAAAACCATAGGAACCAAAAATCAATATATAGCTCAGGCCTATAAGCTTTGATGGTATAATAAATAAACTAAGTAAGGAAACAGCACCGTAGACTACAACAGTATTCTTTACTCCAGTAAGCATAATGGAAAGAGGAATAATGCAAGAAGCTATACATAGTACAGATAATCTGTTTGTAGGTATAACGGAAGAGATATATAGTAATATCAAACTAAGTGCTGCGAATATTCCACCTTTAGCAATATGGTTAGATTTCATAAAATCATCTCCTAAATTAATAGACTTAGCAACACGAAATAAGATCTCCGCCTAAACATTCACAAATGGTATCTGCACACCAGAGGTTAAGGCACATGTTACCCATACCGCCGGAATTGTTATTTGTCCTACCATAATAGTTATTTCTATAATTTGAAGATTGATTATTTAATTGATTAAAACTTTGTCTATATTCAACATTATTAGGTTCTTGAGTGCAGGCACGATTAATAAAAGTATAAGCACTATCATGCCAACCTTTTTTTAGGTGAACTGTACCCATTAAAAAATTCCACTCAGCAGTTTTTGTGTTCATTGAACCTAATTTCTGCTCAGCAGAGGGGAGGTTACCACTATTTATATCCATTCTTATAGATTGATATATATTGTTATTATTGTAGTCATTATTTGAACTTGAACCATTATTAGAAGAACTATAATTGTTTGATGAACTGTTATTATTAGAAGATCCATTGCCTTTCATAAGTGTATCATAAGCTTCATTTAGTTCTCTCATTTTAACTTCTGCCAAATCTTTTAATGGATTATCACCATATTGATCAGGATGATATTTTTTTGCTAGTTCTCTATAGGCTTTTTTAATATCTTCTTTAGACGTTCCTTCTTTTACACCAAGTATTTCATAGGGATTTGCCATTTTTATCTTCCACTCCTTTTAAATTATCAATAGTTTCTTTATTAAACACTTTATCCATTTTTTCCATGAGTCCTAGCTCTAGTATATTACTTAATATATCTTCATTTTTAATCAAAGGCAAATTATTCAAATATTTTAAGCACGAAGAGGCACAAGTAGCCAATATAAAATCAATTCTTGGCTTAATTAATATAGAAAAACTTTTGAAATCCAGATTATCTGTATTAAGTAATGAATTTATAGCATTAAAAGAATTACTTTTTATATCTTTTTCTAAGTCATCATAAGCATCTATAATATATATCCATTTACCTAAATTATATCCAAGCCAGTATAAATCATCTTTAAAAGAGGCTTCTTTATAATAGAAAGATATTATAAAACCTGTAAGATCAGCAAAGACATGCGATAACCCATCTATAGATAGCTGTTCATCTATAGATAGATGCTCATCAATGCCCATATCATTATGATTTGCCTCTAGAGTGTTTAGAAGTAACAGTTTGTCTTTTGTATACTCCATTACATCAGTATATGATAATTCTGCTTTTGGTAAATAGGTTTTTAAAAATATTGAATAAATTTTGCTCTTCATTGTTTTATTATCTTGGACATCATCTATTAGTTTATAATAAGCTAATGTAACATTGCAAAAAGCAGCGTAATCTAAAGCTTTATTATTATTTATCATAAGTCTTTTTTTTAATGGGTGTATTAAACATTTAAATTTAACGAAATTATATTTACTTTCTGATAAGGAATCCAAAAGTACTGCTAAAAATGTCATGTCAAAATTTAGAGTAAGTCTTGGAAGATTACCAAAATCATTTTTTATGGAATTACATAGACCACAATAATAAGCTTTGAATTTTTCGTAGTCTTTTATCTTCATTTCCATTTTACATGGAGTTACATATCCAAACATTATAGCTTTTCCATTAATTTTTTTGATTTTAATATTTCATAAATGCTTTTAGAGGTAGTATCTTCTAGACTGTAACCGAGTAATCTTACAACTTCTTCAATCTCAGGTTCTGATGCACTTTCAATTTCTATATAAGGAAAAGGACAGAATTCCTTCTCATTTATGTCGATTTCTATAAGAGTATTTTTATATTTATAGCTTTCTCTATATTTTTTAATAGACTGCATAAGCTCGAGGCCTAAGGCTTCAAATATTCCCCTCGCTGCAACTTCATCTTTAATTTCAGATTCATGCTCATCCATAATTTTGTATTTTTCTTGGCTTATAAGTTTTTTTGTGGTGATATAGTGAATAGTTGAATTTTTTAAATTATCTTTAACTGTACGTATTCTTGCATAGCCTTTACCGAGTAGTAGTCTTTTATCCGAGAAATCATAAATATTATTTATTTGATCCTCTTGTTTTACTTTTAAACAATTTAAACTTAATAATTTTTCTCGAATTTCATTAACATCAATGTCTATAATTCTAAGCTCTATTTCTTTCAAAATAATCCTCCTTGATACTCTAGGGTATATAATGATCAATCAATTAATTAACCATTAATTGTGATTATATCATAACTTAAATAAACTAACATTAATAATTCATTAAAATTATCAATTTTGATAGCAATATATGACTTTGTTATAATCATAAATACATAGTATAATAGTTAAGCACATTCAAATAAGTAAACTCATCTCTTTCAGAGCTGTTAACTAATCTCTTGTAGAGACGTTACAGTCCCTCATGAGATGCTTTAACTTGCGAATTATTTTCATGTGCCTTAGATAATTATTAAGGTGGTGTTTTTTTGGAGTATATAAAAGAAGTTAATATAAATGAGGCTATTATTCATGTTTTAGATAACAATGCAGATGAACCTATCTTGAATGAATATGCATTAGATTTAGATGAAGAAAAATATAATTTTATACTTAAACATATTCAAAAATGCTTAAAAGATGAAGACTTAAAATATGGGGTATTTTCTCCTGAGTCAAATATAGTAAAAGATTTATCTCAAGAATATTTAAATGGTGAGAATAATATACTCGCTGTTTCAAAGGAACTAGCAAAACAAATGTTTATTTTAATGAGAACTAAGGGGAGTATTCCTTCTTGCGATTTAATAGTAGTATCTTTTACTACGGAGTTTGGCCCAGTACTTGGTATATTTAAAATGGATTATATAAAAAACTATGTTCACATTATTGAGTTTGTGGATGAAAAATTAGGAATTGATATAGTGCCACAGTTTACTGGTCTACCTGGTAGTTCTCAAAGGATACAAAAATGCGCTTTTATAAAACCAATTAGAGATGAAAATAGTTTTGATTTAATGGTTATTGATAAAAGGAGCAAAACCAAGGATAATGAGAACCAAGAGAATGACTCAAACTATTTTATTAATAATTATTTAGGTTGCACGATTGTTGACAATGAAAGAGATGTCACTAAAAGTTTCGTAAAGGCAGTTGAAAAATTTACCCAAAATACTTTCGCAGAAAATGCAGATGAAGCAGAAGTTGTTAGAAGTGCTATAAAAAGAAAACTTCGGGAAGAAGATAATATTGATGTTAAAGAATTGTCGCAGCAGATATTTCCTGAAAATAATGAAAATAAGGAAAAATTTGTTGAGTTTATAGCACAGCAAGGAATTTGCGAAAATATTAGTCTTGATAAAGAATGGATAGATAAAAAATTAAAAAGAGTAAGACTCAAGATTGATAAGGATATAGATTTATATGTAAATGAAGAAACATATCATGATGATAGTCGCTTTGAAATACAAAGAAATGGTGATGGGACAATTAATATGGTTATCAAACACGTAAGCAATTACGTCGAGAAGTAGGGTGGAAAAGTATGTATCACTAGTAATGCATTCGCTTCGCTAAGAACTACTAATTATATTTTTAATTAATCTGCTAAAAAGCATAAACTCGCTGCGCTCAAACATATGCTTTTCTTAACGCATCTTAATTAAAAATATAATAAGAAGTTCTAAAGCTTGCTCAAATGCATTATACGTAATAGATACTTTTTTTGTGTATAAAACATTATAATTTTTGTACAATAAAAAGACTCACAGTAATATAATATACTGTGAGTCTTTTAGTTTTAATTACTTAAATTTAGACTAATCTAAATTATATTGATTTAAATTATTTAGATGAGTTAGAAGATCCTAAAACATTAGTAATTTTACCTTCAACTAATTTAGTTATATTAGTTCTTGCTTCTCCTAAATATTTTCTAGGATCTATTTCGCCAAGATTTTTTGTAAGTACTTTTCTTATTGAACCAGTCATTGCAAGTCTTAAATCAGTATCCATGTTTATTTTACAAACAGACATAGAAGCTGCTTTTCTAAGCATTTCTAGTGGGATTCCTTTTGCACCCTTCATTTCTCCACCAAATTCATTGATCATAGTAACATATTCTTGATCTACAGCAGATGCACCATGAAGAACTATTGGGAAATTATGAAGACCAGCAGCTTCTAATTTTTCTGTAATTAAAGTTAATCTTTCAAAATCAAGTTTAGGTTCACCTTTGAATTTATATGCACCATGGCTTGTTCCTATAGCTATAGCTAAAGAATCTATACCAGTTCTTGTTACATAATCTACTGCTTGTTCTGGATCAGTATATGTTGCATCAGCTGCTGAAACACTAACAGCATCTTCAACTCCAGCAAGTTTACCAAGCTCAGCTTCAACTACAACGCCTTTAGAATGAGCAAAATCAACTACTTCTTTAGTTGTTCTTACATTTTCTTCATAATCAAAATGAGAACCATCATACATTACTGAAGTAAATCCAGAAGCTATTGCAAGTTTACATTGTGCCAAATCTGAACCGTGATCTAAGTGAAGAGCTATATCAAGACCAGTGTCTTCTATAGCAGCCTCTACCATTTTTCTAAGGTAAGTTGGTCTTGCATATTTCATAGCGCCACCTGATACTTGAAGTATAACAGCTGACTTGTGAATTGCACAAGCGTCGATAACTCCTTGAATTATTTCCATGTTATTGATGTTAAAAGCACCAATTGCGTAATTTCCTTCTATTGCCTTTTCAAACATTTTAGTAGTAGTAACTAAAGCCATATTAATTCCACCTTTCAAATTTTGCAGGGACATTTATTGTCCCTGCGGGACTTTTTATGATTCCTTATAATTATAAGCTATAAATGGACTATTTTCTACCCTTTTACTATAAATGATATCTATAAATCAAAAAATATTGCTTATAGATACCTTTTCATGGGACATTATATGATCAACAAGATATTTCATAACATGAACAGTGGCTAATCCTTCTGACTTATCTTTAATTTTTATATATTGAGTTAATTTTAAAATCTCACTATCTATATTATCTAAGTCTTCATGGTGTGTATATATAGTTAAAAGTTTAGAAGTTTTCTTCCACTCAGCTATGTAGTTTAGTGATAATTTGTATGCATCTTGATACTTTTCTTTAATTATATAGCTCTCAAGAGTACAATTTAAATCTTGTAACTTGCTACATTTGACGTTTATAATATTTACAGATAAAAATATTCCTACCATCATTATAACGAACAAGCTAAAGGCTATCAAAACATTTTTCATTTTTTATTACCTTTCCCTTCTTTAAGTTGATAATAAAACTTATTTTTAGAGTCAAGCATTCCTATGAAGAGATCACTTGCATAGGAGATTTTATTTTTTTTTAATATATTTTTTAGCCAAGTTTCATCTTTTTCTAAAAGTTTTAAATTTTTATAATTAATGATACCATCCATAATCAAGGGTATAGGTAAAGACTCTTGAGTTATGGTTATATTTAAATCATCTTTTGTAGCCG
This sequence comes from Clostridium estertheticum, assembly GCF_026650985.1. GTDB lineage: Bacteria > Bacillota > Clostridia > Clostridiales > Clostridiaceae > Clostridium_AD > Clostridium_AD estertheticum_C. The sequence continues at coordinate 4,618,838 of NZ_CP086239.1, forward strand.
TAGATTGACCGGTTTTTGGTAATATAGACAATGCACCACTAGTCTCCAAAATAGCATATTGGATATCGGATAAATTAAAATATCCTTTTAATCTAAGTTCTTCTAACAAATCATTAATATTAAATCTTTGATATCTTAGCTCTTTGACATCAATTTTGCCGTCTCTTATTAATATGCTGGGGGTACCCGTTAAGAGTTTCCTAGCCTTTTCACTTTTTAGCTCAATATAAGATGAAGCTACTTGCAGAAATAGCAAAGTAATTATTGGTATAATGGCATGTAAAAGTGGTATTCTTATATCTTCCATTGGAAAGGTTGCAAGATCGGAAATCATTAAAGCAATTACTAGTTCAAAGGGTTCAAGCTGACCTATTTGCTTTTTACCCATCATCCTCATAATAAATATTATTGAAAAGTATAAGAAAAAAGTTCTGATTACTAAAACAAGCACAATATCACCTCTTTACTATATAATATATATGGTTTGTTAAATCACGAAAATTATAAGGGGTAAATGATACATTTTTTTAAAATTACAGTATAATAGTACTAATAACTAAAAATAGGGGATGGGCAAATGGGCAGTTTCGATATAGTGCTTAAGGATGGTAGAAACGTAGTAGCCAAAGAGGGAACTACGTTAAATGATATTATTAAAGAAAATAATTTAAAAAATGATTTACCAGTAGTTCTAGGTAAAATTAATAATAAAATTTATGAACTAGGAACCGCTATTATGAATGGGGGTAATTTTGAAACTGTGGATATTGCTAGCAGAATAGGAATGACGACCTACGTTAGGACTCTTCAATTTGTATTGATAAAAGCAATTTCAGAATTATTTCCAAGAGCTAATATTTCTATAGAACATTCGTTAAGTAAAGGGTTGTTCGGAGAAATATATAAAACGCAAACACTTGACATTGATGATATATATGACATAAAAAATAGAATGAGTGAAATAATAAAAGCAGATATCCCTATAAGAAAAATAACGTTTTCCAAAGAGAGGGCAGTGGAGATATTTACGCAGTATAATATGCAAGATAAAGTAAAGCTTTTAAAATATGTTAACTCAAAGGAAATAAAACTTTATGAATTAAATGGAAGATATGATTATTTTTATGGACCTATGGCCTATTCAACAGGTATACTAAAAATATTTGATTTGATGTATTATGAGCCAGGTTTTATACTAAGATATCCGACTATGGATGACCCGGACAGACTTCCTAAGTTTAACAAACAAGAAAAATTAGCTAAAGTGTTTTATGAAGCAGCGCAATGGGGAGAAATACTAGGGGTTGGAAGTGTCGGTGCACTAAATGATGAAGTGGTAAATGGTGACATTGTTAACTTAATCAGGGTGGCAGAGGCGCTTCATGAAAAGAAAATCGCATATATTGCGGATATGATTCATAAGAGGAGATTAGCTAAACTAGTGCTTATAGCAGGACCATCATCTTCAGGGAAAACCACTTTTTCAAAGAGGTTAGGTGTTCAATTAACTGTAAATGGATTAATACCAACATTTATTTCGTTAGATGATTATTTTCTTGATAGAGAAACCACACCAAGAGATGAAAACGGTGATTATGATTTTGAATCTATATATGCTTTGGATTTAAAACTTTTTAACAAGGATTTAGAATTACTACTTTCTGGCGCGGAAATCGAAATACCAAGTTTTAATTTTAAAACAGGAAAGAGGGAATGGGTTAATAATAAAATTAAAATGCCCCAAAATGGAATTGTGATTGTAGAAGGAATACATGGATTAAATGAAATATTAACTTCATCAATACCTAAAGAGAGTAAGTTTAAAATATATATAAGTCCTTTAACGCAACTAAATGTAGATGATCATAATAGAATTTCGACAACAGATGTAAGAATGATTAGGAGAATAGTTAGAGATTATTTATCTAGGGGATATGGCGCCGAAGATACTCTTAAAATGTGGCCTTCTATAAAACGTGGAGAGGAAAAAAATATTTTTGTATTTCAAGAGCAGGCAGATGTAATGTTTAACTCTAGTTCAGTCTATGAGCTTTGTGTGCTTAAGAAATTTGCATTAGAAGAGCTTAATAAATTGGGTGAAGATAGCCCAGTATATTATCAAGCAAGTAAATTAAGAAGTTTCTTAAACTTCTTTAAAGATGTAGACAAAGACTTGGTTCCAGATAATTCAATAATCAGAGAATTCACTGGTGGAAGTTGTTTTTATCAATACTGATGCAATCTAACTATCCCATGGAGCTTCATCATGTAGGATATTCGGATAGTAGAGCATTCGTTAACAAACTCTAAGTTTATTTCATGAGAAATTTACTAACGCACTTATGAGGCAGCCTGTCTCAGAAGTGCTAGCACGACCTCTGGGTATTCCTTAGGGGGACATAACAATTATTAATTGTTATGCATCCTAGGCTGCATACGTAAATTTTTCACTCATAAACTAAGAGTTTGTAAAACTCACTATAGACTATCTGTCATACTCCTACATGATTTCATCTTTATGGGAGTTGCTTAGATTTAGTATAATATATTAAGATGAAAATATGAGGTTTCTCCGAAGTGACTTGCAATATGAAACGACGAAACTATTGAAATTTAATTTGGAAATTCTTCTTTTACGAATGTTAAATTCTCGTGAGACTGCACAGGAAGTGCAGTCTAGTGAACCCGAGACAGGACGTCGAGTGTGAGCGTCAGAGAATTTAATATGAGTAAAAGATTAGAATTTCTTAATTAAATTTCATGTTTTAAGTTCAGTTGCAATGCACGTTGGAGAAATTTTGATGCATGATATTTAGAGACGGTAAAGGAGGACAAAATGAAAAATTATAGTGCTTTTGATATATTAGGTCCAATTATGATTGGGCCATCAAGTTCTCATACAGCTGGTGCGGCGAGGCTTGCTAAGGTTGCTTCTATTATTGCGGGTAAAAACATAATGTCAGTCAAATTTGTGCTTCATGGGTCTTTTGCTAAAACATATAAAGGACATGGTACAGATAAGGCATTAATTGCAGGAATTTTAGGGATGGATCCTTGGGATGATAGGCTTAAGGATTCAATGAATATAGCTAAAGAGGAAGGACTAAATGTTGAGTTTGCTTTTGCAGATTTGGGTGATGTTCATCCGAATACTGTAAAGTTTGTTATAACGAAAAAAAGTGGTAGACTAATCAAAATTATTGGCTCCTCTGTTGGAGGAGGAAATATTTTAATATTTAATGTTGATGGAGAAGCGGTTGAGTTTACAGGCAATTATCCAACAATTATAGTTAGGCATAAAGATATTCCAGGTATGATTTCAAAAGTAAGTACTATATTATATGAGGAAAATATTAATATAGCATTTATGAATGTATATAGAAATAGTAGAGGATTAAACGCCACTATGGTTTTTGAAACAGATACTATAGTGGGTAAAGATGTTCTAAATAGAATTAAGTGTATGGGCAATATATATAATATAAGAGAAATTGCACCATTGGTAGAGTCGTAATAAAAGTAGAGATATTGGAGAATAATTAAGAGTAAGATAATTAATATTGCATCACAGCAGGTGATGATTTAACTAAAGATATTACGAGGGGGAAAAATTGTGTTCGTAAACAAAGGAATAGATCTTCTAAATATATGTAAGGAAAAGAATATACCAATTTGGGAATATACTATAATGTGTGAAATGGATGAGAGTGGGCTTTCACGAAGCCAAATTATTGAAAAGATGAGAAAAAATTTAAATACTATGAAAGAAGCAGCAGAATATGGGCTTACGAATGAAACTAGGTCAATAAGTGGGTTGATAGGAGGCGATGCAATTAAATTAAACAGGTATGCACAGGCTAAAAATACATTAACAGGTGAATTTATGATAAAAGCAATGGCAAGAGCTGTTTCTTGCTCAGAGGTAAATGCAACTATGGGTAAAATAGTTGCAGCACCTACAGCGGGCTCTTGTGGGATAATCCCAGCTGTAGTTATTACTGCTGGTGAAAAGTTAAATAAAACTGAAGATGACTTGATTAATGCATTATTTACGGCTGCTGGAATAGGTATTATAATTGCTAAAAATGCTACGCTATCAGGTGCTGAAGGTGGATGTCAGGCTGAATGTGGTTCGGCGGCAGCTATGGGCGCGGCCGCGGTAGTTGAAATGATGGGTGGAACCCCTGCTATGGCAATGGATGCAGCCGCTATTGTAATAAAAAACATATTAGGGCTAGTATGTGACCCAGTTGCAGGTTTGGTTGAAGTACCTTGCGCTAAACGAAATATAGCTGGGGCAGTAAGTGCTTTAACTACTGCAGATCTTGCTATGAGTGGAGTTACAAGTCGAATACCTTTTGATGATACAGTAATTGCAATGTACAAGGTAGGTAAGCAATTGCCTTGCGAATTAAGAGAGACTGCTATGGGTGGACTTGCAACTACACCTACAGGGCTAAAACTTGCAAAAGAAATTTTATCAAAATAAAAAATATATAACATAATTTAATTTATTTTATAATATAATTAAACTAAAAGGTGATTATTTGGCACATAGAAGAGTAGTTCAGAATTATTACAATGATATAAATAATCTGGCAGATGTATTAACTAAACTAGTTAATTCATATCGTTTATTAATAGGCGGAGCAAATGAATTAAATGGAATTGCATTATCTAAAAAAAGCGACGTTAAGGATGCACTTAAAAGAGCGGATGGGGTAGGAAATATTATAGACGAGACAATAAAGGTGTTAGATGATGCAAGTTATAGTTATATGTCTTATTGTAAAATGAAAACCGAAATTATGAAAAGCAAGCTTCAAATAGAGTATATAGAAACAGAAATTGATGAGGACTTAAGGTTAAAAGATTAAGGTAAGTTGTTTGATTTTACGTGAATCATAAGAATATTAGAAATATTAATTGGTACCTATTAGTTAAATACATAAAAAATGTATTTAACTAATAGGCATTTTTTGTATGATTAAATTAATAATAGAGATTTAAAATGAATTTTATATTATAATTCAAATCTTTGTCACATTTTTTTAATTTTAAATTTACTTACCATAAGGTAAGAGAGTATAAACATTATAATAATAGTAAGTGGGAAGTTATGCGGTGAGTTTAAAGTAACTAGAGCATAAAGTGCTACGAGTATTCCGGCTAAAGTAATAGGAATACCTGTATAAACATTATTAAATGTAGAGTTATTATATCTTGCTAGTCTATATGCACCAGCTACAGGGTATACTAAAAAACAAACATAACCTAAATTTCCAAGCGAGATGAAATCATATAAATTAAATATTAATACAGCCGGTGCAACTCCAAAAGATACTAAATCTGCTAATGAATCTAGTTCTTTTCCAAGTTCACTAGATACTTTTAAAAGTCGTGCTACTTGACCATCATATCTGTCCATAAGAGCAGCTAACAATATAAAAATTACAGATAACTTGTAATTAGCTTGAAATGTCATTAACAAAGATAACAAACCAAAAACTAAATTTCCAAAGGTAAGAATATTTGGTATAAAAGATTTTTCCACTAAACACCACTCCCTAAATAATAAAATTGCATTATAAACTTAATACTAGGTTAGCATATAATTTGTATAAAAGATATTTTTAATTATACAGTATTTTATAATAATAATAAAATATACAAATATTGCAGCGACCAAGGAGATGATTTTATGTTTTCTAAAAAAAATATAAGCAGAATAAAAAACATTAATATAAATTTTTCATTATGGTTAAAATATAATAATCGTTATCTAACATAAAGAGATATGAGGAGGATTATAAAATGAAAATTTCGGAAATAATGACTAAAGAAGTTATAAGTTTATCGGTAGATGATACAGTTGAACGTGCAGCCCAAATTATGAGAGAGTATAATATAGGATCAATTCCCGTAAATACAGAGGGTAGAGGAGTAGTTGGTATTATAACTGATAGAGATATAATTTTAAGATGTGTAGCAGAAGGTAAGGACACTAAAATACAAAATATAAGAGAAATTATGACTTCTAACCCAGTAGTAGGAGATGAAAATATAGATGTTAATGATGCTACTAGGATTATGGGTGAGAGGCAAATAAGAAGATTGCCAATTACTTCAAATAGTGAATTAATTGGGATCGTATCACTAGGAGATTTAGCATTAGAACCAAATTTAAAACAGGAAACTACAGACGTCTTGGGTGAAATTTCAATTCCTTGTTCACATTGTTTTTAAAGCCAATTGTAAATAAGTCTAATATTATTTAGTGAAAATCCACAAGAAAATGGAATCTTGTGGATTTAATTTTAAAGAGGTATAATGTTTATAAATAAATCGTTAAATTAGGCGGAAATAGGAGAGAATGGAATGAATAAGGTGAAGTTTATTTACAACCCATATTCTGGAGAAAGCACTATAACATCAGATTTAGATCAAATAATAATGATTCATCAAAAATATAAGTATACAATAGTACCATATAGAATATGTAATGAATATCCTATATCAGATGCTTTTTTTGACATAGATGAAGGTTATAAATATGTCTTAATAGCAGGTGGCGATGGAACAATAGATAGTGTAGTAAATGAGATGAAAAAAAGGAAAATCGATTTGCCTATAGCAATACTTCCCGTAGGCACTGCAAATGATTTTGCAAATTATATAGGAATGCCGCATGATGTGTATGATGCGTGTTATCAGATATTAAATAGTGATGCAAAAAAGATAGATTTAGGAAAGATAAATGATAAATATTTTGTAAACGTAGCGAGTACAGGGTTATTCACAGATATATCTCAGAAAATGGATATGAATCTTAAAAATACTATAGGTAAATTGGCGTATTATGTAAAGGGAATAGAGCAATTGCCAAATTTCAGAAAATTAAAGATAAAGGTCACTTCAGATGAAGTTTTATTTGATGGTGATATGTACTTAATGTTAGTATTTAATGGACAAACCGCAGGAAGTATGAGGTTTGCATACAAGGCTAAAGTGGACGATGGACTTTTAGATGTAATAATAATAAAGGCTGGAAATATGAAAAACATTTTAAATATTTTCATCAAAATGTTAAGAAATGAGCACCTTGAGAATGTTGAGGGAATTGTTTATTTTAAGACTAGTAAGCTCGAAATAGAATGTCACGAGGATATCGTTACAGACATAGATGGGGAGAGAGGACCAGATTTTCCTCTGATTATTACTTGTGAAAAGGGTGGAATATCTATAATAGGATCTAAAATACAATAAATTATGCATAATTTCATATATTAATTAATAAATATTAACAGTAGCAATTTAGGGGAGAGTAAGAATGAAAATATATTTTTTACTGCTGTTTATAATGATTTTATTATTATATGAAGGTATAATTTGTAGTCTATATTATGTGCCAAGAAAAATCAAAATAATAAGTTTTGTAGCTTTAAGTTTAATGGCATTTAGATACATATCGTTATTAATACTTTTAATTGTAAATGATCAAAATTATTTATATATGTTAAAACCTTTAGTATATACAAACTTTTTGTGTATACCAATATGTGGCATTATCTCAGTTTTTATATTTGCTAGAAAAAACACGATTAAATTAAGAAAAATTATATTAATATCTGGAATTTTGTGTTTAGGTTATTGTATTGTTATATATAACTCTAATGCAAATACTGCTATATCAAATCTTTATGGACATACTATAAAATTACAATTAGAAAATTATTTTCATTTTACGTCACTTATAATAAATTCAATCCTTATAATTATGGGTATAAACCTATTTAACAGACGCTATTCAAATAAACTGGGAGCATCATTAATAGTTATATCAGCGAGTATTACATTAATAGCAGTTCTTCTAACTTCAATAAATACAAGTTTCAATTTTTTATTTCTAGGAGATATTTCTTGGATTTTAACAATGGATTATGCTTTGAATAAAGTTAAAAGATGAACCTTAAAGTGAGATATTAAAAGACATATACAGCTAAAATTACAGCTATATATGTCTTTTGTTTTTTGTTTTTTATCCTTGTCGTTTTCTAGGGCTAAGGTTTGATGTACGTTTTTTAGAGGGTTTCGGAGCAGTCTTTAAATTTGGTTTTGATGTTGTTTTTAAAGAAGGTTTTGTAAAAGTCCTTGGAGCAGGTTCAGAAACATGGCCAGGTTCTGTATTTGGTGTCCTAAACTTAGAATGTTTCTTCCCTTGATACTTTGGATGATTATTTGCTTTGGTAGGTCTTGATGGTATTAATGATTTTTTATCAGAACCAATCAAATCTTCTCTATGAGCTTTTACTAGTGCCTCTCTTACAATGCTGTAGTTTTCTGGATTTTTAAATTGCATAAGAGCTCTTTGCATGTTTTTTTCCTTTTGTTCGGTTGGAACATAAACCTTTGCTCCACTAAAAGGATTTACTCCAGTATAAAATATAGTAGTAGATAAACTGCCAGGTGTTGGGTAAAAGTCTTGAACCTGTTCTGGAGTGTAACCCATTTCGTTTATATATTCTGATAATTTAATTGATTCTTTTAAGTCACACCCTGGGTGGCTTGACATAAAGTATGGAACCAAAAATTGATCTTTATCTAGTTCTTTATTAGTTTCGTTATATTTTTTGACAAACCTATCAAACACTTCTTGTTTTGATTTTCCCATTTGGTCTAGTACTTTGTCACTAATGTGTTCTGGGGCTACTTTTAATTGTCCGCTAATATGATGTTCACATAATTCTTCGAAAAATTTAGTGTTTTTATCATATATTAAATAATCGTATCTTATTCCAGAACGAATAAAAACTTTTTTAATGTTCGGAATTACTCTAACCTTTCTTAATAAATCTAAGTATTCAGTGTGGTCAATAATAAGATTCTTGCATGGAGTTGGGAACATGCATTGTTTATCACGACATACACCTACTTTTTCTTGAATCTTGCAAGCTCTGTGTCTAAAATTTGCAGTAGGACCACCAATATCGTGAATGTATCCTTTGAAATTCTTTAAGGTAGTTAAAAGAGTAGCTTCGTCTATTATAGAGTTCTGACTTCTATTTTGTATAACTCGACCTTGATGAAATGTTAATGCACAAAATGAACAACTACCAAAACAACCTCTATGGCTTGTTATAGAAAATTCAACTTCTTTTATTGCGGGAATACCACCTTTAGCTTCATATATAGGATGGTAGGTTCTGGTGTATGGTAAACCATAAGTTATATCCATTTCAGCTTGGGTTAAAGATATCTGAGGAGCATTTTGAACTACATATCTGTCATTATGCTTTTGTACAATAGTCTTTCCTCTTATATCGTCTTGTTCTAATGATTGTAATTTGTAACTCTGCGCATAAGCAAGTTTATCAGTAGAGACAGTTTCAAAAGAAGAAACTTCGACATAATCTTCAAGGTCACTAATATCTTTTGTAGCATATACAGTACCCCTAATAGAAGTCATTTTTTCTATACTCATACCATATTTAAAAAGATTAGCCATTTCAACTATGGTTTTCTCTCCCATGCCATAAAGTAGCAAGTCGGCTTTAGCATCGATTAATAAACTTCGCCTTACTTTATTGGACCAATAATCATAGTGGGCAAATCGCCTAAGACTTGCCTCTATACCACCAATTACAATTGGAACATTTTTAAAGGCTTCCCTGGCCCTGTTACAATATACAATTACGGCTCTATCTGGTCTGTGACCTGATTCACCACCTGGAGAATAAAGATCATCATGTCTCTTTTTCTTTGCTGCTGTATAGTGATTAACCATAGAATCTATATTTCCAGAGTTTATAATGAATGCGAATTTAGGTTTACCAAGGCTTCTAAAATCTTCAATGCCCTCCCAATCGGGTTGGGCTATAATGCCTACAGTAAAGCCTTCTCGCTCTAGAGTTCTTCCAATTATAGCGCTGCCAAAGGATGGATGATCTATATATGCATCCCCTGTAATTATTATAAAATCTAATTGAGATATATTTCTTTCTTTTAAATCATTCATGCAAATGGGTAAAAATTGTTTATTTACTATCATATAATCCTCCTGAGAGATTAGTCGAATCTTTAGCTCGTTTAATTATTATTAATTAAAGTAAAGTTCGTTTTCTTGTGTTTACGGTATATAATAATATTAACATATCTATAGAAAAATATGAACTAGAAAAGTTTATAAATATAATTGAATTTAACTTTTTTAGTTGCATTTTGAAGTATATATAATATAATTATATAGAAAGAATATTTTTTATAATTAACTTAAAATAATATAATATACTAATATAGAAGAAAAAAAAATTACAGGTGGTGAAAATAAATGGAAAATGGCCCTCGAAGTAGAAGGTCAAAATTTATTTTAAAATTAAATATTATTATGCAGAGAATTTCTTAGAGTATAAATTGACATAGATAAGGTAGGAATGAAAGTCAATGAGTTAATTCCATTTTGATGTTTCTCTGCATAAGAGGAGGGATATCTATGGAAATAATTTCTGCGTTTTTTTTAAGTTCAATCTTAAATAAAAATGTGTATGATGAGTTTGAAGATAATATTGGGAAGCTATTTGATATTTATGTTACTACTGAGCAAGGATATCCAAGAGTTATAGGATATAAAATTAAAAAGGAAAGTGAAATTTTTAATTATGAATTTAGAAATATTGAAGTAGGAAAAGAAGACAAAAAAATAACCGTACAGGTAAGAGGGGTTAAAGAGATAATTCCTAGAAAATTTTCTTATCTTTTATCTAAACATTTATTGAATAAACAAATAGTAGATGTTAATGGAAAAAAAGTAGTTAAAGTTAATGATTTAACCATGACGAAAGTTGGTGGAGAAATAAGAGTTATAGCTGTAGAATCAGGTATTATTGCAGCGGCTAGAAAATATAAATTAGATGGCATAATAAAAATTTTTTATAATATTTTAGGCAGAAAACCTCAAGATAATAGTATAACTTGGGAAAGTGTTCAATCACTCGAGATGGTGGATCACAGCTTAAAACTAACGCAGCCATATTCAAAACTTACTAAACTTCATCCAGCAGATCTTGCAGATATTTTAGAGGGACTAGATACATCCGCCAGAAATAAAATTTTTGAAAGTCTAGACAAGGATTTGGCAGCACATACTCTAGAAGAATTGCAGCCAGAGGTTCAAGCAGATATTTTAAGTACTATTAATAATCTGCTTGCACAAGAAATCTTAGATGAAATGCCTAATGATGAGATTGCGGACATTTTAGATGAAATGAAGGAAGACGACGCAGAAAAGATTCTGTTGAATTTTAATAAAGATGATGAAGAAGAAATTAGAAATCTTATGAATTATGAAGAAGAAGTTGTTGGTAGCATAATGAATAAGGATTTTATATCTTTTAATGTAAATATTACTGCTAGTGCAACTATTGAAATTTTAAGGGAACTTCAGCCTGAAGATGAGGTAATACATTATATATATATCGTAGATGAGGATAAAAAACTTCAAGGAGTCATTTCTTTAAGAAATTTAGTTCTTTCAGCTCCTGCGAGGAAACTTAAAGATATCATGGACGATAAAGTTATTAGAATAAAAGATAGTCAAGATATCGAGGAAGCTGTTGAAATAGCACTTAAATATGATTTGATTTCTTTACCAGTAGTTGATATTGATGAAAAATTATGTGGAATAGTAATTATGAACGATATTATTGAAGAACTATTGTCTCCAAGATGGAAAAGAAAACTTAAAAAAATAATATAAAAAAATACACTGTGGCTTATATTAGCACAGTGTATTTTTTTTGGAATTAAGCACAAACTAATACTATTAATGACATTTATATATTGTTATTTAAGGAGGAATAGGTTTGAGGCTTAAAAAACATTTACTCAAAAGATGTAGCGCTGTAGTTATGATTATTTTAATAGCATATTTTTCAAGTGAAGTTTATTTTAATATTTATAGTAAGCAAGTTATAGCACAGGTTTATAAATATGGCGCGCGTGGTGAACAAGTTAAACAAATTCAAACTAAATTAAAAAAGTGGGGATTTTATAAGGAAAGTGTTGATGGAATATATGGCTACAATACATATCTTTCCGTTAAGTCTTTTCAAAAAAGCAATGGATTAAAAGTAGACGGAATAGCAGGAAATTCAACACTCGCAGCTATAGGGCTTCCGTCTAGTACGCAGGCCTCTGGATCGCCTTCTAACAAAAATGTAACGAATAATAAGGATGTAGATTTAGTAGCTAAACTTATAAATGGAGAGGCTAGAGGAGAACCTTATGAGGGTCAGGTGGCTGTTGGAGCAACAATTTTAAATAGAACAAGAGATGCAAGATTTCCATCTACAATAGCAGCGGTAATTTATCAACCAGGTGCATTCACGGCGATTGTGGATGGACAAATAAATGCAAAAATTGAAGAAAGTTCTATAAGGGCCGCAAGAGATGCACTAAACGGATGGGATCCTTCTGGAGGTGCTGTATTCTATTTCAATCCTGCCACAAGTACGAACAAGTGGATATGGTCACGTACACTTATAAAAGTAATTGGTAAACATAGATTTTGCAGCTAACTATTCATCATGATAAATTTCACAGGAGCTACCTGGTAAAATAAAATTTACCAAGTGGCTTTTTTATAAATGTTTGTAAAACCTTATACTTCATTATAAGTTATTGTTAAATTGGAAGTATATAATTATATTGCCATATACAATAGAATTATTTATAATATGGTATATACTTAATAAGTATGTGTAAACATTTAACACATATTTCATACAAATTTTACATAAAAACTGGTAAAGCATGCAACTAAATATAAGGTCTCACGTATATTATGTGAAATGTTTTTTTAAAACCAGTTGGATTTATAAAAAAACAAATTATGATGGGGGTACTGCTTAATGTCAAGTAAGTTCGAACAGCTGTATGACATGTACTACAATTGCGTTTACAGATACATTTTTGTTTCTGTAAAAAACAAATGGAATGCAGAAGATATAATTGCTACTGTGTTTACTAAAATATATGAGAACAAGGATAAAATTACTGAGGTAGAAGCAAGTAAGAATTGGATATTTAAAATAGCTCATAATACTATTATAGATTTTTATAGAAAAAACAGTAAAGTAATTCCTATAGAAAGCTTTTTAGATAGAGGCGACGAGGATTTTGGATATGAAAATATAGCTATTAGAGATGAATTTGAAGGTGTAAAGAAAATAATTGATATATTACCAGAAGAAACAAAAAAAATGCTTTATTTAAGGTTTTATGGTGGTCTAAAATTTAGGGAAATTGCAGAGGCGGTAGATATAACAGAAAGTACTGTTAAATCAACCATTTCTAGAGCTATAAAGAAAATTAAGAAGAGTTATGAACATAGTTTAGGAGGTGATGTAATTGGAAATAAATGAAAACAGTATTGAAAAATCATTGTGTAATGATGCAGCAAAGATCGTTATTGATGAGGAATTTAAATCAGATCTAAAAAACAAGATAATGTTTGCAGATAAATATAACAATATTACAAAGCAGCCTAAACATAAAAGTAACTTTATGAAAAATAGATATTTTAAAATAGCTTCGGGTTTTGTAATTTGCGTGTTTGTTAGCGGATCAATATTTAAGGCTATTGACATTCAAAATAAAAATATGTTTACAAGGTCCAAAGGAATAACTAATTCAGCGACTCCAGCTATAAGTCCCAAAGGATCACTTGAGGATAGTAGTAAGCAAGCATCTGGATTAAAGATTTTAGACGATATGATAAATAATAATTATAAAAATAAACAATTAGCAGTAATAAAAGGAAACGCAGGTAGCGTGAGTGATATCCCAGGTGGTAATAACGTTAAGAAGGCTATAAATAATCTTTTGGCAGAGAATGTTATTTCTAATAACGCTATCACAGGAGTTGTAAATCATGATAATAGTGATGCCCAAATAAACCAAAGCCAAGTGACTGATGTTAAACCTGTTATCCCGGAAACGGTTATCCCAGAAATAGTTACAAAACCAACAATAGAGGTTCCAAGTGCACCTCTCGTTGCATTAACAACATATGATCCAAGGTATTCTATCGACGCAACGAAATTAGCTAGTGTTAAAGATGATGGCATATATATAAAAGATTTAAAATCTTCAAACGAGAAGATGTTAATAGCCTATAGCGATAAGACACAAGTAGTTAATAAGCCCAATTTTACACCTAGTGGACAAATAATTTATTACAAAGCAAATAAAGTAGCTCTAGAAAATGGTGCTATCTATTTATCTAGTGAAAATGGAAAAGTATCTACTAAGATTGCGGATGGGAAAAATCCTATGGTGTCTAAAAACGGTAAAAAATTACTGTATGAGTCTAAAGGCCAAATATTCATTCAAAATTTAAAAGATAATACTAGTAGTTATGTTGCTAATGGTAAGTATCCTGCTTTCTCTAATGATGACAATCTAATTAGTTATGTAAAAGAAGGAATAGAAACAAGCCCGGATATAAGCCCGGATATAAGCAATGTAAAAACAGCAAGTTTTGCAAAATTGGCTACTTTTTCAAGAATGACGAGCTTTGCAAAGGTAACATCTACCGAAAAAACAATTTCTACTTTATGTGTTTATAACATATTAGCAGATAAATCTTATAGCATAACAGATAATGGATCAATTGCAGATAGTAGTACTGAGTCTTGGTCAGGAGCTATACGAAATGTAGAGGATACTAGTGGATTAGATGCAACTAGTCAATACAGTTATTGTGAGAGTATTTGGAGTTTAGATAATAAAGAAGTGCACGTTATTAAAGTGGATAATGAAACAGGTGATAGGGTCGTGACTAATTTTAAGTTAGATAATTAAAAGTTATTTTAGAAGGCTAGACAATTGTAATTGTCTGGCCTTTTAAAAATACTTTATTTTTGAATACAGTATTTTATTATTAAATTTAGCGTGTTTAATATTGAATCCATATGAGTTCTTTCATAACCATGTGAGGCGAAAATACCAGCACCAATTAAAGCTGCTTTTATGTCCCATCCGGCCCTTAAAGCTGCAGAGGCGTCAGAACCATAATGTGGATAAACATCAACCTTGTAATCAATTTTTTCTTTTTTGCATATTTGCGTTAATTTTTTTCTAAGTTCTAGATCATAGGGCCCTGATGAATCTTTAGCACAAATACAAACACTATATTCGGAAGAATTTTGATCAAGACCTGGGCAACCCATATCTACAGACACAAATTCTTTAGTTTTTTCTGGTATGGATGCAGAGGCTCCATGTCCAACTTCTTCATAATTGCTAATAAATATATTTGTTGTATATGGAAGTTTTATGTTGTTATCTATTATATATTTGATAGCATAAAGTAGTATTGCAACGCTAGCTTTATCATCTAGATGCCTAGATTTCACAAATCCTTTTTCAGTAAAAATGGTTCTTGCATCAAAACAAATAAAGTCACCAACGCTTAAACCTAAATCTTCCACTTCTTTTTTTGTAGATACTTTCTCATCAAGAATTATTTCCATATTCTCAGGAGTTCTCTTAAGTCCCCGAGCGTCATCTCCACTAATATGGACTGAAGGCTTTATGCTTTGAATAGTGCCTGTGAAAGATTTGCCATCAATAGTTTCTATAGTGCAATTTTCACCTTCTATTGAATTCATCATATATCCACCGATAGGGTCTAGTGATAGTGAACCGCTTGGATTGATTTTTTTAACCATTGCTCCAAGTGTATCAACATGAGCAGAAAGTGTTCTTTGAAAATCGTTATTTTCACCTTTTAGGGTTGCAATAACAGCACCTTTATTAGTAACAGAATATGGTACATTTAAAATGTTTAGTTCTTCTTTTATGTACTTCATAATTTTTTCTGTAAATCCTGAGGGACTAGAAATTGAAAGGATATTCTTTAAATAATATTTAATTTTATCTTCATTATAATTCAAATTATCACTCCTTCGAAATAAGATTAGCATAAGTATAATTTTACCATAGAAGATGATGAATTAATACAAGATTGCGAATTTAAAGTCTATAAATAAGAAAAAGAAAAAAGTTAAACTTAGCTTTTTATGACGTCAGTAGTATATAGGAATATCGACTTCTTTGTAGTATACTATTCATGAGTATAAAAGGAGATTATAGATGAAAAAAAAGGCAATTATAATAATAGGAGTTTTAATCTTATTTAGTACATTTACATTTAGTGGCTACTCTTATATTAAAGTCAAATATTGGGGTTCTTTGATTTTACCTGGGGTTAAAATTGAAAATGAAGATTTAACAGGTAAAACTAAGAAAGAAGCACAAACGATAATTAATGACAAATATTCTAGTAAGGTCATGAAGAAAAAAATTACTATAGTAACTGATGAAAAAAAATATATAATTGACTATAAAATGATAGAGGCAACGTACAATGTTGACCAAGCAGTAGAGCAAGCATTAACTTATAGGAAAGATGGGAATATGTTTCAAAAATACAAAGCCATAACACATCCTGTGAGCAAACAAATAAAACTAACCTTTGAATATAATGATAAGGCTGTTGATAAAATATTAAAGGGAATAGCTAAAGATATAGATAAAAAGGCAAAGAATGCAACTATAACTAAGGGAAGCGGTGGACAATTCGTTGTTACAAATGATGTCATTGGAAAGCAGTTAGAAGTAGATAAATTAAAAAATGATATTAAAAGCAAAATTGATATTGTCGTATCAGAGGATAATATCTATATAAAGGCTTCGGTTAAGGACATAAAACCTAAAATTTCAGAGGCTGCATTAAAAACAATAAATACAAGAATATCAAGGTATACAACTAATTTTTCAAGTTCATCAGAAGGTAGAGCTACCAATATAGCATTAGCAACTGGAAGTATAAATGGGAAACTACTTATGCCGGGAGATGTTTTTAGTTTTAATGATGTTGTAGGAGAACGAACAGCTTTAAGAGGGTATAAGTCAGCAGGTGTAATAATTGGTGATAAACTGGAACAGGGGTTAGGCGGAGGTATATGTCAAGTCTCATCTACTTTGTATAATGCAATGCTCTCAACTTCAATTGTTTCTGTAGAAAGAATTCATCATACAATATCATCGGGTTATATTCCGAAGGGACAAGATGCTACAGTTGATTATGGAAATCTCGATTATAAGTTTAAAAATACGTTCGAGTATCCAATATATATTGAAGGCCTTTTGTCAAATGGAAATATACATTTCAATATATATTCTAACTCTACATTAACTAACAGAACTTATGAAATAATAAATGAGGTGTCGGAACCTACTGACCCTAAAACAGAAACTATACAAGATCCAACAATGTATGAGGGTCAAAGTGAGATTGTAAAGACAGGTTATGCAGGTTTTAAGGTTAAAGTGATTAGAAAAACTTATGAAAATGGAAAGTTAGTTAATACTGAAATTATAAATAAAGATACGTTCCATGTTATAAATGAAGTTAAGAAAGTTGGAACTAAGAAATAATAGCAGTTTGATTAAACTAAAGTGAACATCAAAAAAGTCTAAAGGAGCATTGTGCTATGAGTAACAAATATTTAGGATCAATAAGAAAAGATTATAATAAAGATGCGGATAAGACAAGAAATATTGAGAAGGTTAAGAAGTTTTTTACCATGCGTGAAAGGAGTGAATACACAATAGACGATCAGACCTGGGATGATTTAGATATGAATAAGGTGTATGAAAAACTGGATAGATCATACAGCAGTCCTGGAGAAGCGTCTTTATACTCAATGCTTAGAAATCCCCTAATGAAGGAAGATAAGCTAAAAGAAAGAGGAAAATTGATTCAGTCTATTAAAGAAAATACGAAGCTTCGAGAAACTCTTCAGTGTATTTTTTTTGAATTAAATAGTGATACTAAAAATAGTTTTTTAGATATGATTGAAACGGACCTTATCATAAATAAAACTAAATATTATGTGTACAGCATTCTAGGGAAGGTAATACCGGCAATAGCAATTTTACTTGCAATATTTGCAAACCCTAAATATATGATATTATTATTTGCTATAGGTTCAATTAATATGATTATAAATTCTACGGAAGTAAGGGCAATTAAGTCTAATGGTATATTCTATTTGCAAAAGAACATTAAGGCAGCTAAAAAAATAGCAAGTATAAATGATAAAGAAATTATTTATTACAAAGATAAGATAAAAACGCTTCTTAATGGTATGAAAGATATAGATTTGAGTACAAAAACAATAGGAATTATAAATATGTGGGGAGGTGTTTTTGAATTCATTTCTGTTATTTTTCTTTTAGAGGAAACAACCTATTACTCTATATCTCATAAAATAAAAAGAGAAAAAGAAAGATTAATGGATCTTTACTACATTGTTGGAGAATTAGAAGCATTAATCTCGATTTCAGGTTACGAACATAATTTAAAGGAACAATGTGTAAAACCTAAGTTTACGAAAGATATTACTTTGAATATAAAGGATGGGGTACATCCTCTTATAGAGAATGCTGTTCCTAACTCGATTAATATAAAAAAGGGAGGAATTGTGCTTACGGGTACAAATATGGCAGGTAAATCTACCTTTTTGAGAATGATGGGAGTAAATATAATTTTGGCGCAAAGTTTTAATTTTGCATTGGCTAAAGATTATGAGGCACCTTTCTTTAACATAGTTTCATCAATTAGTCCTAATGATGATTTAACAAAGGGAAAGAGTTTCTTTATGGCAGAGGTAGAATCTATACAACGTATAATTAAAGCTCTAGAAAAGGATGCACCTGTATTTTGCCCTATTGATGAGATATTTAGGGGTACAAATCCAATTGAGAAAATTTCTATGTCAGCTGCTATATTAACATATATAAATAATGGAAAAAGTATTTCTATTGTAGCTACCCATGATAGAGAATTAGTTGACATTTTAAAAGTGAATTATGAGTTTTACTACTTTAGTGAAAAGGTTGATAACCACAAGGGTTTAAGCTTTGATTATAAGATTAAAAAGGGAGTTTCACAAACAAGAAATGCAATTAAACTTTTAGAATACATGCATTATCCAAAAGAGATAACAGATTCAGCATATAAAAGAGCAGAGACGATAGAAAAATAGGAGGATAACTAATGAAGTTAAATATAGTATTATTTCAACCAGAAATTCCACAAAATACAGGTAATATAGGAAGAACATGCGTCTTAACAAATTGCAAACTTCATCTTGTAAAACCTTTGGGATTTAGTTTAGAGGAGAAACAACTTAAAAGAGCAGGATTAGATTATTGGCCTTATTTAGACTTAGAGCTTCATGAGTCTTACGCAGAACTTCGTGAAAAGTATAAAGACGCAACTTTCTATTTTTCTACAACAAAAGCTTCCAACTTCTACTCAGACGTAAAATATAAAGAAGGAGATTTTATAGTTTTCGGGAGAGAGTCTTCAGGACTTCCAGATAGTGTTCGTGGTAGCGACCCCGAGAGATGCATAAAGGTACCTATGATAAATAGCACAACTAGGTCCCTTAATCTTTCAAATACAGTAGCTATTGTGGCATATGAGGCACTTAGACAAATAGGGTTTACAGACATGAAATAAAATATTAAGCACTTTTTTAATGAATAAGTATATTACACAAAATAATTTTATAAACAGGAGGTATAAGATATGGAGCACATTTATGATACTATAATTATTGGTGGGGGACCTGCAGGGTTATCTGCTGGACTTTATGCATCAAGATCAAGAATGGATACTTTAATAATAGAAAGAGCAGAGTTTGGTGGACAGGTAGCTACAACTAATGAAATTGATAACTACCCAGGATCCATTGAAGATTGTACAGGAGCAACACTCAGCAAACGTATGAAAGAACAAGCAGAAGAATTTGGAACCAAATTTGCAAGTGAAGAGGTATTGGAAGTTGAACTTGAAGGCGATATTAAAGTAATCA
This sequence comes from Clostridium estertheticum, assembly GCF_026650985.1. GTDB lineage: Bacteria > Bacillota > Clostridia > Clostridiales > Clostridiaceae > Clostridium_AD > Clostridium_AD estertheticum_C. The sequence continues at coordinate 4,638,784 of NZ_CP086239.1, forward strand.
AATGCAAGGATAAAACTTACAAAACTAAGACTATTATAATAGCATCAGGGGCAACTCCTAGACTTGGTGGGTTTAAGAACGAAACAGAATTAAGAGGGAAGGGAGTTTCTTATTGTGCAACTTGTGATGCTGACTTTTTTGAAGATTTAGACATTGCAGTGCTAGGGGGAGGAGATTCAGCTATATCTGAAGCTATATATCTTGCTAAATTTGGGAAAACTGTTACTGTCATACACAGAAGAAGTGAGCTCAGAGCTGTGAAATCACTTCAAGAAAAAGCTTTCAAAAACCCCAAGATAAAGTTTATTTGGGATACCGTAGTTGAGGAAGCTAAAGGTGTAGAAATGTTAGAAAGTTTAGCACTTAAAAATGTTAAAACTGGTGAACTTAGTGAATTGAAAGCAGATGGATGTTTTGTGTTTGTAGGATATCTTCCAATATCTGAATTGTATAAAGGGAAAATTACTATGAATGAGCGTGGTGATGTTATCACTGATGAGAATATGAGAACTAATATACCGGGAGTATATGCAGCAGGTGACATAAGAGTGAAGTTATTAAGACAAGTAATTACAGCGACCGCAGATGGAGCGATAGCGGCTACTGATGCTGAACATTACATTGAAAATAAATCATAGAAATGTATTACTTTTATTATAATAAAACTAAAACTTTAGGAGGGCATTAGTGATGGTAGAACTCACCAAAGATAATTTCGAAGAAGAAGTATTAAAATCAGAAAAACCTGTATTTGTGGATTTTTGGGGTGATAAGTGCAAAGTTTGCCTAAGACTTATGCCAGGAGTAAATGAACTCTCTAAAAAATATTCTGATAAAATTAAATTTGCTAGTTTAAATACATCAATGTCAAGAAGAATAGCCATAGATCAAAGGGTTCTTGGACTACCAACAATGATAATATATAGTGGAGCAGAGAAAGTCTCTATAATTACGCCAGATAAAATTTCATCATTAGAGGATATAGAAAATTTTATAAAAGAGTACTACAATACATTATAGTTTGGTGTTTTGGCATGTGGGAAAAGATGGATATAATTAAGCGTTTAGTAACTTGTTAAATGTACGAGAGGAAGATGAAAATGTTTAAGTCAAAGAAAGTTATTATTATTGGAGATAGAGACGGAATACCTGGACCTGCAATAGAGGCCTGCATAAAGTCTGCTAAAGCACAAGTTGTATTTTCAACAACAAAATGTTTTTCCTGCAGCTTAGCTGGAGCAATGGATATAGAACTTCAGCAAGTGGTAAAAGATCTTACATCAAAATTTGGTGCAGAAAATTTAGTAGTGATTATTGGAGGAGCAGAAGCTGAGACATCTGGAATAACGGCAGAGACAATAGCGGCAGGAGATCCAACCTTTGTTGGACCACTTGCTGGGATTGCTTTAGGGCTCCCTGTATACCATATATTTGAACCAGAGATTAAAGAAGCTTTTATAAAGTCGGTTTACGATGAGCAGTGTAGCGTAATGGAAATGATTTTAGATATAGATGAAATAATAATTGAGGTAAAATCTTTTAGAGATAAGTTCTGTAAGGTTAGCTTAAAGCAATAAAAAGCTCAGCATAGTTTCTCACCATTTATTATGGTGATAGGAAAATATGCTGAGTTTTTTTTATTTTTAGTCCTAGCTTAAGGTATAATCTATTCGCTCTATGTTATAATATTTATAAGATGATTTACATGAGGTGATGGATAAAATGAATATTAATTTTGGCTTAAACTTGGTCCAAGAACAAAAATTAATAATGACGCAAGAAATGCAAATGTCTGTTAAACTTCTTCAAATGTCAGCACAAGAACTTGGTCAGTATGTTAATAAGGAAATGCAAGAGAATCCAGTGCTAGAGGAAAAAGATTCGCAAAACAGCAAAAGTAATGACTATGATGTTAATGATTATAAAGAAATAATTAAATACCTTGATAAAGATGGATATAAAGTAAAAAATCATGCAACAAAGAATGATGGTGATGAAGTTTCTCCATTTTACTATATTGCAGAGGAAAAATCTCTTAAGGATTATATTAAACAGCAAATAGGTGAACTTACCCAGAAAAGTGATATTTTAAGTATATGCAAATACATGGCAGAAAACTTAGATACTAAGGGTTATTTATCAGCGAGTCTACCTGACATATGTAAAGAACTTGGAATATCAAATAAAAAGGCAGAGTATGCGCTAGAAATTTTTCAATCTCTAGATCCAGAAGGTATAGGAGCTAGAAATCTAAGAGAATGTTTAACAATTCAATTGTATAATCTAGGGATGGATGATGAAAACATCTGTAAAATAATTAATGATTATTTGGAGCTACTCGCAGAAAACAAATATAGCGAGATAGCAAAAAAATTAAAAATTAAAATAAGTGAAGTCCAAAAATATGGAGATATAATAAAAAATTTAGAACCTAAACCATCAAGAGGATTTTATACGGGCGAGACCGTTAAATATGTTGTACCGGATGCTTATATTAATAAAATTGATGATCAATATGTTATTTCTATGAATGAAGATGTACTTCCTAAATTAAATATAAATAGTTTGTATAAGGAAATAATTAAAGATGAAAAAGATACAGAAGCCGTAGAATATGTAAAAGATAAGCTTAATAGCGCGATGTTTCTTATAAAAAGTATTGAACAAAGGAAAAACACTGTGTATAGAGTTTTAGAAGAAATACTAGAAGTTCAAAGGGAATATTTCGATAGAGGCCTTGAATATCTAAAACCAATGACGCTTAAAATAATAGCTAACAATTTAGAGATGCATGAATCTACAATAAGCCGTGCAATTAGAGAAAAATATGTAAGTATAAATGATGGCAAAGTCGTTAAAATAAAAGATTTTTTTACTAATGGAATAACATCAGGTATAGGCGGAGAGGATATATCTACAATTAATATTAAAAAGAATATTAAGGAAATGGTAGAGAGTGAGGATGCAAAAAAACCTTTGTCTGATCAAATTATTTGTAATCGGTTAAATGCTGAAGGGGTAAATATTTCTAGAAGAACAGTGGCAAAATATCGCGAAGAACTTGAAATTAAAAGCTCGAGTAAACGAAAAAGATTTTAAAAATTTGTTTATTTAATGACTCTGTTAACAGAATGTTAACATATTTTTTGGAAATACTAATTTAAAAATGTTAGCATTTCAACTATAATGTAAGTGGGAGCAGAAAATATATGCTGGGACTTAAACAGTCCAGAAAGGTGTTCAAGTGGAGAATATTTTAAAGTTAGAACAGAGAATAGTGCCTGAATTGATAGAACTTCTTGAGAAACGGCATGATATATTAAGAATGATATGTTATAATCAACCTATAGGACGTAGGATTTTATCAAATCATATGTGTATAAGCGAGAGAATAGTAAGAAATGAAATAAATTTTCTGAAGTCTCAGAACTTAATTGAAGTTAATGCATTGGGTATGTTTATAACATCTGATGGAGAAGAAATTATACGTCAGTTAAAGGGATTTATTCATGAAATCAAAGGATTATCTAAAATTGAGAAATCTATTGAAAAACACTTGAAGCTCAAGCAAGTTATAATTGTTCCCGGAGATGTAGAAAGTGATAAAAGTGTTCTTAAAGAACTAGGGAAGGCAGCGGCGAATTATGCTATGGATATTATTGAAGATAATAGTATAATTGCATTAACCGGTGGAACTACTGTAAAAGAAGTTGTAGATAGTTTTCCTAAAAACAATAAGTACAAAAACATCTTGGTGCTTCCAGCTAGAGGTGGTATGGCGAGAAATGTAGAAATTCAAGCTAATACTTTGGTTGCAAGGCTAGCAGATAGAATTGGTGGAAATTACGAATTACTACATGTACCTGACAATTTAAGTAACGCGGCACTAGAAACTATATTAAACGAAAAAGATATAAAAAATATAATTGATAAAATTCGAAGTGCTGATATTCTTCTTTATGGCATAGGCATCGCAAAAGATATGGCTATGAAAAGGGGGATACCTCAAAAGAAAATTAGGGAACTTGAAGAAGTGGGTGCAGTAGGTGAAGCATTTGGTCAATATTATAATGAATTAGGTGAGATAGTTTATTCCACACCTACTATTATGGTAAAAAATGAAGATGTTAAACATGAAAAAATACTAATTGCAGTAGCGGCTGGAAAAAATAAAGCTAGAGCAATTATTGCCACTGAAATCAACCGTTCTAGTACTGTTTTGATAATTGATGAAGCGGCTGCACAAAAAATTATAAATATTTTAGAAAAAAGAGAGTAAACTATATAATGATTTTATTAAAGAGAGAATTATATATTTACATATAATTATTTAATTAAAATTTTAGGAGGTTTTGCCAAAATGGTAAAAGTAGGAATTAATGGATTTGGAAGAATAGGAAGAAACGTATTTAACGCATTAGTAAAAAATTATTCAACAGAGTTAGAAGTAGTAGGAATCAATGATTTAACAGATGCTGCTACACTAGCACATCTTTTAAAATATGATTCACTTTACGGAAAATTTGACGGAACTGTAGAAGCTAAAGAAAATTCTATAGTTGTTAACGGAAAAGAAATTAAAATATTCGCTGAAAGAGAACCTAAAAACATCGACTGGAGTTCACTTGGAGTAGAAATCGTACTTGAGTCAACTGGATTCTTTACAGATGCTACTAAAGCAGCTGATCATTTAGGAGTTAGTGTTAAAAAAGTTCTTATATCTGCACCAGCTAAAAATGAAGATATAACAATAGTTATGGGTGTTAATGAAGAAAAATATGATTCATCAAAACATAACATAATATCTAATGCTTCATGTACTACTAATTGTTTAGCACCATTTGCTAAAATATTAGACAAAGAATTCACAATAGTTAAAGGCTTAATGACTACAATTCATTCATATACTGGAGATCAAAGATTATTAGACGCTCCTCACAATGATATGAGACGTGCAAGAGCTGCTACATTATCAATGATTCCTACTACAACAGGTGCAGCTAAAGCAGTAGCATTAGTTTTACCACAATTAAAAGGAAAATTAAACGGATTCTCATTAAGAGTTCCAACTCCAACAGTTTCATGTGTAGATTTAGTAGCTGAACTTGGAAGAGATGTTACTATAGAAGAAGTAAATGCAGCATTTAAAAAAGCTTCTGAAAATGAAATGAAGGGTATCCTTGGATACAGTGAAGAACCATTAGTTTCTATAGATTACAAAGGAGACGAAAGAACTTCTATTATTGATGCAATGTCAACTATGGTTATTGAAGGAAATATGGTTAAAGTCGTTTCATGGTACGATAATGAAGCAGCATATTCAAGTAAATTAGCTGATTTAGCTAAATTTGTTGCAGATAAACTATAAAATTTAGTTTACTATAAAACTGTAAGTATAGTATTGAGGTCTGGTTTTATAGGTAGTCTATGGAACCAGGCCTTTTTATTGCTTATTCTAGTATATGAGTATGGTTCACAGAACATACTACATTTGATAGAAGGTACAAAAGTTTATAATATAAACAGTAGAGAGGAGAATGTGTATGAAATTTAATAAGAAAACAATTGAGGATATTGAGGTTAAGGGCAAAAAGGTTTTAGTAAGATGTGATTTCAATGTGCCACTAAAAGATGGAGAAATTACAGATGTAAATAGATTAGTAGGTGCAATGCCAACAATAGAATATTTAATTAAAAATGGAGCAAGGGTAATTTTATGCTCACATCTTGGAAAACCAAATGGCGAGGCAAAACCTGAACTTTCTTTAGCACCAGTAGCTAAAAGATTAAGCGAAATGTTAAAAAAAGAAGTAGTTTTTGCAGCAGACCCGAATGTTGTTAGTGATAAGGTGAAATCTGTTGTATCTAAAATGAAAGACGGAGACGTTATATTACTAGAAAATACAAGATATAGAAAAGAAGAAACTAAAAACAAAGAAAACTTTTCTAAAGAATTAGCTTCTCTTGCAGATATTTTTGTAAATGATGCATTTGGAACAGCTCATAGAGCTCATTGTTCTACTGTTGGCGTAACTGAGTTTGTTAAAACATCAGTATGTGGATATTTAATTCAAAAGGAATTAAAATTCTTAGGTGATGCAGTAGAGAATCCAGTTAGACCATTCGTTGCAATTTTAGGTGGAGCTAAGGTATCTGATAAAATAGCTGTTATTGCTAATTTACTTGATAAAGTAGATACACTAATAATTGGTGGAGGAATGGCATATACATTCTTAAAAGCCGGTGGTTATTCTGTAGGAAGTTCTCTAGTTGAGGAAGATAAAGTAGAATATGCTAAGGATATGATGCAAAAAGCTGAGTCAAAAGGAATTAAATTCTTAATACCAGTTGATCATATAGTTGCAGATAAATTTTCAGCTGATGCAGAGCCAGTAGTTACACCGGATCAAAACATTAAAGATGGTTACATGGGACTTGATATTGGACCTAAGACTTGTGAAATGTATAAAGGTGCTATAAGCACAGCTAAGACTATTGTTTGGAATGGCCCAATGGGTGTATTCGAATTTAAAAATTTCGCAAAAGGAACAATTGCTGTAGCTGAGGCTATGTCAAAAGTTGATGGAACTACTATAATAGGTGGTGGAGATAGTGCAGCAGCTGTTAACCAATTAGGATTTGGAGATAAAATGACTCATATATCTACCGGTGGTGGAGCATCTCTTGAATTTTTAGAAGGTAAATTATTACCAGGAATTGAAGCTCTTACAGACAAATAAGTAAATAAAACTATGGTACTTTCAAGTTTTAAATATATATGTTTTACCGATTACAAAGAAATATTAGGAGGTTTTTTTTATGAGAAAAGGTATAATTGCAGGAAATTGGAAAATGAATAAAACTGTAGCTGAAGCGGTAACTTTAATTGAGGAAATGAAGCCATTAGTTAAAGATGCAAAATGTGATGTTGTAGTTTGTCCTACATTTTTATGCTTAGATGCAGTAATAAAAGCAACTAAGGGTACAAATATAAAGGTTGGAGCTCAAAATATGTTTTATGAAGAAAGTGGTGCTTTTACAGGCGAAGTTTCTCCAGGAATGTTAGAAGATATTGGCGTTGATTATGTTATAATTGGACATAGTGAAAGAAGACAATATTTCAATGAAACTGATGAAGCTGTAAACAAAAAGCTTAAAGCTGCTTATAGCCATAACATCATTCCTATACTTTGTGTAGGAGAAACTCTTAGTGATAGAGAAGGAAATATTACAGAAAAAGTTTTAGCAGGTCAAGTAAAATTAGATTTAGAAGGACTTATAAAAGAGCAAGTGGAAAAATTGGTTATTGCTTATGAACCAATTTGGGCTATAGGAACAGGTAAAACTGCAACTGCTGATCAAGCTAATGAGACAATTGCATTTATAAGAGCAACTGTTGGAGCTATGTTTGGTAGTGAAGTAGCTGAAAAAGTTAGAATTCAATATGGTGGTTCTGTTAAACCATCAACTATAAAAGAACAAATGGCTAAATCAGATATAGATGGTGGTTTAATCGGAGGAGCTAGCCTTAAGGCACAAGACTTCGCCGGAATAGTAAACTACTAAAGTAGCTTCATATATTAAAATAACTGGCCACATTGGTTGCTTAATTATAATTATAATAAATTACAAAAATAGCAATACATAGAAATGTGTATTGCTTTTAGAAACAATTAGTAGGGGGAAAATAAATGTCGAAAAAACCAGTAATGCTAATGATTTTAGATGGATTTGGATTATCAAGTACCGTTGATGGCAATGCAGTAGCTGCAGCAAGTAAACCGAACTATGATAAATTAATAAAGAAATACCCAAGTACAAAATTAGTTGCAAGTGGACTAGAAGTAGGACTTCCAGAGGGCCAAATGGGAAATTCAGAGGTTGGCCATTTAAACATAGGTGCTGGTAGAATTATATATCAAGCACTAACAAAAATAACAAAAGAAATCAAAGAAGGAGACTTCTTTCAGAATGTTGCTTTTAACAAAGTAATAGATAAAGCAATAAAGGCAGATTCTTCAATTCATCTTTTAGGATTACTTTCTGATGGAGGAGTTCACTCTCATATTGATCATTTGAAAGCTTTAATAAAGCTAGCTAAAGATAAAGGCGCTAAAAAAGTTTATGTTCATGGGTTCTTAGATGGTAGAGATGTGCAACCTGGTTCAGCACTTAAATACATAGCAGAAATAGAAGAATATATGAATGAAATAGGTCTTGGTAAAATCGCTTCTATTTGTGGTAGATATTATGCTATGGATAGAGATAAGAGATGGGAAAGAGTGGAACTTGCATATAATGCTATGGTCCTATCTAAAGGTGAGAAAGACACATCAGCAATAGAGGCAGTTAAAAAAGCTATGCATGATAACAAGACAGATGAATTTGTTCTTCCAACTGTTATAATGGAAAATAATAAACCAGTTGCAGCTATTAGTAATAACGATACTGTAATATGTTTTAATTTTAGACCAGACAGAGCTCGCGAACTTACTCGCGCAATAAATGATAAGGTATTTGATGGTTTTAAAAGAGAGTCATTAAAGCTTAATTATGTATGTACTACTCAATATGATCTATCTATAGAAAATGTTGATGTTGCGTATACACCAGAAAGTTACACTAATACACTTGGAGAATATGTTAGTAAAATGGGTAAAAAACAGTTAAGAATAGCTGAAACTGAAAAATATGCTCATATTACATTTTTCTTTAATGGTGGGGTTGAGGCTCCAAATGCCAATGAAGATAGAGCATTAATTCCATCTCCTAAAGTAGCAACTTACGACTTGCAGCCAGAAATGAGTGCCCGCGAGGTTACTGCAGAGTTACTTAAAAGATTAGATACGGATGAATATGACATGATAATATTAAATTATGCTAATCCAGATATGGTAGGCCATACAGGAGTTTTTGAAGCTGCTAAAAAGGCTATAGAAACAGTTGATGAATGTCTTGGAAAAGTTGTTGAGTCTGTTTTAGGTAAAGACGGAACTGTATTTATAACTGCGGATCATGGAAATTCTGAGCAAATGATTGATTATTCATCAGGTAAACCAATGACTGCACATACTACAAACTTAGTTCCATTCACATATGTGTCAAATCATAGTAAAGATTTAAGAGAGAGTGGAATACTTGCAGACATTGCACCTACTATGCTACAAGTTATGGGACTCGATGTACCTAGCGAAATGACAGGGAAATCTTTAATTAAGTAATCTCCTGGGTCGCTTAAATATCGTTAAATTTTAAATTATATTAAAATTGAATCAAACTATTATATTATCTAAGTTTAGTTTGAATTCTATTAAACTTAGGATTATATTGATTAAACTTAGGTAATAATAACATAGATAAAAAATTTGGAGGTAAGATAATATGAAAAACTTTATTGAGATCATTGATATTTTTGCAAGACAAATTTTAGATTCAAGAGCATTTCCAACAGTTGAGGTTGAGGTAACACTCGAAGATGGAACAATAGCAAGAGCGTCAGTACCATCAGGTGCTTCTACTGGTATATTTGAAGCAGTAGAATTACGAGATGGAGATAAAGCTTTATATAATGGTAAAGGAGTTTTAAAAGCTGTTAATAATGTAAATAATATAATAGCTGACGAACTAGTTGGAATGAATGTATATGACCAAGTAGCAATTGATAAGGCAATGATAGCACTTGACGGAACACCTAATAAGGCAAAACTTGGTGCTAATGCAATTCTAGGAGTATCACTTGCATGTGCAAGAGCTGCTGCTGAGTCATTAGGACTTGGATTATACCAATATATTGGTGGAGTAAACGCTAAGGTTTTACCAGTTCCAATGATGAATATTATAAACGGTGGAAGCCATGCTGATAATAATGTAGACCTTCAAGAGTTTATGGTTATGCCAGTAGGAGCAACATCATTTAAAGAAGCTTTAAGAATGAGTGCAGAAGTTTATCATGCACTAAAAGCATTATTAAAAAGTAAGGGACTCGCTACTGGTGTTGGTGATGAAGGTGGATTTGCTCCAGATTTATCATCGAATGAGGAAGCTATAAAAATCATAATAGAAGCTATAGAAAAAGCTGGATTTGTTCCAGGAAAAGATATATTTATAGCACTTGACCCAGCAGCATCTGAATTCTTTGAAGATGGTAAGTACAACTTAGCATCAGAGGGAAGAGTACTTACTCCAGAACAAATGGCTGATTATTATGTAGAACTTGTTAACAAGTATCCAATAATCTCTATTGAAGATGGAATGGCTGAAGAAGATTGGGATGGATGGAAATACTTAACAGATAAAATAGGGGATAAAATTCAATTAGTTGGTGACGACTTATTTGTAACTAATACAGATAGATTGAAAATGGGAATTGATAAAAAAGTTGCAAATTCAATTCTTATAAAATTAAATCAAATAGGAACACTAACCGAAACTTTAAATGCTATAGAAATGGCTGAGAGAGCAGGATATACTGCAGTAGTTTCTCATAGATCAGGAGAAACTGAAGATACTTCAATAGCTGATTTAGTTGTAGCTATGAACGCAGGACAAATTAAAACTGGTGCTCCAGCGAGAAGTGAAAGAGTTTCTAAATACAATCAGCTTTTAAGAATAGAAGAAGAATTAGACGAAGCAGCTGAATACAGAGGAATAAAAGCATTCTATAATATAAAAAGATAGTTAGTAATAAAATAGGAGTATAGTCTTTACGGCTATGCTCTTATTTTTTATTTAAGCTAATGTGGATTTTTAAATGAAATTGTGTTAGAATTAATTAAAAAATATAATGATAAAAATGTATTTTTATGTTTTTTGCAACTATATGGAGTAAGTAGATAAATTACATTTCGTTGTAAGATACCTTAGAATATGTTAAAATAGCCAAGTATTTAATGAATAGGGGGTGTACATATGCGTAGTCTTATAATATTTTTATTGATTATATCGTCAATTGCTATAATTGTTTCAGTTATGATGCAACCTAGTAAAACAGATGGACTAAGTGGCCTTATAGGAGGAACTTCGGAAACTTTTTTTGCAAAAAACAAAACCAAAACAGCTGAATCAGTGCTAGCGCGAGTTACAGTAGTTTCTGCACTTTGCTTTACTTTTTGTATAGCAATGCTAAATATTATAAAATAATACAAATGATTAATCATAGTTTAGGTACATTAATAAATATTTTAGATTTTAGAGCAGTTTATTTAAATAATTTTAATAAACTGCATTTTTTTATATTTTAAAAAGTTATTATATTAAAAAAATATCTAGTATATAAGTAATATGAATGAACATTAGTTAAAGTAGTCTATGATTATTAGAGGTGAAGGATGATGAGCGAATATAGTTCAAAATTAGAAAGTAAAGATATGGATTTTCTTTTTGAAGGTATTTTAAGCCTTCAAACAAAAGAAGAGTGTTATAGATTTTTTGAGGATATATGCACTATAAATGAAATAAAGGCATTTGAACAAAGATTTCAAATAGCAACGATGCTTGCAGATAAAAGGACATATATTGATATCACAAGTGCTACAGGAGCAAGTACTGCCACAATTAGTAGAATCAATAGAGCACTAAATTATGGTAGCGATGGGTATAAACTTATATTAGAACGTTTGAAATCAAAAAAATAGGTATAACTAATTTAAAAATGTGCATTCACATATAAAAAGTGGCGGTTAATATATATTTACTCGGTTTAGCTAATGATAAAAGAGTGATATAAATTAACCGTCTATATTTTTTATAGTGTTTAAGTTCTTGCACAATGTGATATAATTATAGGTACATTTATTCCTTAAAGTGGAGTGGTAAAAAAGTTAGATAGATCTAAAATAACACTAGATGTAACTAGTATTAATATAATATAAGGAGTGGTTTCATGGATTTAAAAAGTTTGTTAAACAAAGAGCAATGTGAGGCTGCAATAACGGTTGACGGTCCATTGCTAATACTTGCTGGTGCAGGTTCTGGAAAAACTAGAGTTTTGACTTATAGAATTGCACATATGATTCAAGATTTAAACATATATCCATCACAAATCTTATCTATAACATTTACTAATAAAGCTGCTGGTGAAATGAAGGATAGGGTACGATCACTTGTAGGTAATATAGCAGATAATATGTGGATTTCTACATTCCATTCTAGTTGTGTTAGAATTCTAAGACGGGAAATAGATAAAATAGGATATAATAAAAATTTTACTATATATGATAGCTATGATCAAAAAAGTTTAATTAAACAGTGCATGAAGGAAATTGATATAAATGATAAAGATCTAACAGATTCAGAAATTTTAAACAAAATATCAAGTGCTAAAAATGAACTTATTTCTGCTGTTAAATTTAAAAAAGAAAATGAGGGCGATTTTAGAAAAAATAAAGTAGCTGACGTATATCTTCTTTATCAAAAGAAGCTAAAGGGTAATAATGCGTTAGATTTTGATGATTTAATATTTAAGGCTGTTGAACTCTTAAAAAATAATAAGGATGTTTTGGACTTTTATCATTCAAAATTCAAGTATATTATGGTGGATGAGTATCAAGACACAAATAAAGCACAGTATGAGCTTATAAAACTTTTAGTAGATAAGACAGAGAATATATGTGTAGTTGGAGATGATGACCAATGCATTTATGCTTGGAGAGGTGCGGATGTAACTAATATCTTAGATTTTGAAAAAGATTATCCAAAGGCAAAGGTTGTTAAACTTGAGCAAAATTATAGATCAAAAGGTAATATACTTATGGCGGCTAATGAAGTCATAAAAAATAATTCTCAAAGAAAAGATAAGGCGCTTAGAACTGAAAAAGAAAATGGCGAGAAAATTAATCTGTATAGAGCATTTACAGATAGAGATGAAGCAAATTTTGTATCAAATCAGATTAAAACAATTATGGCAGAGGGAAATAGAAGTTATAAAGATTTTGCAATTTTATATAGGATGAATTCTCAATCACGTATTTTTGAGGAAAGTTTTCGAAAACATTTAATTCCATATAAGATAGTAGGCGGATTAAAGTTTTACGATAGAAAAGAAATAAAGGATATAATGGCATATTTAAAGCTTATCAATAATCCGCTTGATGATATTGCTTTAAAGAGAATTATAAATGTACCTAAAAGAAATATAGGGGATGCAACGATTCAAAAGATTCAAGAATTTGCAAATGGAATAGAGCAATGTTTATATAGCGCTATTTTGGACGTAGAGTATATACCTACACTTACGACTAGAAATAAATCATCTATAAGTAAATTTGTAAGTCTTATGAATAATTTTATGGCTAAAAATGAAGAGGTATCAGTATCTAAGCTTATTAAGACTATAATAGAAGATACAGGATATTTAAAGCAACTCGAAAACTCTAAGGAACCAGATGATGAGAGTAGAGTTGAAAATATAAAAGAATTAGTATCAGATGCTGTAGAATTCGAAAGAACTTCAGAAGATAAATCACTCCTAACATTTTTAGAGGGTGTAAGTTTAGGTTCAACCACTGATGATCCTGATGAAACCATTGATACGGCAGCGATGATGACAGTTCATAGTGCTAAAGGGTTAGAATTTCCAGTAGTATTTATGGTAGGAATGGAAAATGGAATATTCCCAGGTATGTCCTCCATTAATAACCCTACTGAGATGGAAGAATCAAGGCGTCTATGTTATGTTGCAATAACAAGGGCGGAAGAAAAACTATATATAACTTCTGCAGAAAGTAGAATGGTATTTGGTAGAAATGTTTCATATCAACCATCTGATTTTATTAGTGAAATTTCTCCGGATTTAAAAGAGATTATAGGGGGAGCTAAAAATAGGACTACGCAGGTGTTAAAGAGAAAAAATGCTAAGGAGTCACAAAGATACAATCCACATGGTCTGTTAAGTAAAACTGCGCCGCAAGATTATGTATCAGCTACGGCACATGGAGATAATTCAAGTCAGCAAAGTATTAATAGTGAGAATGTTATTAATAGTGGCGTGAGTAACATAAGTAGCGAAGCTACAGTAGGTAGAAAAGTTAGGCATACTAAATTTGGTATAGGAACTATAGTGTCAAAGTCCAGTTCTGATGGTGATACTTTGATTTCGATAGCTTTTGATAATATGGGAATAAAAAAGCTAATGTTAGGTAAGGCACCACTAGAAATGTTATAAGGTTTGTTAAAATAAGACTAGTATTTTGATTGTTATTTATTTGAATGTAATTTGTGCATCGTGTATGCAACTAAGGCATTTTGGATAAAATAGCTAGTAAGAATGCTAGTCATTTTATTCAAAAGGCCTAAAAGTTGTGTGCTATTTTGCGTAAAGTTTGTAGTTTATGAATATGAGTGAAATTTGATTAAAGCAGCTTCTAGAGGGATAGGTGAAGAATGATATGATGAATGAAGAAGATAAAATTAATGAAATTAAAAATATAATTAATTATCATAGTGATAGATATTATAATCAGGATAATCCAGAAATATCAGATTATGAATATGATACATTAATGCTGGAGCTTAAAGCAATAGAGAAAGAACACCCAGAACTCATTACCTTAGACTCTCCAACTCAAAGAGTAGGTGGAAGTGCTAAAAGGAAAGGTGGGGTGCTGGTAAAACATAATGTTCCAATGCTTAGTTTGCAAGATGTATTTGCAAAAGAAGAGGTATATGCTTATGTAAATAAAATGATTGAGGAACTGGATGATCCAACATTTGTTGTTGAATTTAAAATTGATGGTTTGTCAATGTCCCTGCGTTATGTAGATGGCAACTTAACAGTAGCTGTGACTAGGGGTGACGGAATAATCCAAGGTGAGGATGTCACTGAAAATGCTAAAGTAATTAAGGATGTCGTAAAGAAACTAAAAGAGCCAGTTCCTTACCTTGAAATTCGTGGAGAAGTATATATGTCGAATGATGCCTTTGATAAAATTAATGAACAACAAGAGTTATTAGGGAAGAAAGTATTTGCAAATCCAAGAAATTGTGCTGCGGGTACATTAAGGCAGTTAGATAGTAAGATAACAAAAGAAAGAGGAATATCTCTATTCATTTTTAATATTCAAGATATTAAAGGAATTGAATTTAAAACACATACAGAAGGTTATGAGTGGTTGAAAAAGCAGGGAGTAAAGGTCATTGAGAATTATGTGAAATGTAAAACAGCTGATGAAGTGTGGAGTGTTATTCAAGATATTGGAGAGAAAAGAGGAACACTAGCATATGATATTGACGGAGTTGTTATAAAAATTGATAATTTGGAAGATAGGAAAGAACTTGGAAACACCTCGAAAGTTCCCAAATGGGCTATAGCTTATAAATTTCCTCCAGAAGAAAAAGAAACGAAATTACTTGATATTGAAGTTTCAGTAGGGAGAACAGGCAGAATTACTCCTACAGCAATATTTGAGCCGATTCGTTTATGTGGAACATCTGTATCAAGAGCAATTCTTCATAACCAAGATTTTATCGATGATTTAGATATAAGGATTGGAGACATAATTGTTGTTTATAAGTCAGGAGAGATTATCCCAAAAATCAAGTCTGTAGTGAAAGAAAAACGTATTGAGGGATTAAAGGAATTTAAAATTCCTGAAATTTGTCCAGTTTGTGGAGCCCCAACAGTGCGTGAAAAAGATACTGCTGACATCAAATGTATAAACCCTAATTGTTTGGCGCAACTAGAGAGACGTATAATTAATTTTGTTGGCAGGACTGCTATGGACATAAAAGGTTTTGGTAGCGCATATGTTAAGGAACTTATTCGTTTGAAATATATCAAAGATATTGCGGATGTATATTCTTTGTTTAATTATCGGGTAGAACTTATTGAACAAGGTATAATTGGAAAAGAAAAAAATACAGATAAGTTATTAGATGCTATAGAAAAGTCAAAGGGGAATGAAGCACAAATGTTGCTTACAGGCCTTGGTATTCCGAACATTGGAAAAGTGGCAGCGAAAAGTATAATGAAACATTATAAATCTATTGAAGATTTGCAAAATACGTCTTTAGAAGAACTGCAAGATGTCTCGGATATAGGTGAAATAAGTGGCTTGTGTATATTGAGATTTTTTGAAGATAATAAAAATAGAGAAGTAATAAGTAGATTAAAAGATTATGGAGTTAATATGGCTGTAGAGGACGGCGATAACGAGGATAATAAGTTTGATGGATTAACTTTCGTTGTAACTGGAACATTAGCTACTATAGGTCGAAATGAGGCCACAGTAATGATAGAGAGCCATGGCGGAAAGGTATCGGGCTCCGTTTCTAAGAAAACAAGTTATGTGTTAGCAGGAGAGAATGCTGGAAGTAAACTTACGAAAGCGCAAGAGTTAGGAATTGAAGTTATATCTGAAGAAGAATTAGTAAATATGCTAAAATAGACAATACGACCTAAGGGTTACGGTTCTTTAAAATGTATTAAATATCATGTGATTTCGTTAAAAAATCATATGGTATTTTTTTGTGGATATTAATGTAAGTTATATTCTCCAAAATATTTTTTGTATTTATTAAGTTATTGGACAACTTCAGAGTTAGTGATATATTATAATTTGTGGTAGTATATACATATAATGTTTAAAGATATGATTATCTTGTATAAAATTTTAAAAGAATTATATAATAGAATGTAAAAAGGGGGATAGCTTTATGACCAGATCTGTAGTTAATGCATAGCAAAGGCTATTGCATACATAATAATAAATAAAGATTATATTATGAAATAACCTTTGCTCAATCCTAAAATTAAATTATATTTAGGAGGAGCATACTAATGAGCTATGTTAAAGCAACTGATGTGTTGCCAGAGGAAGTACTGGATTTAATTCAAAAATATATTGAGGGTGAATACATTTATATTCCTAAAAGGGAATGCAACAGAAAGCCTTGGGGAGAAACTACCAAAAGTAAAGAGAAAATTTCTGCGAGAAATGCAGATATTTATAAAATTTACAAAGAGGGTGTTTCTTTAAAAATTATTTCTGAAATGTATTATTTATCTCTCAAAAGCATACAAAGAATTATTGTTAAAATGAAAAGAGAAATTCAATAAAAAAATGCGCCATAAAGCAAAAGCTGAGTGGCGTATTTTCTTTTCAGAAAAGTGTTATAGGTTGATACGTTTATGTACCCAGTGATATTATTTAAATAGAAGGTTAAGAAAGTGTCTATTCAAAGGAGGTTTTGTATGGAGGATATTAATGATTTATATAAAGTATTTAGCGATGAAAAAGTAATGGCATATATACCTGAAGGGGTTACAATGAAACTTAAAAGAATTATTGCTTTAGCAAAACCAGAGAATATTGCTTCAAATAGAGTGATACAAAAGATTGGATTGAAATTTGAATACCTAGTTAGTGGATTGCCTGAAGAGTTTGATTTCTATAATGGTGAACCTTACTATTCGCTTACAAAAAAAGAATATTTAGAAATGACAAAGTAATAGTAGGGTTATCTGTATTATGACAAGAAAGGATTGATATTAATATGATTGAAAGTAGAATTAAAAATCTGGAAAACACAACTATAAAAAATGTTTTTACAATTGAATGTAAGAATATAATCTTAAAAGAGTTTGAACTAACGGATTTAGATGAAATCTATGATCTTACATTGCAGCATGAGATAACAGACTTTTTACCAGATTGGATAGCAACAAAAGAAAAACGTAGAGAATGGTTAGTAAATTATGAAATTAAGGAGAATACAGAATTTTTAGAGGTGGTACCTAATATTAAAGGACATACCCTACGATTAGGAATCGTATTAAAGGAGACAAATCAGATTATCGGTTGGTGTTGTAGTGGGTTAAAGGATAAATTGCCATTGCCAAATAGAGAGATAGCATATGCTATTTCAAAGAATTACAGGAATAAGGGGTATACAACTGAAGCAGCACAAGGCCTAATAAAATATTTATATGAGAGTACTAATCTGGAAACATTAAACGCTATTGCATTAACATATAATAAATCTTCAAATAGAGTAATAGAAAAATGTGGTTTCAATTTTATAAGCAATATCCATATTGAAAATCAGGAATTTTACTATTATAAACTTAGTAAGGTCCAATGGGAAAAGAATCTATGAAAGATTTAATTTAAAATAATATATTGATATTAATTGTTATTTGTATCATAATATATGAATATAACAATATTAGTATGAAAATATATTTAGAAAGAGGTAAATGTTATGGAAAAGGATTATATGGAATATAATGAAATTGCAGAAATGCTTAAGATATTAGCTCATCCGGTAAGGTTGTGTATTATTAATGGATTACTGGGAAAAGGGACATGTAATGTAAGTCACATGCAAGATTGTTTAGGTATTCCACAATCTACTTTATCTCAACATTTACAAAAATTAAGAATGGCAAAAATAATTGTAGGAAAAAGAAATGGGCTAGAGATCAATTATAGTATTTGTAATGAGGAAGTCAGGGAATTAGTAGAATTTATTTTTAAAAATAAGAATTAATGTAAGCATATCGATTAGTTATTAATAGTAATGTGAACTAAAATTAAAGATAATAAATATGGTGGTACACGAATAACTCTCGTGTATCACTTTTTATTTACTGGTTAAAATAAATTAAATTTCTATTGCTTTTTAGTTAATATGTGTTATTATATTATTATATCGTAATATTAAGATATAAGAATGCAAATGGAAAAAACAATATAAATATAAATTAAAGTTTCGACGGAGGTATAAATTATGTTTAATTCTTCAAAGGTTAAAAATGTAAGCGCAGAAGAGGTATATAAACTTATAAATGATGATAAAGAATTTATTATAATAGATGTAAGAACTAAAGAGGAGTATGATGATGGTCACATTCCAGGAGCAAAACTCGTTCCAGTTCAGATTCTTCCTATGAAACTTGATGAACTTGGTGTTTATAAGGATAAACCGGTACTTGTTTATTGTGCATCTGGTGGAAGAAGCCCAAGAGCAGTGGAAATTTTGGTGAATAATGATTTTAAAAATATTTACCATCTAAGTCGTGGAATAAGTTCTTGGAGATACAGTTTATCTAGGTAAAGTCTAGAAAATATAAGGAGGAATAATTGTGATGAAAAAAATATTAATCGTAGGTGGCGTTGCTGGTGGAGCTTCAACAGCAGCCAGACTTAGACGGCTTGATGAAAATGCAGAAATAATTATGTTTGAAAGAGATGAATACATTTCTTTTGCAAATTGCGGGTTACCTTATTACATTGGTGAAACTATAAAAGATAGAGATAAACTTTTAGTACAAACACCAGAGAGTATGAATGCTAGATTTAACATAGATGTTAGAAATAACAGCGAAGTAGTAGCGATTGATACTACTAAAAAGGTTGTAACAGTTAATAGTAAAGTTCTTGGCACCTATGAGGAAAGTTATGATTATTTAGTATTATCACCAGGCGCAAAAGCAATTAAACCTAATATAGAAGGTATAAACAGTAAAAGAATATTTACCTTAAGAAATATACCAGATACTGATAATATAAAAAAATATGTAGATGCATCGGGGATTAACAGTGCTGTAGTTGTTGGTGGTGGATATGTTGGCGTGGAAATGGTCGAAAACTTAAAGGAAAGAGGACTAAAGGTTACTTTAGTAGAAGCGGCACCTCACATATTGGCTCCTTTTGATACTGATATTGTTTTAAACGTTGAAAAAGAAATTTCAGATAACGGTGTGGAAATAATTTTAAATGATGGAGTGAAAGCTTTTAAAGATACTGAAAGTGGTGTTGAGATAACTTTAAATAGTGGTGCAAAATTAAGTGCTGATATGATAATACTCGCAATAGGTGTATTTCCTGATACTAAATTTGCAAAAGAAGCTGGTATTAAATTAGGCGCCAAGGGTCATATTATGGTAAATGATAAAATGGAAACTAGTGCAGAGGGAGTATTTTCAGTAGGTGACGCTATAGAAGTTATAGATTTTGTAAATAAGACTAATACTGCGATTCCACTAGCTGGACCTGCAAATAAGCAAGGAAGAATTGCAGCTGATAATATAGCGGGTCTAAATTCCACCTATAAAGGAACTCAAGGCACTGCAATTTTAAAGGTTTTTGGACTTACAGCAGCAAGTACTGGGAATAATGAAAGAACTTTAACTAGACTTAATATTCCTTATAAAGTTATACTAGTTCATCCAGTTAGCCATGCTTCTTACTATCCAGGTGCGCTTCCTATGACATTAAAACTTATTTTTAATGAGCAAGGTAAAATACTTGGAGCTCAAGGTGTTGGTTATGATGGAGTTGATAAGAGAATAGATGTACTTGCTACTGTTATACGCCTCGGAGGAACAGTTGATGATTTAACAGAACTTGAACTTTCATATGCACCACCTTTCTCATCTGCTAAAGACCCAGTAAATATGGCAGGATTTGTTGCACAAAATGTGTTAGCTGGAAGAATGGAAGTACTCACAACTGATGAGTTTAGTGCTTATGATAAAGAAAATGCTGTAGTATTAGATGTTCGTACTGAAATAGAATTTGATAATGGACATATTGAGGGAGCTATAAATATTCCAGTAGATAATCTTCGCGAAAGAATTGGAGAACTTGACAAAAATAAAGAAATTATTGAATATTGTCAAGTAGGTCTCAGAGGATATGTAGCTGCTAGAATTTTAGCTCAAAAAGACTTTAAGGTTAAAAACTTAACTGGAGGATATAAATCAGTTTTAAGTTCAGAATTTCAGCCAAATAAGACCGGAGATAGTGATAAAATAAAAAGACAGAAAATAGATCCTGATACTCAAGTTATAAAAGATGAAGTAGCTATAGAAGATGATAAGTATGATAAACTTCTCGATGCATGTGGGTTATGTTGCCCAGGTCCGTTAATTCAAGTTAAAGCTAGTATTGATGAACTAAATGAAAACCAAATTTTAAAAGTAACAGCAAGTGATCCTGGTTTTTATGAGGATATTAGAGCTTGGTGTACTAAAACAAATAATGAATTACTGGATTTAAGAAAAGAAAAAGGCATGGTATATGCGTTTATTAAAAAAAAAAGCAATAACGATACTAAGGTAAATAAATCTTTGCCATCAGAAACACGAGAAAAAAATAATAAAACTATGGTAGTTTTTAGCGGTGATTTAGATAAAGCAATTGCGGCTTTTATTATAGCAAATGGAGCAGTTGCAATGGGTAGTAAGGTCACCATACTATTTACATTCTGGGGTCTTAACATTATAAGAAAACCTGAAAAAGTATCAGTAAAGAAAGGGCTTATAGATTCAATGTTTGGATTTATGATGCCAAGAGGCAGCAGAAAGCTTAAACTTTCTCAAATGAATATGATGGGTATCGGAGCTAAAATGATCCGATCAGTAATGAAAAATAAAAATATAAGTTCTCTTGAAGATTTAATAAAATCAGCCATTGATAGTGGAGTGGAAGTAGTTGCTTGCTCAATGTCTATGGATGTTATGGGAATTACAAAGGAAGAACTTATTGATGGTGTGAAGATTGGTGGAGTTGGTTATTACCTAGGTCAAACTGAAGACTCAAATGTAAATCTATTTATATAATGTATAAAAAGTATGGGTTACTTATGTAGTCCATACTTTTTAAATTAGAATAGAAAAAATATTTGGATGATACTTGCCACGTGGGTGGCACCTATTTATTTTAAACTGTTATATATCATATCTAAGTTTTCTTTCATGCATGTTAGATAGTCTTTATTATCTTCCTTACTCTCTATGGTGTGTATTTTTTCAACTTTAGCACCTACTTCTTTAGCTAGAGCATCTGAAACCTTCGTGCTTACCATATCCTCAACAAATATAGTCTTAATTTTATTCTTTTTGCAATAATCTGTTAGTTCTTTTAACTTCTTAGCACTGGGTTCACCCTCTGCAAAAACATCTTCTACGCTGTTTTGTTTTAGTCCGAAGTCTCTGCAAAGGTATGCAAAAGCGGCATGCCCAGTTACAAAGTTTTTGTTACTAACAGTTTTGAATTTTTTGTCATATTCATTGTAAAGAGTATCGAGCTTTAAAGCGAAATCATTATAATTTTTTTCATAATAAGATTTATTAGATGGATCTGCTTTTACTAAAGCATCCCTTACATTTTCAGCTTGATTTTCTGCACCTTTTAAACTAATCCATAAATGGGGATCATATTGTCCATTTTCTGTTTTTTCTGTATTACCTATTGGAGCTGAACCTTTTGAAGCATCTACTGAAATTAAATTTTTATTATCTACAGATTCTAAAACCTTATCCACCCAAGATTCCATACCAAACCCATTATATACAAATATTTTAGCTGTACTTAAGCCTTCAAGATCCTTAGCCTTAGGCTCAAAATCATGTGGTTCAGTGCCGTTAGGTATCATGGTTACTATATCAACCTTATCTTTTCCTATGGCAGTAGTAATTTCTCTCATTGCATTGAATGAAACTACAACTTTTATTTTGCTTTGAGACTTTACATTAGTAGTTTCTACGTTCTTACTACCGCATGCGGTGAAGGTTAGCGTTGTACAAATAAGTAAAATGAACATTGACATTTTTTTAAACATTTTTATCGCCCCTTAAAATTTCTTCTTGCAAACCATTTGCATTATCACTTATAATATAAGTATAAATGGCACCTTTGTCAATAGCAATAACTTTAATCCTTTCCAAATTAGTATATTAATGCTTTGATAAAGTGACAAAATTATAGAAACTGGAGGACAATTATGATTCAAATTAATAATTTATTTTTTTCTTACACAAACGGGGAACCCTATATTCTTAATAATATTGGTTTAACTATAAATAACGGAGAGTACCTATCGATATTAGGTGATAACGGCTGCGGTAAAAGTACTCTTGTAAAATTAATACTAAATTTTTTATCTCCTACTAAGGGTTCTATTGTAAATACCGATAAGAATATTGGTTATGTGCCTCAAAAGTCTGATTTTCTAAATTCACAATTTCCTATTACTGTATACGAGATGCTTAATTGCTATAGAAAAGTATTAAAAATAAAAGATAAGAATTTGGTAACTAGGCGGTTAGAAGCTATTAATATGCTCAATTTTAAAGATTCACTTATAGGAACACTATCAGGCGGCCAATGTCAAAAAATTTTTATAGTACGCGCATTGCTAGGAGATCCTGATTTATTAATTTTAGATGAGCCATCAACAGGAATTGATGTAACTAGCCAAAAAGAGATTTATAACTTAATTAAAGACTTAAATAGGAATAATAAGATAACAGTTATTGCCATTGAGCATAATCTTAATGCTGCCATCAATAATTCGTCCCTTATTTATCATCTATCAAAAGGCAAGGGTCATTTATGCACCCCTGATATTTATATTAAAGAATATTTAAAAGCAAACAAAGAGGAGGAATTTAATGTTTCAGTATAGCTTTATGCAAAATGCTTTTATGATTTCTATATTAATTTCTATACTTTGTCCATGCATTGGTTTTTTCCTAGTACTAAGAAGGTATTCAATGATTGGTGATACCTTAGCGCATGCTTCTCTTGCAGGAGTCGCAATTGGACTTTTATTTAACGGAAATCCCATAATAAGTTCATTCATATTTACATCATTTTGTGGACTTTTAATTGAGTTTTTAAGAGATTATTTTAAAAAATATGCTGAGTTAATACTTGTTGTAGTTCTGTCTTTAAGTGTTGGTATTGCTATTACCATCATGAGCTCTGGAGAATTACATGCAAATGTGAACTCATTCCTATTTGGAAGTGTATTAACTGTAACAAGAGATGATTTATACGCCGTCTTAGTATTAAGTCTTGTATCAATTGTGACTTTAATAATATTATATAATAAACTTGTTATTATAGCCTTTGATGAAGAGGCAGCAAAAGTTGGGAGAATAAATGTTAAATTAATCAATTACATTTTTGCTATATTGGTTGCTGCTACAATATCTGTTTCTATGAGAATTGTTGGGGTACTTGTTTTAAGCTCAATGATTGCTTTGCCTGTTGCTACAGCAATGCAACTAGGGAAAGGGTTTAAATCAACCCTTTTATACTCGGTATTGTTTAGTGTTATAGACATACTCTTGTCACTATTTATTTCTTATTATATGAATTGTGCGCCTGGAGGCATAACTGCATTGATTTCAGTTGTATTACTTGCATTAGTTATATTAATAAAAAAGGTAGGTTTATTATTATCAAAAAAGCGTTACAATTAATTTAGGTAAAAAAACACCTATAATTATAGTTACGTAGGGAGGTTGTTAAGTTTGAAAATTAGTGAGGGAATAAATAAATTATGATATATAAACGTAATAGATTATTGTATGCTGCGATGACAATGGTTGTAATTATTTTAGGATTAGGTTCAAGAAAGATGGCTAAATTTATTCCAGATTTATTGAATACATATTTGGGTGATGCTCTGTGGGCATTAATGATTTTTCTTGCTTTGGGATTTATTTTTAGAGAGATGAAAACAAAGTCAGTTGCAATAATTGGGATATTATTTTGTTATATTATTGAATCAAGCCAGTTGTATCATGCTAATTGGATAGATACTATTAGAAACACAACAATTGGAGGATTGGCACTAGGATATGGATTTTTGTGGAGTGACTTATTAGCATACAGCCTAGGAATTGGAGCCGGTGTAATTATTGAAATTTTGATTAGAGTAATTAAAAAGGGAGGAAAAGAATGAATAATTTAAGTTCTATAGACGATATAAAAAATTTTATTAAAGAAAACAAATTTGTTATGTTGTATTTTTCATCAGATGGATGTGGTGTGTGTGATGACGTTTTACCCATGATTGAGGAACTGCTTAAAAAACATCCTAAAGTTATGAGTGGACATGTAGAAATCCAAAACATGCCATCTGTAGCTGGTGTTTTTGGAATATTTACTATTCCTGCGGTTATTATGTTTTTAGAAGGAAAAGAGATAGTAAGACAAGCAAGATATATTAATTTTCTAGAACTAAAAGAAAAAATCCAAAGATTTTCTGAATTTGTTTAACAACATTCCAGTTCATTATTTTATAATCTGAATAAAAGAAATGAGTATAAGTTCTAGTAATGTTAAAGTTTATAAAAAGTTAAATGACTCCAATTAAGTGGAGATTTCGTTTATAATACCACACCCCTATAATTGTTATAGAAGTGTGGTATTTTTATTGTTTTTGTTTTAGATTATAAAAGAATTACATGGTTATTCTGTGCAGAGTTTTAAAAATTCTATAGATGAAGTGGTTAAAAACTTATTTTTATGATAAATAATATAAAATTTGCGTTTTAAATTAATATCCACTACATTTAGTTTACTAATAGTACCATTTTGTATAAAATTCTGAACTAAGCGTAAAGGAAGTATCGCTATACCTAGTCCATTAGATACGCCATTTATAATAGCTTCTGTACTTATGCTTTCCCATATTGGAACAGTAGAAAATCCATGAAGTAGTAAGACAGAATCAGCAAGTTCGCGTGTGCCACTATTTTTTTCTCTCATTAAAAACTTTTGAGTTTCCAAATCTTTAACTGAAATGACTTCTTTTTTTAAAAGAGGATTATTTAAACTACATATAACTACAAGTTCATCATTTAAAAAACTTTTGGAAATAAGATTCTTGGAGTGAATTACTCCTTCAATAAGAGCAAAATCTAATTTATTATCTATTACCAAATTTTCTATTATATCAGAATTATTTATAGTTACAAAGGTTTGAATATTGGGATATCTAGATGAAAATTGTTTTATATAGTTTGGCATTAAATGAGTACCGATAGTAATGCTAGAACCGATTCTAAGGACCCCAATTGAATCTGAATTTTGAATCGTTGTTTCTAATTCATCAAATAGAGATGTTATGTGAAGAGCATAACTTAATACAATTTTTCCAACTTCGGTTAGATAAAGCTTTTTAGATAGACGGTCAAATAATTTAACACCATAATAATTTTCCATTTCTTTTATTGCAGTACTGATCGCAGGTTGGGAAATATACATTTTTTTTGCAGCTAGCGTAATACTACTGTTTTGGCAAACAGCAACAAATATTTTCATATGTCTTAAGTTCATTATTAATTATCCTCCCCACATACATAACTGTTTGGTTATGTATATGATTATATAATAGTATTTTACGTATAGTTTTGCAAGAGTTATAATTGGCATTGGGGGTGGAATTAAATGAAAAAAGATGTGAAATTCTATTTAAAGTTATTTACCTCAACCTTATATTTAAGCTCATTTACCTTTGGTGGAGGGTTTGTTATTATTCCTCTTATGAAAAAGAAATTTGTGGATGAATATAAATGGATTGAAGAAAAAGAAATGCTTGATTTAGCAGCTATTGCACAAGCAGCACCAGGTGCAATAGCAGTAAATGCAGCAATAATAGTAGGTTATCGTTTGGCAGGAGTATTAGGTGCTATGATAACAATAATAGGCACAGTATTACCGCCATTAATTATATTATCAATCATATCGGTAGCATACACAGCATTTAGGGATAGTTTAATTGTTAAATATATACTGCGCGGAATGCAGGCCGGAGTTGCAGCGGTTATTATTGATGTAGTAATTAGTATGGTTATTTCTCTTTTTAAAGAAAAAAAATCATTACCTATTATGATTATGATAGGTGCTTTTATAGCTACATTTATTCTAAATATTAATGTTATTATAATAATTTTAATAAGCGGTATAATGGGAGCTATTTCTATTTATTATTCAAAGCACGTAGAAAAGATTGGTGATTTAAAATGATATACCTAAAAATATTTTGGAGCTTTTTTCAAATTGGATTATTTAGTGTTGGTGGTGGTTATGCTGCTATGCCATTAATTCAAAATCAGGTTGTTACTATACACAGTTGGCTATCAATGAACGAATTTGCAGATGTTATAACAATATCTCAGATGACGCCTGGACCAATAGCTATTAATTGTGCTACATTTGTAGGTACAAGAATTGCAGGAGTGCCAGGTGCAATCGTGGCAACTATAGGGTGCGTTTTCCCATCTTGCGTTATTGTTCTTTTTCTGGCTTATCTATATTACAAATATAAAAGCTTATTTATAGTTCAAGGGGTTTTGAATGGACTAAGACCAGCTGTTATAGCAATGATAGGCTCCGCAGGTTTAATTTTGTTAATATTAGCATTCTGGAATGGGAAGGGTATATCAAGTAACACTGAAAATATAGATGGTATATCGGTGGGACTATTTACGATTGCAATTATTATTCTTAGAAAGTGGAAGGTAAATCCTATTTTTATAATGATTGGGAGCGGCGTCCTTGGTTTGTGTATTTATTCATTTTATCACTCCGTTCTATAAAAAATATGATATCAATAAAGGTAGCATATTTTTAAATTCAATTATATTAATTTGAATTTTACCCCATAATGGTCCGTATTTATAAATACATACTCAAGGTGTGTAAAATTAGCGCTAGCGCAGGTTTTAATCATTTCTTCTTTTGATATTCTATCATTGTTATTTGACATTGATGTTAATCAGTTGTAAAATTTTATATAGCATATGCCACTGAAAATAGTATTTGAAAAGTGAGGATAATATTTATGTCAAGACCAGTGAAAAATAGACGTGTAGAGAATTTACCCGAGTATACATACTTTGTACCAGCAGGAAGACGAAAATGTGAAATTGAAGAAATACTCATAAAGGTTGAAGAGTTTGAAGCCATGAGGCTTAAGGACGTTGAAGATTTAAATCAGGAAGAATGTGCAAAGAAAATGCTCGTTTCAAGACAAACTTTTCAGAATATAATTGATAGTGCAAGGAAGAAGATTGCCATAGCTCTAATAGAGGGGAAAGCAATAAATATAAGTGGTGGAAATTACACAAGAAATGTATGCAATTTTAAATGTTTATCTTGCGAAAATACTTACGAAATAAAATATGAAGAAGATAGGAAGATTTGCCCATCATGTGGATCTGAGCAAGTGTCTTGTAATAAACGAAGTAGCTTTTGTCAGAGGCAATGTAACAAACACAGTATCTCTGATAAATAGTTTTATAAGAGATTTTATTAAAAAGATTATTGGCATTTGACAATAATGAATAATAGTATTACAATATAAATGGCATATGACAAATAAAAAAAAGAGGCGATTATGTATGGCTGAGTGTGAAAGTTGTCCGTCAAATGGCGAATGTGATAATAAAGAAACATGTGGTATAGAAAATAATCCATTAAATAAAGTTAAAAATATTATCGGTGTTATGAGTGGAAAAGGTGGGGTAGGTAAATCAACAATATCCGTTCTTATTGCACAGGAACTTAATAAAAAAGGATATAAGGTTGGTCTTATGGACTCAGATATTACTGGTCCAAGTATACCAAGATTATTAGGTATTAAAGATGTTAAACCTTTTATGAATGAATCGGGTATTATACCGGTTAAAACTACTGAGGGTATTGATGTTATTTCAATGAATTTTTTAGTGGAAAATGAAGATGATCCAGTTATTTGGCGAGGACCAGCAGTTTCTGGTGTTGTTAAGCAGTTTTGGACTGATGTAATATGGGGAGAGCTTGATTATTTAATTATAGATATGCCTCCTGGCACAGGTGATGTTGCTCTAACAGTAATGCAATCAATACCAGTTACAGGAATAGTAATGATTTCAACACCACAGGACTTAGTATCTATGATTGTTGGGAAAGCAGTAAATATGGCACACAAGCTAGACATCGATATAATAGGATTAATAGAGAATATGAGTTATATTATTTGTCCAGGATGCACGGAGAAAATAAAAATGTTTGATTCAGATAACATAGACGAATTCTTAAATAAAAATGATTTAGATTTACTTGGAGAAATTCCAATGTGTAGGGAAATAGTCAATATTTCTAATAAAGGCGAATACAAGTTAAATGATGAATTAACAGAAATAACTGAAAATATTATTAATAAAATTATTAAAAAGACAAAAAAATAAAAAGTGGAGGTAATATTTTATGAAAATAGCAATACCTAATAATGGTAGTATGGTGAATCAACATTTTGGAATGAGCAAAAGTTTTGTTATTGTTACTATAGAAGATAAAAAAGTTATAAGTACTGAAGAAATATCAGCAGCTGAGCTTCAACATGAGCATCAAGGATTAGCAGATTTACTCAAAAATCAAGGAGCAACAGTGGTTATTACTGGTGGAATTGGTGGAGGAGCAATAAGCGGCTTAGAGCAAAATGGTCTTGAGGTAATAAAAGGAGCATCTGGAGAATATTCAAAGGTAATTGAAGAATATATTAATGGAACATTAGAAAATAAAGATGTAGTTTGCAATCACCATGGTGAACATCATCATCAATAAATAACAGAAAAAAGGGGCACATTGTGCTCCTTTTTTCTGTTATTTTACTGCAATAAAAACATAAGTCATTTTTTTAGATTACCATTAAAATCTGATAGTCCATGATTCATATGATATATTGGACCGAATTTATTTTTAAGTAATACATTGACTGCTTTAGGACTTCTACCACCTGATGCGCAATGTACTAAAATTGGTTTGCCACGGAATTTTTCCAGCTCTGAAATCCTTGAAGCAATTTCATTGGCCGGCATTAGTTTAGAAGCATTTATATGTCCTGTTTGGTATTCGCTTTTACTTCGTACATCTAAAATAATGAGATTTTTATTCTCGCGTATAAGTTTAACAACTTCCTGGCCAGAAACATTTTTTACATTTTTATTAAACCTAATCATTATTTTAGGATATAGTATATAAGCTATTAAAAGGATTAATATTATGGTTAATATGTTATTCATCATTTTTCCTTCTTTCGATTGATATCATTATATTCAAATAAAACGATGTAAATTACATATAATATGGTTTCATCTTCTAAAGTACATTTAATTATAGATATTTTTTAATTTCATCGGGTGATGGAACTCTTCCTATAATTTTCACTTTTTCATCGACTACTAGAGCAGGCGTTTTCATAACTCCATAAGCCATGATTTCTTTAAAATCAGTAACCTTTTCTATAGTTGC
This sequence comes from Clostridium estertheticum, assembly GCF_026650985.1. Classification (GTDB taxonomy): domain Bacteria; phylum Bacillota; class Clostridia; order Clostridiales; family Clostridiaceae; genus Clostridium_AD; species Clostridium_AD estertheticum_C. The sequence continues at coordinate 4,668,816 of NZ_CP086239.1, forward strand.
TACAATACCTAACTCATCTATTGCCTTTCTAGTATTTTCCTCTAGTTTTTTGCAATTAGAACATCCTGAACCTAAAATTTTAATTATCATAATATTTCTCCTTTATAATTTATTATTTCTTAAACAAATAAGAATGAAAATGCATTGAATAAATATCCTATTATAACTATACCCGTTGCAACTATAGCTACAAATATAGTCAGTAATTTAGGTTTTACAACTTTACTAAGCATAATTATTGATGGAAGTGAAAGCGCTGTTACTGCCATCATAAAGGATAATACTGTACCAATCCCTACCCCTTTTTGAAATAATGCTTCTGCTATTGGTAATGTGCCAAATATATCAGCATACATTGGTATACCTACAGCAGTTGCGAGTAGCACTGCAAAAGGATTGTTATTTCCAACTACAGTTTTAATTATTGATTGAGGTATCCAATTGTGTATCGCAGCACCAATACCAACACCTATTAAAACGTATAGCCAAACTTTATGAACTGTATCTTTAACCTGCTGTTTTGAATAAGATATTCGCTCAGGCCTTGTCATATCAATTACTTCTACATCTACATTTTTTATTTCTTTTACATAACCTTCTACATATTTTTCAAGATGTAAATTATCAATAATAGTTCCACCAATAACTGCTAAAATTAATCCTACAACAACGTAGGTTATAGCAATCTTAGCACCAAAGAAAGACATTAAGATTAATAAAGATGCCAAATCTACAAGTGGTGAAGATATAAGGAAGGAAAAAGTTATTCCAAGTGGAAGTCCTGCTGAGTTAAATCCTATAAATATTGGGATACTAGAGCAACTACAAAATGGTGTAATGGTTCCAAGTAAGGCTCCTAATATATTTCCCTTTATGCCCTTAATATTTCCAAGAATTTTTTTTGTTCTTTCTGGTGGAAAATAACTTTGAATATAGGATATAAGGAAAATCAACACTGATAACAGTATAAATATTTTTATAGTGTCATAGATAAAAAAGTGTACGCTTCCACCAAGCCTTTCTTTAATAGATAGGCCAAATACGTTTTCTACAAAGCTTTGAATAAGATTTGAGAGCCAGGTCATTTTTAAAACCTCATTATTTAGCCAGGTAAATATTTGCGATATTACATTCATTATTGTCACCTACCTGCATAATATTTTGAATTATTGATATAGAATTATTTATTAGTATTACATTTAGTTTTAAATATTTCGATGTATTGATCACCCTTATCAAGCTTTTTTAGATCAGTTTGAATCGTTGTGTAATTTTCTGAATTTGAAATTATTTTTTCTAATAATTCGTTTAGAAGTTCATTATCCTTGTTAATATAATAATATATAAACTGTTCTTGCCTTTCATCTTTTACAAAGCCCATATCTCGAAGTTTAGCTAAGTGTTTTGAAATTTTAGGCTGAGATTCTTCTAATATTCCTTGTATTTGGCATACACAGAGTTTTTTATGATATAACAGGACTAAAATTCTAAGTCTAGTTTCATCAGATAAAACTTTAAATAAATTTGTTAAATTTTCCATTACTTTCACATCCTTTAAGTTAATTATGATAATGTCATGCTTATATGCCCATATGAGTATATAAGCATAGTATTCCCTATGAACTTATTTGTCAAGTAATTATTGAAGAATTTTTAGTGAGAGAAACCATAGATTTATTACCCTAAATACATAATTAAAATATTTAATAAGAATGTGTAACTTATGTCGAAAAAAAGATAAAGATTAATGTTGCAATATACAACTGTTGTGTTATACAATGTATTAGAGGTGAAGATGATGAATAACGTAAAGAGCAGTGATTTAAGGGAGATTGTAAGAATATTGGTTAGAAATCTTGGTTTACTTGAGAGAAACAAGTCTTGTTGTTGCGGTGTAACACTTGCTCAGTGTCATGCAATAGTAGAAATCGGAAGAGCGAAGGAAATAAATTTAAATAGTCTGGCAGAATTACTTAATTTAGAGAAAAGTACTATGAGCAGAACTATTAATAACCTTGTAAATGAAAGTTTAGTACTTAGAGAAGTTCACACTGAGAATAGAAGATATATAAAAATAAAGTTAACTGAAAAAGGAGAAGAAATCTTTAGAGAAATCGAGAAAACTATGGAAGATTATTATACTGATGTAATTTCTTTAGTTCCTGTAGATAAGAGGGAGCAAGTTCTGGAGAGCCTACAAATCTTAGTTGATGTAGTTAATGTAAATAAATGTTGTAATGAAAAGGAGAGTAAAAAACTATGAGTGATATAAAAGGAGAAGTTAAAAAATACTATGGAGGAATCGCCAGCAGAGTTAATCAAGAGACAAAAGGTAATTGCAAATGTTCTTCATCTTGTTGTAGTAACAATAATTCTGATATTTATGACTTAGACTACTTGGATAATTTACCACAAGAAGCTATTAATGCTTCTTTAGGATGTGCTAATCCTTTAGTATTTGGTGAACTAAAGAATGGTGAAACTGTTTTAGATCTTGGAAGTGGGGGAGGAATTGATGTTCTTATTGCTTCAAAATATGTGGGCTCCACTGGTAAAGTATATGGACTTGATATGACTGATGAAATGCTCAGGTTAGCAAATACTAACAAACAAAAGATGGGAGTGGAAAATGTTGAATTTCTCAAAGGATATATCGAAGATATTCCAATAGACAATAACAAAATTGATGTTATATTATCTAATTGTGTAATTAATCTTTGTGAAGACAAAGAAAAGGCTCTTAGTGAAGCCTATAGGGTTTTAAAGCCAGGTGGAAGATTGGCAATTGCAGATATAGTTATTTTAAAAGATATATCAGAAAAAATTAAGAATGATGCACAGATGTGGGTTGGATGTATTGCTGGAGCGCTACCAATTGAAGAATATAGAAATGTTTTATTAAAGGTTGGATTTAAGAATGTTGAAATCAATCCTATTAATATTTATACCAAAGATACTATTGAGTCTATTATAAAAAGCAAAAATTTGCAGGATGAATATAATAGCTCTGATATAGAAATGGCTGACAGTGCTTTCGCAGGAGCATTGGTAAAAGGAATAAAATAAGGGAGGAAATAGTATGAATTACGAGATTGATGAAATGTTATCATCAGATTGGAAGCAGGTATCAAAGATTTATCTTGAAGGTATTAATACAGGTAAAGCAACTTTTCAAACTGAAGTACCTACCTTTGAAGAATGGAATAATGGACATGTAAAGACATGCAGATTAGTAGCTCGATTAGGTAATGATGTTTTAGGATGGGGAGCACTAAGTCCAACTTCAAGTAGATGTGTTTATAAGGGAGTAGCAGAAGTTAGTATATATATTGGACAAAATCATAGAGGTAAAGGAATAGGGAGAAATCTTTTAAAAAGTTTGATTGAATTATCAGAAGAAAATGGGTTTTGGACTTTGCAGTCCGGAATTATAAGAGAAAACATTTCAAGTATAAAATTGCATGAAAAATGTGGGTTTAGGGAAATTGGAAGGAGAGAAAAAGTTGCTAAAATTAATAATAGCAAATGGCACGATGTAGTTTTTATGGAGCGTAGAAGTACAGTAATAGGAATAGATTAATTCACATCATAATAATTGTTTATAGTCGCAGGTATAAGGCAAACCATATTAACTAATATGATTTGCCTTTTATATTTATAGTATTAAATTTTTTGAATGTCTAGGTTATTTTAAAAAAATATGGGAACACTTAATGAGAGAATGAATAGAATATATATAGAAGAATGTAAATATAATAATAAATGTATATTGGATTATATACTAGTATATTGACATACCATAGACAAAGATGTATATTATATATAGACGAATGTGAATATAAGGGGCGATGAAGTGAAAAACAATTATGATGATAATGCAAAGATTATTAAAGCACTTTCAGATCCTAGTAGACTTAAGATAATTGATCTTTTGTCCTGTGGCGAAAAGTGTGCTTGTGATATACTAGAGCATTTTGAATTTACACAGCCAACGCTTTCTCATCATATGAAGGTATTAGTTGACAATGAAATTGTAAAATGCAGAAAAGAGAAACTATGGAGTTACTACTCACTAAACAATAATAACTGTAATAAACTTATATTATTTCTTATGAATCTTGTTACAGATAAAGATGAATGTATATGTAATGATAAGACTAAAAAAGAATGCAAATAAAAAAATATAAGAGGAGTGTTTTATATGAAAAAAATGATAATATTTGAACCAGCTATGTGTTGCTCAACAGGAGTTTGTGGACCAGGAGTTGATAGACAACTATTAAGAGTTTCTTCGATAATAAATAACTTAAAAAATAATGGTGTTTTAGTTGAAAGATATAATTTATCAGGTAACCCACAGATGTTCGTTGATAATAAAACAATAAATAAAATGTTAAATGAGTCAGGAATAGATGTACTTCCAGTTACAATGGTGGATGATGTTGTTGTAAAAACAAAGACATATCCAACGGATGAAGAGTTTGCAAGTTTGTTAGATGTGCAAGTAAGTTCACTAAAATCAGTTATCAAAAAACCATCTATAAAAAAGCCATCGAAAGGCTGTGGTTGTGATGGTGGATGTTGCTAATACTTACATTTAAAGAAAATGCATTACAAAATAAAATACAGAAATAGATGGATAATAAAACGGGAGGTGTTTAATAACATGGAAATTTTTAATCCACAAAATATTAAACTTACAAAATATTTATTTTATACAGGTAAAGGTGGTGTAGGAAAAACTTCAACAGCTTGTGCTACTGCAGTTAACCTTGCTGATAGAGGAAAAAAAGTGCTTCTTATAAGTACTGACCCTGCATCAAATTTGCAGGATGTTTTTAACACAGAACTTACAAATAAGGGCGTTCCAATTAAGGAAGTACCAAATCTTATTGTTGCTAACCTTGATCCAATTATGGCCGCTGCTGAGCACAGAGAAAGTGTAATTGCACCTTATCGTGGCAAGTTGCCCGAGGCTGTTCTTAAAAATATGGAAGAACAGCTTTCTGGTTCATGTACTGTTGAAATTGCCGCATTCAATGAATTTTCAAAATTTATAACAGATGAAAAACTTGAAAAGGATTATGACCATATTATATTTGATACTGCACCAACGGGTCATACACTTAGAATGCTTCAATTACCATCAGCTTGGAGTAGCTTTATTAGTGAAAGCACACATGGTGCCTCATGTTTAGGCCAGCTTTCAGGACTTGAGAGTAAAAAAGAAGTATATAAAAAGGCAGTAGAGACATTAGCAAATGGAGAATTAACAACTCTTGTGCTTATTTCAAGGCCAGAAATGACACCACTTAAAGAGGCGGAAAGAGCATCAAAAGAATTATCTGAAATCGGCGTTAATAATCAAACAATGATAATAAATGGTGTAATGAGTTCTTTCGATGATAGTGTATCTGAAAGTCTTTACCAAAAACAACAAAAATCTTTAAGCGAGATGCCAGAGGGTTTAAAAAAAATTAGGACTTATATGGTACCACTAAGAGCTTACAATATAACAGGAATGGATAATGTTAGGGCACTTCTTACCAAAGATAATTATAGTTTACGTCGCGAGAAAATAAATGCAAAAACCATTCCAACTCTAAAGGATGTTATTGAAGACTTATGTAAAGGTAATAAAAAGGTGATATTTACCATGGGTAAGGGTGGTGTAGGTAAAACTACAATAGCAGCAGCTATTGCACTCGGATTATCAGCAAAGGGGAAAAAGGTACACCTTACTACAACTGATCCTGCAGCTCATCTTAAATATGTTATTAAAGAAAACAGTAACATTACTATGAGTCACATTGATGAGCATGCTGAACTAAAAAAATATCAAGATGAGGTTCTTTCAAAAGCTAGAGAAACAATGGCATCCGAAGATATTGCATATGTTGAGGAGGATTTGCGTTCTCCATGTACACAAGAAATTGCAGTGTTTAGAGCTTTTGCTGAAATAGTTGATAAAGCAGAAGATCAAATTGTTGTTATTGATACCGCTCCAACAGGTCATACTCTATTGTTACTTGATTCAACGCAAAGTTATAACCAAGAAATTAAACGCTCACAAGGTGACATACCAGAGTCGGTTAAAAAATTATTACCAAGGCTTCGAAATGCAGATGAAACTGAAGTTATAATAGTGACACTGGCTGAAGCTACACCAGTATATGAAGCAAAACGTTTAGAAGAAGATTTAATACGTGCAACGATTTCAACTAAATGGTGGGTTATTAATTCATCGTTATACAAGACAGGTACAACCAATAAGTTACTAGCCGCAAAAGCAAGTAATGAAATTGAGTGGATTAACAAAGTTGATGCACATGCAGATGGTAAATTTGCAGTTATTCCTTGGAGCCCTGATGATGAAATTAAGGGTGATAAGTTAAATGGATTATTAGAATAAAAGGGGGGAGTAATATGGATACAAAACCAAGACTAGCATTACTTGATAGGTTCTTAACCCTATGGATATTCCTTGCTATGGCAGTGGGTATTTTGCTCGGCTGGGTAGTACCACAAACAGCAGTTGTTTTATCAAAACTATCAGTGGGTAATACATCAATACCTATTGCAATTGGACTAATAGTAATGTTATATCCACCACTTGCAAAGGTTAATTACAAACAACTTGGAAAGGTATTTAAAAGTCCAAAAATTTTAACTTTATCCTTAGTACAAAACTGGATTATTGGACCAATATTAATGTTTATACTTGCAATAGTTTTTTTAAGGTCAGATCCGGGTTTGATGACAGGACTTATATTAATAGGTGTTGCAAGGTGTATTGCCATGGTAATAGTCTGGAACCATTTAGCAGGTGGAGATAGTGAATATGCTGCTGCATTAGTGGCTTTTAATTCAATATTTCAAATAATATTCTATTCAGTATTTGCATATGTTTTTGTAACAGTATTACCACCATTATTTGGACTTACTGGGTATAAAGTTAATATTTCAATGGGAGCGGTAGCCTCCTCTGTTGCAATTTATTTAGGAATTCCATTTGCACTCGGATTCCTCACAAGAGCAGTTCTAGAACCTAAAATGGGAACTGAGTGGTATACAAAGAAGTTTATTCCAAAGATTAGCCCATTCGCTTTAATTGCATTGCTATTTACAATAGTAGTTATGTTTACTTATAAAGGACAATATATTGTTGAACTTCCTTTAGATGTAATTAAAGTAGCTATTCCACTCCTGATTTATTTTGTTATTATGTTTTCAGTGTCATTCTTTATTAGTTATAAACAAGGATTTGATTATAAAAGAACAGTAACACTAGCATTTACAGCTGCAAGTAATAATTTTGAGCTTGCTATTGCAGTTGCAGTAGCAGTATTTGGAATACAATCCAAGGAAGCTTTTGCAGCAGTTATTGGACCACTTGTTGAGGTTCCAGTAATGATAGGACTAGTTAATGTTGCATTACATTGGAAAAGAAAATATTTTTCAAAAGAGAAAGTTTAATTTTAGTATATTAATCAAATGAATTTATCTTCCCTCAGGCTAATTAAATCATCTCCTGGGTCGCTGTAACAGCTTTGAGGGAAATTATAAATTACCATATATTTATATAAAGGAGAATGGTGGTATGAAACCAAAGGTAGCATTTATATGTGTTCACAATTCTTGTAGATCTCAAATGGCCGAGGCTTTGGGAAAAAAGTTTGGGTCATCTGTGTTTGAATCATATTCTGCAGGAACTGAAACTAAACCTAAAATTAACCAAGATGCAGTTAGAATAATAAAAAAATTATATAATTTAGATATGAATGAGACTCATACATCAAAATTAATTGATGATATACCAGAGGCTGATATTGTAATAAAAATGGGTTGTAATGTAGTTTGTCCAATTGTGGCACATAGGTACGAGGAAGATTGGGGATTAGATGATCCTACTGGAAAATCTGACGAGGAATTTATAAAAATAGCTAAGAAAATTGAAGAGAGAGTTAAGGATTTAAAGAAAAGAATAGAAAATAATGAAATTAATTTAGATACTGAAATTTCGTTATAGTAATTTCTAAGTAAAGTGGTAGTTAACTTTTATTTACATTCTGATTAATATTCATAAATAACATCGGTTTAATGTCGGTGTTATTTTTTTGTTGTTTTAGAAGATTAAAGAAAAATTAATATGTTTGTTATAGAAAAATATAGGATTAGTTTAATTTATTATACAAATTAAGAAGGAAACAATTGAAGGGTGTAGAAAATGTGTTATTAGAATATTATATGTATTGCAATAATACGATACATACAAGATTGTAAAATAATGCTGCGTATGAATTATTTATAAAACAACTCGATAAATCATAATTTGAAAGGTAGATGAAACTTTAATGGTAGAACATTTTGCAACACCAGCAGTTAGTGTAATTTTAAAAAAACACGTAAATAAAAAGGAGTTTATTTTAATACAAGAACGACAAAAAGTAGATGGTGGAAAAGAAAATGGTATGTTAGAAATACCTGGTGGTAAAATTAGAGAATATGAAAATATATTTAGTGCATTACGCCGTGAAGTAAAAGAAGAAACTGGGATGGATGTAACAAGCATACACGGCGAAGATGAGGTTATCGAAACAATTGTAAATGGTAATAAAACAATTAGTTTTACCCCGTTTTGTACTACTCAAAACCTATCAGGTGCTTATTCTCTTATAGTCAATGTATTTATATGTGAAGCCAATGGAGATTTATTAGTTGAAACAAATGAAACTCAAAATTTAAGATGGGTAAATATTAAAGAGTTAGAAAATATGGTTAATAATAATGCAGACCAATTTTTTCTTATGGATGTTACTGCATTAAAAAAATATTTTAGCATATACACAAATTCTAATTTGTAGAGTAAACATCATTTATATATATCATATATGGGAGGGTGGTAAAGCTATGAGAATAGGTGTATTAGGACCTGCTGAAAGAGAAATAATGCCTTTTATAAATAAAATATTAAATAAAAAAATTAGGGAACATGCTATGTTAAAATTTTATTCCGGAATATATGAAGACGTCGAGGTAGTTTCGGCATTTTGTGGAGTATGTAAAGTTAATGCTGCTATTGCTACACAAATTTTAATTAGTAAATTTGAAGTTACTCACATTGTATTAACAGGAGTTGCAGGGGCATTAAATAGAGAACTTGGAATTGGAGACACAGTTGTTTCAAATGAGGTTGCATATCACGATGTTGCAAATGGAATCTTAACAGAATATCATCCTTGGATGAAAGATATATATTTCAGGTCAGATGTCGAACTGCTAAATATATGTGAAGATATTTCTAAGGATTTATCAGGTACAAGCAAGTTTCATTTTGGAAGGATTATTACTGGCGAAGCATTTGTTGAACGTAATGAAAGAGAAGGTTTAATTGAAAATTTTAATCCGCTGTGTGTTGATATGGAAAGTGCTAGTGTAGCTCATACATGTTATGTAAATAATATTCCTTTTATAGTTATTCGTTCAATGTCAGATAATGCAGACGAGAATGCCTTAGAAACATTTGAAAGTAATATAGAAATGGCAGCACTAAATTCTACAAAATTGGTTGAAAAACTTATTAAAAAATTGGGTGAGACTGAACATTCTAATAAATTTGACACGAAAGCATAAACTCTACTAGTCCTCCTACTAACAATACATTGTATCAAATTTATATTTCTAAAAATATTTACACTTTTATCATACATTTGATTATTTCATATGTTAAAGGTTAATACTTTTAATAATGTATATCAAAATACTAACTTGTTAGTTATTTAACTACGGCTAAGACAGGGGGTAGGTATGAAAAAAATATTATGTGTAATTTTAATTTTTATGATAATGTTTACTAGTGGATGTGTTCAAAAAAAAGTGACAACTTCAATATCTAGGAAATATTTAGTTTACAATTTAGGAGAATTACCATCAGATTTGTTAATGGTAGATAATGATAATATTCGCGAAAAAGACTTGTTATTAGTTTTATTTGAAGGATTAGTACGAGAAGATAAAGATGGGAAAATAGTGCCTGGAATGGCAGAAAAATATGAGATTTCAAAAGATAAAATAGGTTATACATTCAAATTAAGAAAGGATCTTCATTACAGTAATGGGACAGATATAAAAGCTACAGATTTTGTAAGATTTTTTCATGATGTTTTATTGGAAAAAGGAAATAATTTTTCAGAGCAATTATATTGTATATTTGGAGCTAAAGAGTTTAGTATGGGAAAAGTAGCGTTTGATAAAGTTGGGATAGTAGCATCAAAGGATAATTTAAGTCTAGAGATAAGGTTAAATAGCCCAAAGGATAACTTTATTAATATCCTTAGTAATCCGGTTTTTACTTTAAGAGATGATAATACGAATATGAAAAATTGGAAAGACAACTATAAGCAAATTGAGTATAGCGGTCCATTTATTATAAAAAACATAAATAAGGAGGGGGAAATAACATTACTAAGAAATCAAAAATATTGGAGGGTAAATGAAATTGTTAGCAGTGAAATGTTGTTTACGTCAGTAATTGGAGATGAGAAAGCACTTGCTGACTTTGAAACTAATGGAGATAGTGCAAACTCAAAAATTGATGTCTTTGTAAGCCCACCAATAAGTGAAATAAGTACTCTTAGTGATGAAAAGAAAACTGAAGTTAAACCTACACAAAGTAGGTATTATCTGAATTTTAATTTAAAAGCTAAAGGACTAGTAGACCAAAACTTTAGGAATGCAATAAATGAAATAATAAATAGAAAATTAATAATAGAAACTTTATCAGAAGACTTGGCGGTTCCGACAATGAACTATACCCCTTATACTAGTCTTATTGATAATAGTGATAAATTAATTTTTGATGAATCTCGAAATAAAATTAAAGGTCAAGAATTTTTAAAAAATAGTACTTATGATAAAGAACAAAAATTAGTTATGGTGTATGAAAATAAAAATTTTGATACTAAGATAAGTGGAGAAATAGCTAAAAGTATAAAAAAATATTTAAATATAGATGTAGTTTGTACTGGTTATAAAAAAGATGATCTTAAAAAAGTAATAAATTCGGGAAATTATAACATAGAATTTACAGGAAATGATGAAGAATACGGAGACGGTTATAAGTTCTTTTCTAAGTGGACAGCTAATTCAAAAGATAATATATATGGATATAAAAATGCAAATTATGATAAAACTATAGACAAAGCATTAATGGAAAACAATAATAATAAAAAAGTAACAATTTATAATCAGGCACAAGAAATACTCGCAAAAGATTTACCATGTATACCTGTATATATAGCAAACACAGTGATATGTAAAAAATCAAATATCAAAGATATTTACACAACTAAAGGTGGAAATCTAAAATTCGATTATGCTTATAAGGACAATGATGCTACAAAATAATATATAATAATTTTTAGGAACTTAACCTAAATGTATTAATTTTAAATTAAGAAATTTTTTATGCTCTATTTTTTAGAGGAATAAGATTTTTTTCTCGGATTATGCTAACAAAAGTATATATTGCGTAGAATGCATTTGAACAAGGTGAAGTGAAAGCATTCCAGCAATATATACTTTTAGTTATAGCATAATCCGAGAAAAATTATTAGATAATAACATCATTGATTATGAAAGAATATTGTTAAGAAAAATATAAACATATTTTTGCTACTATCAAAAGATGATTTACTTTGTTTAAAGTTTTCTTTACGTTTGTTGTATACTATATTTTTGATGAATATTGATGCTAATTCATTATTTTCAGGTGTTGGAGCCTCTGGCGCTCTGAAATTATCGTCTTGGATCAGATCTTCAGACTTAAGCGAGAAATTTCTGTAATGTTCTGAATCATCCAGTGATGGAGAATCAGGCCAACTTAAGACTATGCCAGAGTCCAAAATTTGGTGCTTGAAAATATCTTGAAGCATGTTTGAGTTATCATCTATAGTATTAGAATCAGAATATAACATTAAGCTATAAATGTAGAGCATAATCTCATCAGAGGTAAAAGTTACTTCTTTTTCGGAGCTTTCTTTTAGTAATAAACCCTTTTCACTATCATATAATTTTGCGAGCTTTTCATATAAGTCATCACTAGTATCTTTGAATTTATGAATGGAAGTACTATTATACATAAGTGTACAATTTATAAAAAGCATACAGGAGTAATCTAATTTAGCATTAATAATTAAAGAGGGTTTAGTATTATATTGATCGATAAGTAAATCAAGAAAATCTATTAGTAAATTTTCACATTTCTCGAGGCCGGAGTACTTGTAAAAAATGTTTAGGGCTAAGCATATCTTGTTGAGTTCTTCAAATGAAACATTGTAAATTTCTTCTTTATACAAAGTGAACATATCAAGGATGTCTAAAGCAAATTTTTCATATTCTTGTTCATCATTATCAAAAGAAGAGTATTTGTAGTAAGCAGCCATCATAAAAGCTTGATCAGAAAACTTGAATTTGGTGTTTTTATCTTCAAAAGTAAATTCTTCTTGCATAGGATCTGTTATATCTTTTTTATCTACAAAAAGACCATCTTTATTTCGAAAATAAGAAGCATAAAATTCTAGTTGTTCTTTGCATAACTTAAGATAAAGAGAGCTTAGTGCATATTTCGTATCATCTATTTTCTTAAAGCTACGATAATATTCTACGAGTTCTAATAATGATAAAGTCATGAATGCATTGCTATTAATGGTTATTTCTTTTTTAACCTTGCTTTCATTCCAATTTAATGTTCCTTCTTTCATTTTTAATTTAGCATCTGCTTTTTTGTAAACACATAAAAGTGGAGAATTTAAATTAATTGTGTTAATATCAACCTTAGAAAAAGATTTAGATCTTAAATCTCGTGCCGGAATATATACACCACATTTGGAGTCAAAAACTATATCTTTTAATGATTCTTTTGATAAGTAGAAAAATTGATTTCTTATGTTGTTTTTGTTCAATGTATTGACTCTTAAAAAAGGTCCTAGAAAATTCATTATATCACCACCATATATTAGTCCTTATATAGATAATATGATTACATTTAGCAAAATGTGCTAGTTTTATTAAATTTAGAAGGGTAAATTTGAATGAAGGCTTCAAAATTAAATTGGGGTGACTTAAAACAAATAATAGATAATAATAAAAGAGAACTATAGGTAATATAGACAAAGGGGATAAGTATGAAGAAGAAAATAATAATTGCCAGTAATAATGATCATAAAATTAAAGAGATAAAAGAGATTTTATCAGAGTTTGATTTTGAAATATTATCTTTAAAAGAAGCCAATATTAATATAGATGTAGACGAAACAGGAAGTACATTTATTGACAATGCATACATAAAGGCTAGTGAAATTTACAAGATAGCTGACGGGAACATGGTACTCGCGGATGATTCAGGCTTAGCTGTGGAATCGTTAAATGGAGCGCCAGGAGTTTTTTCAGCTAGGTTTGCTGGCGTTCATGGAGATGATCTAGCAAATAATGAAAAATTATTATATCTTTTAGATGGTGCAAGTGAGCATGAACGAAAGGCAAAATTTATTTGCGCAATGGTACTTATAGTTAATGCAGATAAAATAATAAAAGTGCAGGGTCAAGTGGAGGGAGTAATCACATCTGAATTTATAGGTGATGAAGGATTTGGGTACGACCCATTATTTTATGTGAAAGAATACAAAAAAACATTTGCTCAGATGAACGCTGAGGTCAAAAATGCTATTAGTCATAGGGGAAGAGCATTAAATAAATTAAAAATTGAACTTAAAGATTTAGTATAATAAATATAATTATTATGAACATAAAAAAGAATAGGATAAAGTAAGATTTATTAGTGAAGAGGGTGATTGAAAATGTACATAGGTGTTATAAGTGATACACATATGGTTATTAGTAGCATAGAGAGGCTAGAAAGGGAGATAAATGGAGTAGATGTGTTAATTCACTTAGGCGATAATGTAGACGACATAGCTAATATAAAAAAGTATTATAAGGGCGATATAATAAATGTAAAAGGAAATTGTGATTTTTCTGCAAGTGTACCAAGTGATAGACTTTTAGACGTTGGTGGGAAAAAGATTTTTTTAACACATGGGCATAAATATGGCGTAAAAGAAAATTTGTCTGGACTTAGATATAAAGCCTTAGAAACAGGGGCTGACATAGTTTTATATGGACACACACATATTGCAAAAATAGATTTTGAAGAAGGAATATGGTATATAAATCCTGGTAGTGCATCGCTTCCAAGAGATGGGGATAGGAGTTACGCTATTATAAGTATTAATAAAGGGACTATAGAACCAAAGGTGATAAGATTTTAACTTAATAATTTAGAAGGGTATTTACACGTGAACTTAGTATGAAATGTAACATTTATTTGCATAATAAGACTACTTTCTTATTAAAATATATAAAAGTTATAAAAAAGGTATTGACGTATTAATATATATGGTGTAAAATAATCCATGTCGTCGGAAAAATTCATTAAATACAATGAATAAGACGAGAAAGTTAATTTAGAACATTAAATGATTTTATGGATGTTTAATGAATATCGGGGTGTAGCGCAGCTGGGAGCGCGCGTGGTTTGGGACCATGAGGTCGCAGGTTCAATCCCTGTCACCCCGACCATTTAAATTAATAAGCGGGTATAACTCAATGGTAGAGTGTTAGCCTTCCAAGCTAATTACGAGGGTTCGATTCCCTCTACCCGCTCCAAATATGCGTCTTTAGCTCAGTTGGATAGAGCAACGCCCTTCTAAGGCGTGGGCCGGGGGTTCGAATCCCTTAAGACGCACCATATGGTGGACGTAGTTCAGTTGGTAGAGCGCCAGTTTGTGGTACTGGTTGTCGTGGGTTCGAGTCCCATCGTCCACCCCATTTACAATTGGGATATCGCCAAGCGGTAAGGCACCACACTTTGACTGTGGCATTCGTAGGTTCAAATCCTGCTATCCCAGCCATTATGGTTTACTAGCTCAGTTGGTAGAGCACATGACTTTTAATCATGGTGTCCGGAGTTCGATTCTCCGGTAAGCCACCAAAATAGTAATAATATGCAGGTGTGGCGGAATTGGCAGACGCACTAGACTTAGGATCTAGCGCCTTCGGGTGTATGGGTTCAACTCCCTTCACCTGCACCATTACTATTTGAAATTAAATTAATATTTAAATCATACATGCGGGGGTGGCTCAGTGGTAGAGCGTCACCTTGCCAAGGTGAACGTCGCGAGTTCGAATCTCGTCTCCCGCTCCAAGTATGTTATTACATATTAAAGTTCCAGGTATGTTTAGCTCAGTTGGATAGAGTAATGTTTTAGGCATAAAGGATTAAATTCTTTAAGATTCACCAAAATATGTGTCATTAGCTCAGTTGGTAGAGCACCTGACTCTTAATCAGGGTGTCCGGGGTTCAAGACCCCGATGGCGCACCATTTAAATTTTGCCGGGGTGTAGCGCAGCTGGGAGCGCGCGTGGTTTGGGACCATGAGGTCGCAGGTTCAATCCCTGTCACCCCGACCATTTAAATTAACAAGCGGGTATAACTCAATGGTAGAGTGTTAGCCTTCCAAGCTAATTACGAGGGTTCGATTCCCTCTACCCGCTCCATTTTTACTTAATATGCGTCTTTAGCTCAGTTGGATAGAGCAACGCCCTTCTAAGGCGTGGGCCGGGGGTTCGAATCCCTTAAGACGCACCATATGGTGGACGTAGTTCAGTTGGTAGAGCGCCAGTTTGTGGTACTGGTTGTCGTGGGTTCGAGTCCCATCGTCCACCCCATTTTCAAATTTATGTTTGCTATAAATTAATATGGTTTACTAGCTCAGTTGGTAGAGCACATGACTTTTAATCATGGTGTCCGGAGTTCGATTCTCCGGTAAGCCACCAAAATAGTAATAATATGCAGGTGTGGCGGAATTGGCAGACGCACTAGACTTAGGATCTAGCGCCTTCGGGTGTATGGGTTCAACTCCCTTCACCTGCACCATTACTATTTATAAGGCAAGTCATTATTTAGAAATTATACATGCGGAAGTAGCTCAGTGGTAGAGTGCCACCTTGCCAAGGTGGACGTCGCGAGTTCGAATCTCGTCTTCCGCTCCAAAATACGCGGGTATAACTCAGTGGTAGAGTGTTAGCCTTCCAAGCTAATTATGAGGGTTCGATTCCCTCTACCCGCTCCAAAAAAAGTCTTTAGTATTTATACTAAGGACTTTTTAAAAATTAATTTATTATGCGCCCATAGCTCAGATGGATAGAGTTGCAGACTTCGAATCTGAAGGTCGTGGGTTCGACTCCCTCTGGGCGCACCATAAACGATGATATAGCAAGCTTTACAGAAATGTAGAACTTGCTATTTTTTGTACTTCTTCATATCAAATTGATTGCAATTTACATAGAATAAAAAACAATACTGCACTTAGGGGGAACCCAGTGCAGTATTGTTTTAATCAGTTTATTAAGTTTCAAATCAAATAATAGGTTGGTCTAATTAGATTATAGACAATTTATCAGATTCTAATCACTTAATATATTAAATAGTAAAATATAAATAATCTTAAGATATATAAAACCACATAAAGTTTACATATTTATTTGATTATTTTGCAATAATTAACTGTTATTATAAATATATAGAAACCTATTAAATATTTTATTGTGAATGCAAAAAATAATAAACTAAAATGGATGGTGCAAAAATGAAAAATGCTAAAAAAATAACTTCAATATTAATAGCTTCTTCTATAACTATGGCAATGTTTGTTGGATGTGGTTCAAAAACAACAGCATCAACAACGGCAGCAACTACAACAACTGCAGTAACGACAACTACAGAAACAACAAAACCTGATACATCGACAATGAAAACAACGTACACAACTGTTCTTAAAGCGTTAGTCACAGATAAAACAATAACACAATCTCAGTCTGACAAGGTTCTTGCTGTAGTCGCAAAAGCTAGGCCAAGTGGCGAAAAACCAAGTGGGACAGCTAAAGAGGGTAGCGAGAAATCAACTGGTAGTGCACCTGCAAATGGTGAAAAACCAAGTGGTACGAAACCAACAGAAGGATCAAATTCTAAAAATAATCAATTAGCATCATTAGTTACTAGCAAAGTGATCACGCAAGTGCAAGCTAATACGATAAATACAAAGCTTCAGGCAGCCAGGAAGAGTATGCATGGTACTAAGACAAATTAGAATTTATAAACATAATTATAAAATGTTAAGGCGACGATAATATAAAATTATTGTTACCTTAGTATTTTTGGGAAATATTCAAACTTTAGAATAAATAGTCTGAATATTTGGAGGAATGCTCGCTCATTTGTAGAAGATATAAGGTATGATTAACTTTATAACGAATGGAGGAGAATATAAATGAAAAAATTAATTAATAACCCAGAATCTGTTGTTGAAGAGATGTTAGAAGGTATGGTAATGGCACATCCAAATTATATTAAAAAACTTGAAAATGTGGATGTAATTGTTAGAAAAGATTCACCGATATCCGGGAAAGTTGCTTTGGTTAGCGGAGGGGGAAGTGGTCATGAACCAGCACATGCAGGTTATGTAGGAAAAGGAATGCTAAATGCAGCGGTTTTAGGGCCAGTATTTACGTCACCTGCCCCAGATCCAATATATGAAGCTATAAAAGCAGTTAATGGAGGAGTAGGAGTTCTTTTAGTTGTTAAAAACTATACAGGAGATGTAATGAATTTTGAAATGGCAAGTGAAATGGCGCAAATGGATGGTATAAAAGTTGAAAGTGTCGTTGTTAATGACGATGTAGCAGTTGAGAATAGTCTTTTTACAGCAGGAAGACGTGGGGTAGCTGGAACTGTATTTGTACATAAAATAGCTGGTGCAAAAGCAGAAACAGGAGCAAATTTAGAAGATGTTAAGTTGGTAGCACAAAAAGTAATTGATAATGTACGAAGTATGGGAATTGCATTAACACCTTGCATAGTCCCTGCGCTTGGAAAACCTAACTTTACTTTAGCTGAGGATGAAATCGAAATTGGTATTGGTATTCATGGAGAGCCAGGCACTCATAGACAAACAATTAAACCTGTTGATGAACTAGTAGATCATATGTTAGGTAAAATATTAACTGATATGACACTCACGGGCGGAGATGAAGTTGCTATTATGGTCAATGGACTCGCATCTACTCCACTAATGGAGTTGTACATTGTCAATAGAAAAGTTCATAAGATATTAGAAGAAAAGGGGATAAAAGTTTATAAAACTTTTGTTGGTGAGTTTATGACTTCTCTTGAAATGACAGGATGTTCTGTTACGCTTTTAAAACTAGATGATGAATTAAAAATTCTATTAGATGCATCGGCAGATACAGCAGCATTAAAAGTGTTATAGTAAGATAACAAATTAAGATATGTAAAATGAAAACGCTTAAATATAAGGAGGGATGTGAAAAAATGAGCATTACAGGATTACAAGTAATATTAATTTTAAATAAAATTGCAGAAGTACTTGAAAAAAACAAGATTTATTTAAGCGAGTTAGATGCAGCTATAGGTGATGGGGATCATGGAATAAACATGAATAAAGGGTTTAATGCAGTTGTAACAAAATTAAAGGATGATGATGGACTTGATATCGGAGTTATTCTTAAGAAAACTGGCATGGCACTAATATCGAATGTTGGAGGAGCAGCAGGACCATTATATGGCACAGCATTTATGAAAGCAGCGGCTGCTATTAATGGTAAAGCGGATATTGATGTTAAAGATTATATTGAGATACTCGAAGCTGCCCTTGGTGGAGTTATGATGCGTGGAAAAGCTCAAAGGGGAGAAAAAACAATGATTGATGCTATAGCACCAGCGATTGTTGCTATGAAAGAAGCAGAAGACGCAGGTAAAAACCCACTAGAGGTCCTAAAAGCTTCAAAAGATGCTGCGATGCAAGGAGTGGAATATACAAAAACTATAATTGCTACTAAAGGAAGAGCTAGTTATCTTGGCGAAAGAAGTATTGGTCATCAAGATGCAGGTGCAACATCTAGTTATTTAATATTAAATACTGTTTATGAAGAAGTAAAAAACATAAATGAAAGTAAGGTGTAATATATGGTAGGAATTGTGATAGTTTCACATAGTAGCAAGGTAGCTGAAGGGGTAAAAGAATTAGCACTTCAAATGGCAAATAATGTACCTATCGCATCAGCTGGAGGGACTAGCGATAATGAACTTGGAACGGATTTAGAAAGGATCATTTTAGCAATAAAACAAGTATACTCAGAGGACGGCGTTGTTATATTATTTGACCTTGGTAGTGCATGCATGAATGCTCAAATGGCGATTGAATCTTTGACAGATGAAATGCAAAGTAATGTGAAGATTTTAGACGTTGCACTAGTTGAAGGAGCAATTACCATAGCCGTGGACAGTAGCATTGGTAAAAGCTTACCCCAGATTGAAGAAGCCGTTAAGAAATTATGTCTTCATAAAATGTCATAAATATTATACGATAAACACTTATGTAATGAAGACATTATCACCAAATAGGATAGGTTCATGGGTCTATTGGAGTGGCTCCGCTTTGTTTCTTTAGTCTTAATAAGATATCAACTTTCATTCTAGCAGCTAATAACTGCATTATTGCAATGGCAACAAACTCAGGAGCTGCATATTTAAAATTCTGTTCAGCTTGTTGTAATTCTGTAATAGATTGAGTAACTCCAATATCCATAGTCATATCTCCCTAATTATAGATTATTTATACTGCATAAATGTATCAAAACATGCTCAATCGGTTAAAATATATTTTTAATTATGCTTATTTGTTTTGGCTTGTCTATATCTGAATTGTTCTTAATTAGATTGTATGTGTGAATGGTATGTTTTAGAACATTGTGTTCAAATAGTTGGTGACTAGATGTAATAATATAAATTATATGCTAGACACAAAAGTTAATGCACCTGCATTGCAAATTATATTGACAAAGACTAAATTATATAGTAATATAAAACAAAAGCATAGATAAAAAATTACCTTTAATTTGGTCCGAGAGATCGAGAAGGAAGTAGATATTTAAAGTGTTATTACTACGCCTTCTCACAATAGAGATGGCGTTTTTTGTTTATAAAAAAATCATAAAATAAACACAATATTAAGAGTGCTACTGTACCTTTAAATTTAGTCCGAGAGACTGAGAAGGAGAGGATATAATATGTTAAAAGGAAGAAATTTGATTGACCCAATGGATTTATCACTACTAGAACTAGAGGAGATTTTTGATTATGCAGATGAAATAATTAAAAATCCTAAGGATTATGCTCATATATGTGATGGAAAAATTTTGGCAACATTGTTTTATGAACCAAGCACACGTACAAGATTAAGTTTTGAAGCAGCAATGTTAAGACTTGGAGGCGAGGTGTTAGGTTTCTCTGAGGCACAATCTAGTTCAGCATCAAAGGGAGAAAGTGTAGCTGATACTATACGAACTGTAGAGTGTTATGCTGATATTGCAGCAATAAGACATCCTAAAGAAGGCGCAGCTAAGGTTGCAGCTATGAATTCTCAAATGCCAGTAATAAATGCAGGTGATGGTGGTCATCAACATCCAACTCAAACATTAACAGATCTTTTAACCATAAGAAATATTAAAGGAACATTATCAAACTTAACAATAGGAATTTGTGGTGATTTAAAGTTTGGTAGAACAGTTCATTCATTAATAAAAGCCATGTCAAGATACGAAAATATTAAGTTTATACTAATAGCACCAAATGAATTAAAAATTCCTAAATATATTAAAGAAGAAGTACTTGAGAAAAATAACATAGAGTTTGAAGAGGTTGAAAAATTAGAAGAGGTAATCGGAGATCTTGATATATTGTATATGACTAGAGTTCAAAAAGAAAGATTCTTTAATGAGGAAGATTATATAAGGCTTAAAGATATTTATATATTAAACAAAGAAAAAATGGTAAAAGCTAAGAAAGATATGATAATACTTCACCCACTTCCTAGAGTTAATGAAATAGCTGTTGAATTAGATACTGATCCAAGGGCATGTTACTTTAGACAAGCAAAGTATGGTATGTATGTAAGAATGGCACTTATTGCTAAACTTTTGGGGGATGATAAATAATGGTAAGTATAAATAGTATAAAAAGAGGAATAGTAATAGATCATATTAAAGCTGGTGTAGGACTTAAAATATTCAACTATTTAGGTTTGGATAAAGCTGAGTTTACTGTGGCACTTATTATGAATGCGCCTAGTGGTAAGCTTGGGAGAAAAGATATAATTAAAATAGAAAATGAGATTGATATAGATTATACAGTTTTAGGATTTATAGATCCTAACATAACAATAGATATAATAACTGGAGAAAAAATTGAAAGTAAAATTAAATTAAAATTACCTGACAATGTTGAAAATATAATAAAATGCATTAATCCAAGATGTATTACATCTACAGAGCAAGAAATTCAACATAGCTTTTATCTATCGAATAGAGAAAAAGGCGAATACAGATGTATGTACTGCGATGAGATTAATAACCCAAATAATATATCATAATAAACACGTAATTTGAATTAAAAGGTATGTAGAATTTTAATAAAGCGTGAAAGGATGATAAACTAATGGAATTATTAATAAAAAATGCAAGGGTAGTTGATTCATCACAAGATTCTATTTTCGATGTGTATATAAATAAAGGGATAATATATGAAATAGGAAAGAATATAGAAAAAGACTGTGAGGTACTAGATGGAGAGGGATATGTTTTATCACCCTCTTTTATAGATCTTCACAGTCATTTTAGAGAACCTGGATATACGTATAAAGAAGACTTGTTATCAGGAAGTAGGGCAGCAGTTCGTGGTGGTTATACTGCAATAAATTTAATGGCAAATACAAAACCAGTATGTAGCTCAATGGACGTAATAGATAAGGTCCTTGAAAAAGCGAGCGAAATAAATCTTGTTGATATTCACCAATGTGCATCAATTACAGAGGATTTACTTGGAAAATCTATAGATCATTTATATCAGCTAACACCGAAAGTGAGATTTATATCCGATGATGGTAAGGGCGTTTCTAACAGTCGTGTAATGCTTGAGGCGATGGTTGCAGCTAAAGAGAAGAATTTAACAATAATATCTCATGCTGAAAATGAAGAATTAGTAGATATTGATACGAGGCTCGCAGAGAATATGATGAGTTGGAGAGATATAGCTCTTTCAAAATTTACAGGTTGCAAGCTTCACTTAGCCCATGTTAGTACGAAAGAAGCTATGAAGGATGTTATAGATGGTAAAAAACAGGGGGCACGAGTTACCTGCGAGGTTACACCACATCATGTAGCACTAACCGAGGAAACAAAGTATAGAGTAAATCCACCTATGAGGAAAATGGAGGATGTAAATTTTATAATTAAGGCGATGCAAGATGGCTTTGTGGATGTTATAGCAACGGACCATGCACCACACAGCGTCCAAGATAAAATAAATGGAGCACCTGGTATATCAGGGCTAGAAACCTCCTTTCCGGTATGTTACACTAAACTGGTAGAAGAAGGCCATATTACTATAAATAAACTTTCTGAGTTGATGTCAAAAAACCCAGCTAAAATTATGATGTTAAATAAGGGCGAAATTAAAATTGGATTTGATGGAGACTTGGTTCTCTTAGATATTAAATCTAAGTACAATATTGATTGCTCACAATTTTTATCAAAAGGACATAATTCTCCTTTTGATGGTAAGAGTGTAGTAGGCAAAGTTATGTGTACTATTAAAGCTGGAAGAATAATTTACAAAGCTAAAACAGACAAGAACGAAGAATGGATAAGCAAATAAAATAGCAAAGGTGGAATAATGATTGATTATAGATAGATTATTTGAAAGCGTAGAAAAAAAAGGTAATGTATGTGTAGGGCTTGATACTGATTTGGAGTATTTACCAGTAGAGTTTAGAAATAAATTTATGCATGATGAGCACGCATTATATAGATTTAATCAAATGATAATTGATGCTACATATGACATAGCCGCGTGTTATAAGGTACAAATAGCATATTATGAAGCACTTGGCTTAAATGGTTTAAAAGTATATAAAGACACTTTAACATATATAAAAAGCAAAGGATGTTTAGCAATTGCAGACATTAAAAGAGGGGACATTGCTAAAACTGCTCAAATGTATGCTAAAGCCCATTTTGAAGGAGACTTTGAAAGTGATTTTATAACTGTTAATCCATATATGGGTATGGATAGTATTGAGCCGTATCTTCCTTATGTAAAAAACAATGAAAAAGGATTATTTTCTCTAGTAAGAACATCGAATAAAGGTGCAGAAGATATAGAATATATAGAGAATAAAGAAAATAAAAAAGTTTATGATATAGTAGGTGAAAAATTATTAAAAATCGGTAGTGAATTTATGGGAGAATGTGGTTATAGCTCTGTAGGTGGAGTTGTTGGATGTACTCATATAGATGAAGGCTTAAAGATGAGGAAAGATCTTGAAAAAATGTTTTTCTTGATACCTGGTTATGGAGCACAAGGTGGAGCAGCAAATGATGTTGCTATTTATTTAAAAAATGGAAATGGCGGAGTTGTGAATGCATCTAGAAGTATATTGCTTGCGTATAAGAAAGTTGAAAATGGTGGAAGTCATTTTGAACAGTGTGCTAGGGCAGAAGCTATAAAAATGAGAGATGCTATAAGAAAAGCAGCTAATAAATAATATATGATTTTTATTAAGCACTGGAGGGGTTTATTTGAAATACTCAGTCGAGAAGACATATGAGAATGTTTTAATAAGTGAGGGTGTGTATAAGCTTTCTATAAAAGGTAAATTTAATGTAAAGCCAGGACAATTTTTTATGTTAAAGACGGGTCAACTTGAACCACTATTGCCAAGACCTATAAGTGTATATGACGTAGATGATGAGAAAATAAGTTTTTTATATCAAATAGTAGGGCAAGGAACAAAACATTTTAGTAAACTTAAAGAGAATGACGAGCTTCAGATAATGGGACCACTCGGAAATGGATTTGAGGTAGATAAGATTAAAGGGAAAATTGCTGTTGTATCTGGTGGAATTGGTATAGCACCACTTGTTTATTTGATCAAAAAACTTACCGGTTGTGAAATAGATTTGTATTCTGGGTTTAAAACTGTGGATTATTCTGTGGATTCTGTGGAAAAATATGTAAATAAAATCAACTTATCCACAGAAAGCGGTAAAATTGGTCATAAAGGATACATAACGGACATACTAAATCCAAAAGATTATAGAACAGTTATTTGTTGTGGACCAGAAATTATGATGAGAAAAGTTATAACTATGTGTAATGATGCGAAGGTACCGGTATATGTGTCTATGGAAAATCATATGGCCTGTGGAATAGGTGCATGTCTTGTTTGCACTTGTAAAACAAAGGGTGGGAATAAGAGAACATGTAAGGATGGCCCAGTATTTAACGGAGAGGATTTGATTTTTAATGACTAAGGTAGAATTATGTGGAGTAGTTTTAAAAAATCCTGTTATAGCTGCATCTGGAACTTTTGGATTTGGTGAAGAATATAAAGATTATTACGATGTAGGAAGACTTGGTGGTATATCTGGCAAGGGTCTTACTCTTAATGGGAAACAAGGTAATGATGGAATAAGGATTTATGAATCACGTGGTGGAATGTTAAATAGTGTAGGGCTTCAAAACCCAGGTATTGAAAAGTTTATAACTAAAGAACTTCCATTGATGCTTAAGTGCAACACAGCTATAATCGCAAATGTTGGTGGTAGTAGCGTTGAGGAATATATGGCTGCAATAGAAAGATTAAACAACGAGGCCGTAGACATAATTGAGTTAAACATATCTTGCCCTAATGTATTGTGTGGTGGTATGGCTTTTGGAATTAAATCAAAGGTAGCATATGACGTGGTACGCCAGGTGAAAAGTATATGTAAGAAACCTCTTATGGTTAAGTTATCACCAAATGCTGAGGATATAGTAGATATGGCATATAAATGCTGCGAAGCTGGAGCGGATGCATTATCTTTAGTGAATACTTTTAAAGGTATGGCCGTAGATATACATAAACGACGCGCAATATTTAATAACATATATGCAGGGGTATCGGGACCAGCAATAAAACCAATGGCGCTTAGAATGGTGCATGAAGTATGCAAAGCCGTAGACGTTCCAGTTGTGGGAATGGGTGGTATATCCACATTCGAAGATGCTATAGAATTTATAATGGTCGGGGCAGAGGCAGTTGGAGTTGGAACTGCTAATTTTGTAAAACCTGATGTTTGTATAGATATAATAGAGGGAATTGAAAAGTATATGATAAAAGAAGGTATCAAAGATTTAAGTGAAATTAGAGGAATTATTTAAGAAAACTTAGAAGCCATGTACTTAAAATAGGAGGAGATTATATGAATATAAATGTTTTAGATATATTAAAAGAATCAGGAGCACTACTAGAGGGACATTTTCTGTTATCATCAGGAAGACACAGTAATAGATATTGCCAATGTGCAAAACTTCTTCAATATCCAGATAAATCTGCAAAAGTACTTAGCATAGTAACACAGAAGATTAAAGATATACCTTTTGATATAGTAGTAGGACCTGCAATGGGTGGAATAATAGTAGCTTATGAAGTAGGTAGACAAACTGGGAAACCTGCTATATTTACTGAAAGAGTAGACGGAAAGATGGAATTACGCCGTGGATTTGAAATTACTAAAGGTCAGAAAGTTTTAATTACAGAGGATGTAGTGACTACCGGTAAATCTTCTTTAGAAACAATAGAAGTTTTAAAAGGGCTTGGAGCAGAAGTAGTTGGTATATGTTGTATAGTAGATAGAGGAAGTAGCAATATTGATTATCCTATATACAGCGCTATAAAGCTTGGTATAGAAAGTTATGATCCAGCAAATTGCCCGCTTTGCAAAAGTGGATCACCATACATAAAACCTGGAAGCCGCAACATAAAATAAGGTATCCATTTTCTTCACCAATGCTATAACGAGAAGTATATATTGCTTAAATGCTTTCGCTTTGCTAAGTAATTCTAAAATTTGATTTATTAATATCTGCTAAAAAATGCAAACTCGCTTCGCTCAAACATGCATTTTTCTTTACGCAGCTACAAATAAATTAAATTAAGAATTACTAAACTCGCTCAAATGCATTTTGCGCAATATATACTTTTGTTAGCATTAGCTAAGAAAAAGATGATTAGTCCTAGGAAGGGCAGAAAGTATCTTTCGAATAATAAGTGATTAGTTCACTGAAATGGGGAGAGTATCTTTCAAAAAATATGTGAAGGTAAGCTTCAAGTGGAGGCTTACCTTATTAAAATTATTAATACTATAGCTCCTCAGGAGATGATTTAATAAAGTATCGCTTCGCTGAAAATATAAGTGTTAGTCCTAAAATGGAAGATATACAGCCTTGATTATAAGATGATGGTCCGGTAAGTTTTAATAAATAAATAATAGATAATATTAGAAAAAACATATTGTAGGTTATCATCATCCAATAACTCCATTTTTTAAGCCTCAATAATCCATAAGATATTGTTAATAGAATTAAAAAGAGTAAGGCTTTAATTGCAACATTAAAAAAAGTAGGTGTTTCAGTAACAATTCCAAATTGTTTAGTAAACTTTGGGAATGAGGATATTATCAATAAAAAAACATTTAAAAAATTTAAATCAACAATATAAGTTACTAATACAGGCCTTTTTTCTTTCATACATATCACTCCTTTTAATTTATAAGCCACGATTTAATGATCGGATTATGTAGGAATTTATCCGTGTATATTAAATTTATAATTTTAAAAATTTTCTATTTATATATCTAATAATTTTATTGGCATGGAGAGTATTTTTTAATTATAACATATTTGGATTTAAATGGTCATATAAGTAATAGCTTGTAAATTACGCATATTAGGTATTTAATATCTGCTTGTTTCAAGAGGTACATAAGTATACGCTTGTTACATTCGAAATAATAAATAATTGATATTTTTAATGTCCTTGATGATATACAATAGAATTATATGAGTGTTTTAAAAAGTTGAATAATATATTGCCTATGTTATACTTAATAAGTTAAATTTATTAAAGTTTTACAAATATGAGGTGAATAAATATGATATATCCATATAAAAATAAGTATGATCAAGAATTATCTGGAAATAACAAAGAATTTGTATCTTCTATTGACACAAGTATCGATAATCTGAGAGTTGACTGTAAAAAATGTTTTGGATTGTGCTGCGTTGCATTGTACTTTTCGGCGTCTGAAGGTTTTCCAATCAACAAAGATGCTGGTAGGCCTTGCATAAACCTACAATCGGACTTTAATTGCTCTGTTCACAAAAATTTAAGTGATAAGGGTCTTAAAGGTTGCACTGCGTATGATTGTTTTGGTGCAGGTCAAAAGGTAGCTCAAGTTACATATAGTGGACACGATTGGAGGCTGGTTCCGGAATCTGCAAAACAAATGTTTGAGGTGTTTCTAATAATGAGGCAACTTCATGAAATGTTATGGTATCTGACAGAGGCAAGCATATTACAAGTGGCTCATTCTGTAAAAGATAAGCTCAATTCTATAATAAATGAGACTATACGTCTCACTCATCTAAGTCCGGATTCTCTTATAAAACTGGATGTAGAATCACACAGGGACAATGTTAATGTTCTACTTTTTAAAACTAGCGAACTTGTTCGGTCTAAAGCATGTAGGGGACAGAAGAACCCTTCAAAGTATCAGAAAACAAAGGCTGGAGGGGCAGATCTTATTGGTTCAGACCTTAGAAAAAATAATCTAAGGGGTGCAAACTTAAGAGGAGCATGTCTTATTGCAGCAAATCTTAGAGAAGTCGATCTGAGTGGAGCTGATCTTATAGGAGCTGATTTAAGAGATACTGATATAAGCGGAGCTAATCTTACAGACAGTATTTTTCTAACTCAATCCCAGATCAACACAGCTAAGGGGGATTCGAATACAAAGTTACCAATATTACTAACTCGCCCAACGCATTGGTTAAAATAATTAACTATGTAACGTGCTAATTTCACTCATGACAAAGTATAACACCTAATTGTATTAATATTATGAAAACAATAATATTAATACAGTTATTATAATAACTGAAAAAATTATAGATATTGAATTAATACATGCAGATAACTCTGTATTCCCTCCTAGTTTTTGTGTATAAACAGTTGCTAGACTTGTAATTGGTGAAAATAATAAAATAACAATTGTTTGTCGCATCTCTAAAGAAATTGGAGCCATAAAGAAAATAAACAATGCTAATAATCCACAAATACTATAACGTACCATAATATGCTTCCATATTAGAGAGATAATTTTCTTATTAAAATGTACTTCAATGGCTATTCCAATCATAAGCATAGATAAAAATGTATTTGCTGATCCTATGGTTTGTGCAAATATGATTAAGTTTGATGGAATGAGTATATTACATATAGATAATACTATCATAAACATGTAAGTACACACGGGTACTGAGGATACCACTTTCTTAAATACAATTTTATAATCAAATTTGTTCGATGGATCCTGTATTGCTGAAGCAAATCCATATGTCATGCCTAAACACATAATGGAATTTCCTGCATCAAACATACAAGTTGCAAGTACACTGGTCGAAGAAAAAACACCGCTTACAAATGGTAAAGTAAAGTTGCCGATATTAAATCCTGATAAGTTTAGCATAGAAAAGCTTTTATCTGTTTTGTTTTTTCTCATAAAATATCCCGCTATCACTAGAAAAATATTAAAACCAAATCCAATGATAATAATAAACAGCATTTCAAGACTTAGTTTTGTTCCATTTAAATTTGCAATAATTGCACATGGCAATGTTAATTTTAAAACAATACTGGAAATCACTTCAAAATCTTGCTTTTTTAATATGTTTATCTTCTTAAATATATATCCAGTTAGTATAATTGCCATCAAGGTTATTGCTTTTGCTATTATAATATTCATTTTTATCAACCTTTCCTCTTATCAATAAAACATAATGAAAAGACATTATATACGCTTACATTAAGGCATACAATGTCTTTTCATTTTGCTATTTATATTACTTTCCTAGATATCCTCCATCTACTGGAATAATTGCACCTGTGATATAAGAAGATGCTTCACTAGAAAGAAATACAGATAATCCTTTAAGATCCTCTGCTTGCCCCCAACGATGTTTTGGAATTCTTCCGGTAATCTCTTCATATTGTTTTGGATTTTTTTCTTTCATATCTGCCGTTAATTTTGTTACCATATATCCTGGGGCAATTGCATTTACATTTACTCCTTTTGATGACCATTCATTGGAAAGTGCTTTAGTTAATTGTGCAACGCCACCTTTACTTGCTGCATACGCAGGTATCATTTCACTCCCGAAAAATGAGGTCATAGAAGCGATATTAATAATTCTTCCTGAACTTTGTTTTAACATTGTTTTTCCAGCTAATTGACACATAATAAATACAGAACGAAGATTAATACTCATAACCTCATCCCATTCCTCGATGGGGAAATCTTCTGCTCTGTGTCTTCTTTGAATACCGGCTGCAGTTACTAGAATATCCAAATTACCATCCAGTGCTGCCAAGCAATCATCAAATGCTCGATAATTATCTTGTGTGTTTCTTAAATCTGCTTTTATACCATGGCATTTATAACCTTGTTCAACAAAAGCAGCTGCTGTAGACATTGTTTTATCAGAAGAACCAATAATTGCCACTTCACAACCAGCTTCTAATAATCCTTCTGCCATTCCATAACCAAGACCTTTAGTACCACCAGTTACAATAGCTTTTTTTCCTTTTAAACTAAACTTTTCTAAAAAATCTTCCATTTTATCTCCTTTATAATTCATTTACAAATTCCAATATTAGATATTGGATTCATAAAAAGTAACTTGCAATGGATTTCTATCTACTAACCTTGCATAACTATATTTTGGGTATCCAACCATAACGGCACCTGTTATTTTTTTGCTTTTGGGAATATTTAGCAATTCAAGCATGGGCGAATTATCTTTAAGTGCAATCTTTTCAAATACTCCAGCCCAGCAAGAACCCAATCCAAGTGTTGGGGCATATAGTTCCATATATGCTAATGAAAAAATAGAATTTTCTCTTCCTCGTGGGAAATCTACGTCAGCGGTTGCTAGAACAAGACAAGGTGCCCCTCTCAAAATAGCATCAATTCCTTCATTACGAAAAGATTTAATATAACTATCATATATCTCACTGAATAATTTATCATGTTCGAATTCCTCAGCAATAAGTTCAACAGCTTTATCAAGTATATTTCTATCATCTATGATCATATAAGATATACCTTGTAGATTATGTCCAGTAGGAGCGAAATGTGCGATATTAACCAGATCCGTTAATTTTTCTCTTGGAACAGGAGTTTCTTTATAAGATCGAATTGCACGTCTTGAACGAAGAAAGTTTTCTGCTTCTTCAGGACTTAATTTTGGGAATTCTTTTGCACTTTTTTGATTGACTAATGGCGATTTTACATTATTAATAGCTTTTTTAGGACAAACAGCTACACAATGTCCACAGGCAATACATTTTTCGGAAATAGCTTCTGGACCATTTTTCCCAATTATTAATATCTGCTCAGGACATTCATTTGCACAAATTCCGCATTTGATACATTTCTCTTGATCTACAGTTATTAAATTCATTTTCTTATTCCTCCTAATAATATCCTTCTGAAGTCGTCAATGCATCTTCTTCGAAGCTGTTGCAGCGACCCAGGAGATAATTTAACTTTTTATTTAAACTAATAAGGTAGTTTAAATAAAAACTGAACGTGTTCTATAATTATATAGTATACTAAACGTTCCTAATGAGCAAGGAAGGAAATGTAATTAATGAAACAATAGAAGAAGGATAATTTGATCCAAAGGTAGATGAGGCATATCGTACAATATATTTTAAGCCTCGCCGAAATATTTCGAAATAAATTTTAGAACATGGAATTTCAAGAGGAGAATTGAGAAAAGATCTGAATATAGATGTAAGCATTGATTTAATTTGGTGCGTTATGCGTTCCTTTTGACCATTTTGTAACTTCATTTAATGCATTCACTAAATTTAATCCATTTGTAGTTAGAGAATATTCCACATGTGGAGGAATTTCATTATATTGAACCCTTTTAACTATATTTTCTTTTACTAGTTCTTTTAAAATTTTAGCGAGCATCATATCTGTAATGCCATTTAATTGCCGTTTTAATTGATTAAATCTAACATAATCTGCTTGATGTAATTCCCATATAAGTCTCATTTTCCATTTTCCGCCTATAATATTAGTTGCATATTCAAGTGGACAATCTGGAAGTAAGAATTTGTCTTCGGTCAATCTAATCAACTCCCTTTTAATATATAATTTTTATATCTATTATAATACAGATAAATACACAATACTATATTTTATTATAGTATCTATAATTTTATTGCGTACTTGTTCTGTATAGATATATGTATATAATTGAATTTGCAAGTAAGATTTAACTCGAGTTAATATTAATAGATGTACATTTATAAAAAAAATATTTAATCGAAAGTGGTGTTTATAAATGAAAATAGAAATATGGTCAGATTACGCATGTCCATACTGTTATATAGGAAAACGTAGATTAGAAAAGGCTTTAGAGAGTTTTTCGGATAGAAAAGATATAGAGATTAGTTTTAAAAGTTTTGAACTAGATCCAAGTGCTAGTTATAAAACAACAACAAATACGAGAGAAAGAATTTCAGTAAAATATCGTATGAGTAGTGAAAAAGCACAACAGATGATAGATAGTATAACTGAATATGCTAAAAGTGTTGGACTAGATTTTAATTATAATACAGTACGTTATACAAATACATTTGATGCTCATCGTATTGCAAAATATGCAGAAACTAAAGGAAAAGGAATAGAAATTTCAGAAAAATTATTACATGCATATTTTACTGAAAATAAACAAATGAGTGATCATAAGGTATTAACTGATATTGCTATTGAATTTGGTTTAGATAAATTAGAAGTAGAAGATATATTAAATGGTAAAAAGTTTGCAGAGGATGTTCGCAATGATGAATATGAAGCTGGTAAACTTGGAATACATGCAGTTCCATTCTTTTTGATTAACGAAAAATATTCAATTTCAGGCGCCCAACCATCAGAAGTATTTGAGAAGACTTTTGAAAAAGCATTACAAGAAGAAAAAACAATGGAAAATGACAACTTAGGCGGTATGGTTTGTAATAGTGACGGCTGTAGTATTCCAAATAATAAATAATACTTATCTATTGCAGCTCCGTAGGAGATGATTTAATAATAAAGCTCATAATCTATGACTTATAAGGAGCATATAAATGATTATAGAATTACCAGTAACAGGTGTTTTTACAACAAATTCATATTTTTTAATAGATAGTGAAAGTAATCATGCCTTTCTAATTGATCCAGGTGCAGAAGCTAGTAAATTATTAAATTATATAAGAGAAAATAATTTAATAATTGAAAAAATTCTTATAACACATGGCCATTTTGATCACATTGGTGCAGTAAAAGAAATAAGTGAAGCACTAAATATACCAGTTTATGTACATGAGAATGGTAAAAAATATATCCAAAACACAATATGGAATTTGTCATCTAGTTGTGGACAGGATATTACTATAGAAGCAACAAATTACATGAAAAATAATGATTTAATTAAATTAGAAGCTAATTCTAAAATAAAATTAAGAGTTATTTATGTTGCAGGCCATACTTTAGATGGGGTAGTTTTTTATAGTGAAAATGAGAAAGCAGCATTTGTAGGAGATAGTATTTATAATGGTGAGATAGGTATAAGCGATTATTATGGTGGAGATTTAGTTACATTGCTTACTGAAGTTAAACATAAAATTTTAACGATGCCAGAAGACACTGTACTTTATCCAGGACATGGTCAGACAACAACGGTAAGGCGTGTCAAAAATACAAATTCTTATTTTCGAATGTCTGATTAGTAAGTAGGTTTGGAGAATAATAATGAACTATTTTGTAACTTTAAGTAATGAGAAATGAGGAAGAAATTTATGTTTAAGTCTATAAGAAAAAATTTAATTTTTAATTTTGTAGCCATGGCTGCAATTATTTTAATAATTAATACTACTTTTTCAACTTATCAAATGGTAACAGGATTACAAAATCAAATGAAATATGATGGTAGTAATCTAGCAAATATTATAAAGATAAGCATAGAAAATGCTGGAACTGATAATATCAGTAAAATACAATCTATAGTTGATGAAAATTATAAGCAATCAGAGGGAAATTTATTTTATATAGGGGTAATTTCACCTGATAGCATACTTTTAGCAGGGAGCGCAAAGGATTCCATTGGACAAAAAATAGATTTAAAAGAATTAGATGAGACTTTGAAAGGAAAGACTGAAGCTTATATGTCTGAATTTAAAAATACGCCTGCATATAATGTAACAGTACCTATAAAACAAGGAGACAAGGTAGTGTTGAGTGTTTCAGTAGGTATTTCTGTGAATAATATGGAAAATGCAATAAGAGGTGCTATAGTAAAAGCTATTATTGTTAGTATTATTATTTTAATGCTGGTTACTGTTGCTGGAATAATAATAGGAAAAAGAATAGCTGAGCCTATAGAAAGCATAGAACGTACCGTTGAAGAAGTAGGGAAAGGAGATTTAACTTCAGAATATACCGTTAAAGGGAAGGATGAAATTGGCAGGCTTGCTTATACAAGTAATGAAACCGCAAAAAGTCTTAGAGTACTTATAAAGAAAATTAAATCTATTTCTTTAAGTTTAAATAATATATCACAAGACATTTCAACTGGTGGTGAAGAAGTGGCCTTAGCCAGTGAAGAAATTGCAGCAGCCGTTACAAGCGTATCTGAACAGGGTATAAATCAAACTGAGGCTTTATCAGATGCACTTAAAATTTTAGAAGATTTTTCATCAGACTTAAACAATGTAAGCGGTAAATTAGTTAAACTAGCTCAAGATGGAGAAGAAATAAAGAATGACTCAACTAAAGGGGCAGAAAATATAACTACTTTATCAAATACTATAGAAGATATGCAAAAATCCTTTCATACTGTAAGAAATAAAGTCGAAAATTTAGATGAAACTATATCACAAATTAATTCTATTGTAGATGTTATAAATAGTGTAGCTAAACAAACAAATCTATTAGCATTAAATGCATCTATAGAAGCAGCAAGAGCGGGAGAATCAGGAAGAGGTTTTTCAGTTGTAGCTGAAGAAATAAAAAAACTTGCTGAAGAAGTTTTGAACTCTGCTAAAGATATAACGGGTTTAGTTAATAAGGTTATGAAAAAAACAAAGGATGTTTCAGAAACTACTGATTTTGCAGCTAATATAGTAGAGGAAAGTAAAGAAAATATAGCAGAATCAGTAAGTGTTTTCAAGGAGGTTATTAATAAAATAAATAACATTCCAGTAAAAATAAATGAAGTTAATGAAGTGCTTCAAAGAACTATGAAAGGCAAAGATAAAATTTTATCTACAGTAGAGAGGATAGCCTCAAATTCAGAGGAAATCTCATCACTTTCAGAAGAAGTTACAGCGTCCACAGAAGAACAAGCTGCTATAACTAATGGAATAGCTATTACAGCTAACAAATTACTTAATATGGCGAAGGATTTAGAAAAGAACACTTCAAGTTTTAAAGTGTAATGTTAATATAAAAATAAGGAGGCTAAAATATGTTTAAACATTTACTTGAACCAGGTAAGATTGGTAATATGACACTTCGTAATCATGTCATTATGGGGCCAACAGAAACTCATTTTGCTACTTCTGATGGTCAGGTTACTCAGCGCGAAATTGATTATTATGTCAGAAGGGCAAAAGGCGGAGTAGGTCTTATCGTTACGCATCAGATAGCGGGAAATACAAAGCTTGACCCTATTGATCCATATCCAAGATCATTACGTCTTGACGACAATGCCTACATTCCAATGCTTTGCGAGTTGACAGAAGCTGTACATCTAGAAGGAGCCAAGATTGCTCCATTAGTTTCACCAGGCGGTGGTGCACAGGCTCTTGGGACACCGTATGATAGTGGTTCAGAGAGTGTCTATGATATTCCTAATGTAGGGCCAAGTGAGATTCAGTGTCCTGTAGCACAGAAAAAAGTAAGAAAACTGACTGTAGATGAAATTAAGAAGTCTGTCGAGGTCTTTGGTTTATGTGCAAGACGCGCCAAGATTGCCGGCTTCGATGCATTCTATATTCATGCACATTGCGGTTATTTGATAGCTGAATTCCTTTCACCATATTTCAACAACAGGGATGATGAATATGGCGGAAGCTTGGAGAACAGAGCTCGTTTTCTTCTTGAACTGGTTGCTTCATGTAAGAAGAATGCTGGAGATGATTTTCCGATTGTTGTAAGAATGGCAATTGATGAATATATCGGTGAAGCCGGCAGAGGTGTGGAAGAGACTGTCAAACTTGCAAAGATGCTTGAGAAGGCAGGAGTAGCGGCTATCGATTGCGGAGCAGGTTTGTTCATGACCATGCCACTTATTTGTCCGACCATATATCATGAAAAAGGTTGTTTAGTACATTTGGCAGAAGCCATTAAGAATGCAGTGAGTATTCCTGTAATCGCTCAAGGTAGACTGCAGGATCCTGAACTTGCTGAGCAGGTGCTTGCAGATGGAAAGGCAGATTTTGTTTCCTTGTCCCGTGCATGGATTGCTGAACCGGATTGGGTAAATAAGATCAAAGCTGGCGATCAGGAAGGTATTAGAAGATGCGTTTCATGTAACCATTGTATCGGAAACCGTATCTTCAATAACCTGACGATTCGCTGCGCATTGAATCCGACAGTAGGTCGAGAATCAAAATATGGCGATGGCATTCCAATGGCAGCAAAGAAGAAACATGTTGTTGTTATTGGTGCAGGCCCTGCAGGACTGGAGGTTTCATACATGCTTGTAATGCGCGGCCATTCTGTTGATTTATATGAAAAGTCAGGAGAATTATGCGGAGGCCAGATCAAGGCTGCTATGTGTCCTCCTGGAAAGAGCGTATTAGCGAATATTCAACGCTTCTACAATGCACAATTCTCTAAAATAAAAAATTTAACCGTTCATTTTAATTATAAGATGACAGAAGAGAAGATTGCGTCTCTTCATGCAGATGCAGTCGTTCTTGCTACTGGAGGCCAACCGGTGATTCCGAAGATTCCGGGTCTTTCCCTAGGAGAGAATATAGTGACTGCTGACGATGTACTTATTGGAAAATCTGAAGCTACAGGCAGGGTGCTGGTCGCAGGTGGCGGGCAGATAGGTATAGAAACTGCCCATTACCTTAGAGAGAAAGGGATGGAAGTAGGCGTCGTAGAACTGCTTCCGGAACTGGCAATGAATGAGGAACCTCTGACGCGACTTACGATCCTTCCTATTATCGCAAAGTCCGGAATCGAAGTTTACACCAGTCACAAAATTCAGAAAGTAGAAAATAATAAGCTTACCGCTTTGGATATTAACAATAACGAGACTAAGAAATTATCTTTTGATACTTTAGTGCTCGCATTTGGAACAAAACCGGTACGCTATCTGGAGGATAGTCTGAAATCAAAATTCCAGGAATACTATATGGTAGGTGATGCCGTTTCAACGGCCAACATTCAGAAAGCAATAGAATCAGGATTCTTTACGGCCCTGAAAATATGACACTTAAAAATAAACAACAATATTTATTATGAGGTCATGTCGCTATACTTTGATATATACGGTTGAAGAAATCAGGAAATGACTGTATAATATAAAATGATAAAATACTTATGGAGATGGAATATGGCTAATGAGAGAACCCTGAAGCAGAAATTGAATAAATCAAAAATATTGGATGCTACCATTCAACTTTTAAAGGAAAAAGGTGTTGAAAAGGTTACTGTACGGAATGTATGTGCGAAAGCGGGCATTGCAGTCGGGACTTTCTATTATTATTTTCAGAATAAGGATGATCTTATGTTTTATTTCGTATCTAAAGGTTTTTACGATGCGGAAATTAGGTCACCTGAAAACAATATTACGGGCAGAATCATCGAACTTTATATGATCTTGATCAATCATTATCAGGAACTTGGGCTCCCGTTTATGAAGAGCTTCTATTCTAATAATAACTTGGCGTTGTCTGCGTACATGACAGAAACTGATGGTAAGTTCCAGATGAATTCCATCCTGGCAAAAAGCGAAGATGAAATGGAGAAGGCTTACAAGCTGGGACTGATAGTGGAGGGAACAGACCTACATATGGTCTGTAAAGACTTGTGTACAATCATCAAAGGATCTGTCTTTGAATGGTGTCTTTGCAATGGCTCTATGGATATAGATCCCGTAGTTTCAAGAATCATAACCAGATATCTTGATGGCTATTTAGTAAAAAAATGATTTAGTAATCATCTTGGGACATGCCTTTCTTCTTTTCTAAGAGATCTAGCTTAGAAATATTTCAAGACAATGTAATATAGTATGGAGGTTCTCCGTCAGTGACATGAAATAAGAAGAGCAGAAATGATTGAAAGTTGATTTAGAAATTCTTGTTTTGCAAATATAAAATTCTCGTAAGACTTCCTGAAAGGAAGGCTAGTGAACCGGCTACAAGTCGAATGTGAACGGCTAGAGAATTTTATATTGGCAAAACATTAGAATTTCTTAATCAACTTTCACGTTTCAAACTCTTATTTCAGGTCATGCAGGAGAAGTTTCATATGGATGCACCCTATTATTTGATATTAAGTAAACTATCAATTAATGTTTGTAGTTTTTTAGTTTTATCTTTATCCATTGCATCTACCCCTTTAAGTTTATAAGGTATAGATAACTCTTCGTATTTACTAACTCCTAAAACATGATATGAAAGAAGTTCTACTTTATCTAAATTAGGTACTTCTTCATTAATAATTTTAGCAAGTTTTGTTATATGTTCTTCTGAATCTGTAATACCAGGTACAACAACATGTCTTACCCAAACTCTTGATTTTGATTTTCGAAGTGATTCTAAAAATATATTAACATCTGTAGTATCTTTTCCGGTCAAAGCGACATACCCTTTACCAGTTGTTTGTTTTATATCGAGTAGCACTAAATCAGTATATTTTAAAATTTCATCGTAATTACCATCACCAAAACCAGCTGTATCTAGAGCTGTGTGGATGCCGTTTTGTTTACATAATTTTAAACATTCAAGTAGAAATTCTGGTTGAAGCAGTGGATCGCCACCAGAGAAAGTAACCCCGCCACCAGATCTGTTAAAGTATGGTTTGAAACGAACTATTTTTTTAACAATTTCATCAGGAGTCATTTCTGTACCACCACTCAACTGCCAAGTATCGGGATTATGGCAATAGGCACATCTTAATTTACAACCTTGAAAGAAAACTACAACTCTTATTCCTGGACCATCAACTAGTCCCATAGTTTCGATAGAATGAATTTTACCTTTTACCATATATATTCCTCCTTAGCTTCGAATGAATAATTTTATATTCATTTCATATTAAAACAAAAACCGAAAGCCTTTTTGCTTTAATATAAAATGAAGTTAATTTTTTATATAAAGTGAGAAGTACTTATAATAAGTACCTCTCATATTATACAATATTTTAAAATTAATTAGATTTTTTTATGGAAAGTTCTGCTTATAACTTCTAGTTGTTGTTCTTTAGATAATCTGTTGAAATGAACAGCGTATCCTGAAACTCTTATTGTTAATGTCGGATATTTGTCTGGGTTTTCCATAGCATCTATTAAAACTTCTCTATTTAATACATTTACATTTAAATGATGTGCAGCTTGTGCGAAATAACCATCTAAAAGGAAAACTAGATTATTTATTCTTGTAGATTCGTCTATTCCAAGTGCAGCTGGTACTATTGAAAATGTATTTGAAACTCCATCTTGGCAATAAGTTCTATAAGGAATCTTAGCAACTGAATTTAATGATGCAAGTGCTCCGTTTTCATCGTTGCCTTGTGTTGGGTTTGCTCCGGGAGCAAGTGGTACACCTTGTTTTCTTCCATCAGGAGTTGTACCTGTCTTTTTACCATAAACTACATTTGATGTAATAGTAAGTGCTGACAAGGTATGTTCTGCTCCCTTATATGCAGGATGTTTTTTTAGAGCGTTGCTGAATTCCTTGATAAGTTCAACAGCTAAATCATCAACTCTATCATCATCATTACCGTATTTAGGGAAATCTCCTTCAGTTTTAAAATCAATTGTTATGCCATCAGCATTTCTTATTGGAGATACCTTAGCAAACTTTATAGCGCTTAATGAATCGGCTGCAATTGAAAGTCCTGCTACTCCAAATGCCATGAAGTATTTAAGATCGGTATCATGAAGAGCAAGTTGTCCAGCTTCATAAGCATATTTATCATGCATATAATGTATGGTATTCATTGTATCTACGTACATGTTAGCAACATATTCTAAAACTTTTGAATACATCTTTCTAACTTTGTTGTAGTCAAGAACTACATCAGTAGTCTTTTC
Organism: Clostridium estertheticum; assembly: GCF_026650985.1. GTDB lineage: Bacteria > Bacillota > Clostridia > Clostridiales > Clostridiaceae > Clostridium_AD > Clostridium_AD estertheticum_C. Next base: position 4,708,438 of record NZ_CP086239.1, read on the forward strand.
GATTCCAGGTACTACAAGTTTACCTTTTAATTCATCAACTCCACCATTAAGTGATAATAATAATGATTTTGCAAGGTTAGCTCTTGCTCCAAAGAATTGCATCCTCTTTCCTATTTCCATAGCAGAAACGCAGCAAGCAATTCCGTAATCATCTCCATAAATAGGTCTCATTACATCATCATTTTCATACTGAAGTGCATCAGTTTCAATAGACATTTTAGCACAATACTTTTTGAAAGTTTCTGGTAATTTTTCTGACCAAAGTACTGTCATATTAGGTTCTGGTGCTGATCCTAGATTTGTTAATGTATGAAGGAATCTAAAAGAATTTTTTGTTACCATTGGAGTGCCGTTAAGTGCAACACCTCCAATAGATTCGGTTACCCAATTAGGATCTCCACCAAATAAATCATTATACTCAGGAGTTCTTAGATGTCTTGCCATTCTAAGTTTAATTACGAATTGATCGATAATCTCTTGAGCCTCATCTTCTGTTATTAATCCAGATTTTAAGTCTCTTTCAAAGTAAATATCTAAGAAAGTAGTAGTTCTTCCTAGTGACATTGCAGCACCATTATTTTCTTTTATTCCTGCAAGATATCCAAGGTAAACTGCTTGAACAGCATCGCAAGCCGTAGTAGATGGTGTGGATAAATCAACACCGTATTTTAGGGCCATGCTTTTAATTTGACCAAGTGCTCTTATTTGCATACTTACTTCTTCTCTATGTCTTATTAGATCATCTGATGCATGACCTGTAAGTTCCTTTAAATCTTTTTTCTTCTGTTCAACTAGAAAATCTAATCCATAAAGAGCAATTCTTCTATAATCTCCAATTACTCTTCCACGGCCATATGCATCTGGAAGTCCAGTTAATAACCCTACATTTCTCGCAACTTTAGTAGCATCAGTGTAGGCATCAAAAACTCCTTCATTATGAGTTTTTCTGTATTTTGGAAAAAATTCTTTTATATCCTTGTTTAATTTGTAGCCATATTCCTCAAGTGATTGTTCTACCATTCTAAAGCCACCAAATGGATTTACTATTCTTTTTAATGGAGCATCTGTTTGTAATCCAACAATTACTTCATTTTCTTTATCAATATATCCAGGTTTAAAGTTATCTATACCTGAAATTTCATTAGTTTCAACATCTATAATACCTTTTTTGATTTCTTCTAATATAAGGGAATTAGCTTTGTCCCAAACTTTATTGGTCTTATCAGTTTTTCCTACTAAAAAACTATCATCACCTTCGTATAAGGTATAGTTTTTTTGAATAAAGTCTTTCACATCTATTTTATTTTTCCATGAATCTCCTTTGAAACCATTCCATTGTTTAGTCATTGTTTTTCCTCCCTATAATATACTGTTTTTAAAATGTTGCTATAAATGATCATTTTATTATGTAATTAAATGATCATGCAATTAACAACGAGTATTGTTTAATAATAAGTATTACATAAATATATTATACAATACTTTGTTATGTTTGTTAATACTTAGTCATAAAATAAATAATAAAGTTAACATTTAATATTTATTTGTATGAATGGATCTTGTTGATATACATATTGTAATATTAAAAGTGAAACAGTTCAAGTGATTTATAAATATTTTAATATTGAAAATATTCACACAATCTTATAAGTGTTGATATGTAAGGGATTTATAACTATAAATAATTAATAAAAAAAATAGTAACAGGAGAATTTTAAAGTGAAACAACTGCAAATTGAAATTTTATTCCAGAAAAGATATTAAATTATTTAAAAAATAATAAATTATATTAGTTTGAATGATAAAGTGATTTTGTGATTAGTTTATACTGGAATACACAATATGGATACATTGAAATGCAAATCGGTTACCTATAAAAGGATAATGTATCATTAAAGAAAACAATATTATTTTCATTTATAATGAGGTATAATAAAAAGTGTATAGTTGTTGATTAAAAAGTATGTACGCAGAATGTATGTGTGATAACAGCGTATCAATTATAATGGAGGTAAATCATATGAAGAAACCTAGTATATTTAGTAAGGATTATGATAGAAGAATAAAAAAACGAAAAAAGGTAATATTATCACTAATTATTATACCTATAATAGGGTTAATCATATTTTTAAATATAGATTTTAAAGGTTTAATGAATAAAGGTGCAACTAGTACCTCATCAAAAGATGATAAAGTACAGAAAAAATCAGAAGAAGTCTCACAGCAGCAGACAAATGCGCAGAAGGATAAGATTACGCAAGCAGCAATTGCCGCAAAAACTGCAAAAGCAAGTGCAGACAAGTCATCTTTTATAGCTACGATGCCTGATGGTCAAAAGGTAACTGTTGAATATAATGGAGCATCAGCAAATAAAACTATAAAAGGAATATTAAATGCTAAGGACTTATCATATGATATAAGTCCAAGTAAGAAATTAATTGTTATACAAAGTACAAAAAATCAAGATATAATATATGTTGACATAAATAAAATTAGCAAAGACATAACAAAGAAAATATATACATCTAGCGATAATCAAAATTATTCAAAAGAAGACCAACTTAAAAATAATCCAAATTATATATGGTCAATTACACCAAAGTTCATTGATGAGGATAATATTGCGTATGTTAGTGAGCTACCTTGGATGAATGAAAAGAAAGTACAATATATATGGAAGCTGAATTTAAAAGATAATGTACATATGCAGGTACAGCCAGCATCGGGCATGAAGGTTATTTTTGGAGATTCAACAGCTAAGGGGCTAGAGGCAAACATAGATGGAGATGTAGTTTATGTAACTGCATCAGGTGAAGTAACAAAATAGCGAAAAGAGGCTAAACATGGATATAGGATTATCTTCAGCATGTTTTTATCCTAAATTGAATACAGAGCATAGTATACAAACGATGAAAGAGTTAGGATTTAATTTTGGCGAAATATTTTTAAATACGCAAAGTGAGTATAAAGAGGAATTTATAAGAGTACTACTGGAAAAAAAAGAACTATATGAATTCAATGTAAACTCAGTTCATGCATTTTCAGCTTCTTTTGAACCATATCTTTTTGATAAATATGACAGAAGACGTAAAGATGTGTTAAAACAATTCAAAGAAGTTGTTAGGGCAGCAAAGATTTTAGGCGCAAGTTGTTATACATTTCATGGTATGAGGTATGCTGATTTCGATGAACTTGATACTAAATTTATTGTAGATATATATAATGAACTTTCGTATATAACGCTCGATGCAGGAATTAAATTGGCACAGGAAAATGTCTCATGGTGCATGTCGGCGAATTTAGAATTCTTAACTCTTTTGTCGCAGAAATGCAAATATCCAATATATTACACTTTGGATTTGAAACAAGCATGCAAAGCTAATATTCCTATAGAAAAGTATATTAAAGTTATGGGAAGTAACATTGTGAATCTTCATATTAATGATAGAGATGATAATTCACCTTGTCTTTTACCTGGGAAAGGGAATTTAGACTATGATGACATTGCAAGAAATCTTAAAAATGTTAACTATAGTGGAAAAGGAATTATAGAAGTGTATAGTAACAATTTTTCAAGTTACGAGGAACTTACAAAGGTGAAGGATTTAGTTTCGGGAAAGTTTAACAATGTTGCAACTTTACAAGAGACAATTTGATAATAAGTGTTTTATATCATATTTAAAGCAATTATTTAAATAAAATTATCTTGTAAATTATTTAAAATTTGGGTATAATCATAATATTAGACTATTTGAGCAAATATGCTTAATAGTATTTGTAAATACGTTAAAAGTTATGTTATAATATATAAAGAAATAAGCATTTGTGAGTGATTAGGAGGAGTAATATAATGAACATTAAAATGGAAAAATTAGAAAAAAATATTATTAAATTAGAAATAACGGTAGAAGCAGAAAGATTTAATAAATCTTTAAAGAAATCTAGTGCAAAAAATTCAAAATCAATGAATATACCAGGATTCAGAAAAGGTAAAGCTCCAATGAATATAATAAAGAAAATGTATGGCGAAAATGTTTTCTTTGAAGATGCTATAAATTTTTGCTGTGATGATACATATCCAGAGGCTTTAAAAGAACATGATATAAATCCTTTGGACTATCCTAAAATTGATATTATTCAAATAGGGGAAGGAAAAGAGTTTATATACACAGCATCAGTCGAAGTAGCACCTGAGGTTAAACTTGGAGAATATAAAGGACTAGAGGCTAAGAAAGTTGAATATAATGTATCAGATGATGAAATCGAAAGTCAACTAAAAGGCATGCAAGAAAAAAATGCTAGAATAGAAGATAAGCTAGATGGCACAGTTGCAATGGGCGATATAGCAATTATAGATTTCAAAGGATTTATTGAAGAAACAGCTTTTGAAGGTGGAGAAGGAAAAGACTTTGAACTAGAAATTGGTTCAGGATCATTTATTGATACTTTTGAAGAACAATTAGTTGGTTTAAAAGTTGGAGATGCTAAAGAAGTTAAAGTTAACTTCCCAGAAGCATATGGAAGAGAAGACTTAAATGGTAAACAAGCAACTTTTAATGTAACTGTTAAAAGCATGAAAGCAAAAGAATTACCAGCTATTGATGATGAATTTGCTAAAGAGATATCAGAATTTGATACTTTAGAAGAATTAAGAAATGACATTAAAAATGCACTTGAAAAATCAGGTAAAGATAGAGAAAAGAAAGAATTTGAAGAAGCAGTAATAGATGCAGCTTGCTCTAATGTTGAAATGGACATTCCAGAAATTATGGTAAAAAGAGAAACTGATGTAATGCTTAAAGATTTAGAAATGAAATTAAAACAACAAGGATTAGACCTTGAATCATATTATCAGTATACAAACAATACTGAAGAAAAAGTTAGAGCGTTTATGAAAGAATCAGCTGAAAAGCGAGTTAAGACTGATTTAGTTATAACCGAAATAGCGAAAAAAGAAAAGGTTGAAGCAAGCGATGAAGAAATGCTTGCAAAAGCTAAAGAAGTTGCAAAACAATACGGAGACAAAGATATAGACAAAACTGCAGATTTAATTATGAAAGCACAAAAACAATATCTTAAAGTTGATGTTTTAAATGAAAAAGTGATAAAAATGTTAGTTGAAAATGCTAAAGTGATAGCATAATATAGATTTAAATTAATTGCCAGATATTTATCTGGCAATTAATTTTAAATATAGGATAAAACTAAATGATTAAAAAGCTAATATTTAGGATATAATTAAGGAAAAGGTTACCTGTTAAGGCAGTAATATTATTAGAGCAAAGGAGTGAGTTATATGAGTTTAGTACCAATGGTTGTTGAACAAACGAATAGAGGGGAAAGATCTTATGATATCTATTCAAGATTATTAAAAGATAGAATAATTTTTCTAGGAGAAGAGGTAAATGATGTAACTGCTAGTTTAATCGTTGCTCAGTTATTGTTTTTAGAATCTGAAGACCCTGATAAAGATATCTTTTTATATATAAATAGTCCAGGGGGGTCAATTACAGCAGGAATGGCCATTTATGATACAATGCAATATATAAAACCAGAAGTATCAACATTATGTATTGGTTTAGCAGCATCAATGGGATCTTTCTTATTAAATGCTGGAGCAAAGGGAAAAAGATTTGCATTACCTAATAGCGAAATACTTATACATCAGCCTTTAGGTGGATTTCAAGGTCAGGCAACTGATATTGATATTCATGCAAAACGAATTATGAAAACTAAAGATACACTAAATAGAATATACAGTGAAAGAACCGGACAACCAATAGAAAAAATTCAACATGATGTTGAAAGAGATTATTTCATGAGTGCACAAGAGGCTATGGATTATGGTCTAATAGATGAAGTTTTAACTAAAAAGAAATAAGGTTAGTAGAGGTGAAAATATGACAAAATTTGATGAAAAAAAACAACTTAAATGTTCTTTTTGTGGTAAAACCCAGGAACAAGTTAGAAGATTAATTGCGGGACCAGGAGTATATATTTGTGATGAATGTATAGAATTGTGTTCTGAAATAATTGTAGATGAATTCCAGGGTGATGTTGAATTAGATTTAGGAGCACTTCCAAAACCTGCAGAAATAAAAAACTATATAGATGATTATGTAATTGGACAAAATACAGCTAAAAAATCATTAGCAGTAGCTGTTTATAATCATTATAAAAGAATAAATTCAAATGTTAATGAGAGTGATGTTGAACTTCAAAAAAGTAATATTCTATTACTTGGACCTACAGGCTGTGGTAAAACTTTGCTTGCTCAAACATTAGCAAAATTCTTAAATGTGCCTTTTGCTATAGCAGATGCAACTACGCTTACTGAAGCAGGGTATGTAGGAGAAGATGTTGAAAATATTCTTCTTAAATTAATACAAAATGCTGATTATGATGTAGAAAAAGCAGAAAAAGGTATTATCTATATAGATGAAATAGATAAGATAGCAAGAAAATCTGAGAATCCATCTATTACTCGTGATGTATCTGGAGAAGGAGTTCAACAGGCATTACTTAAAATATTAGAAGGAACTACAGCATCAGTTCCACCACAAGGTGGAAGAAAACATCCTCACCAAGAGTTTATCCAGATAAATACTGCTAATATCTTATTTATCTGTGGAGGAGCATTTGATGGACTTGATAAGATCATAGAAAAAAGAACTAGAACTACGTCAGTTGGGTTCGGAGCTGAAATAAGATCTAAACATGAAGCAAATGTAGGAGAGTTACTTAAGTCTATAATGCCTGGAGATTTATTGAAATTTGGATTAATCCCAGAATTTGTAGGTAGACTTCCAATAGTTGTTACACTTGAAGCATTGGACGAAGAGGCATTAGTTAAAATTCTTAGTGAACCTAAAAACGCATTAGTTAAACAATACAAAAAATTGTTTGAGATGGATAATGTGGAATTAGAATTTAAAGAAGAAGCTTTAAAAGCTATTGCAAAAGAGGCTATTAAAAGAGAAACTGGAGCTCGTGGACTTAGATCTATTATAGAAGACACGATGAAGGAAATCATGTTTGATATTCCATCAAATGAAGAAGTAGCTAAAGTTATAATTAATGCGAATACTATTCAAACTAGAAATCCAGAACTAGTTTTAGCTGAAGGCGGAAAAAGAGAAAAAATAAAGGTTACAAAACAGATTAAAAGTAAAAAAGGATCAGAATCAGCGTAAATGAATATTGAAAAATACAGAAAGACGGATATTGTATCCGTCTTTTTGTGTTTTGTGAAATTATTAAATATGATTTTAACGACAAAAAGTTATATAAATTAATAATATTATATGGAAAAAAATGAATACATTTAGTCTTACTTGAGCACAATATCAAATGATGCAATATTTACTAAAATATGCAAATTTAATATGCGAAAGGAGGATTAGTTTAATAGCATCATCATTAAACTTTAATTAATATGACAACTAAAATTCTCATGGCAGTACAATTCTTTTTTACGGTAGTTATTGGGTTATATTTTTTTAATGCATTAAAAGCCCAGAAAAGTGGTAAGGTGGTCGTTGGTAAGGAAAATAGAAAAGAAATGGAAAACTTAAGAAAAATGAAAAGTATAAGCCTTACGGAGCCACTTACTGAAAAAAGCAGACCAACAAAATTTGAAGAGGTTATAGGCCAAGAAGAGGGGATTAAAGCATTACAAGCAGCAATATGTGGTCCTAATCCTCAGCATGTCATAATTTATGGCCCGCCTGGAATAGGGAAAACAGCAGCTGCTAGATTAGTACTTGCAGATGCTAAAAAAAGAGCAAGATCTCCTTTTAAGGAAGGTTCGAAGTTTATTGAAATAGATGGTACTACTGTTAGGTTTGATGAACGAGGCATAGCAGATCCACTTATAGGATCAGTTCATGATCCCATCTACCAAGGAGCAGGGCCACTCGGAGTAGCGGGAGTGCCTCAACCTAAGCCTGGAGCCGTTACAAAAGCACATGGTGGCATCCTATTTATTGATGAAATTGGGGAACTGCATCCTATAGAAATGAATAAACTTCTTAAGGTATTGGAAGATAGAAAAGTCTTTTTAGATAGTGCTTATTATAATGAAGAGGATCCTAATATGCCTCTTTATATTAAGGAAGTGTTTGATGAAGGACTACCAGCTGATTTTAGGTTAATTGGTGCAACTACACGTAATCCAGAAGAAATAATGCCTGCTATAAGATCAAGGTGTATAGAAATCTTTTTTAGAGCATTATTACCTGAAGAATTACAACAAATTGCCAAAAATTCAATAAGTAAAATGGACCTTAAAATTTGCGATAAGGCACTAGAACTTGTAGGTAAATACTCAAGTAATGGACGTGATACTGTTAATTTAATTCAACTAGCGTGTGGAATGGCAATTAATGATGAAAGAGATGAAGTGAGTATTGAGGATATTGAGTGGGTCATAGAAAATGGTCAATATTCCCCTAGGCTTGAGTCTAGGATATCTGATAAACCACAAATTGGTTATGTAAATGGGCTTGCGGTTTATGGAGCTAATATAGGCGCTGTAATGGAAATTGAAGCTAGTGCCAAAAGGGTAAAACTTAGAAAAGGCATTCTTAAAATTACAGGAATTATTGAAGAAGAGGAAATAAGTAGTAGTAATAAAAAACTTCGACGAAAAAGCACTGCAAGATCCTCAGTAGAAAATGTAGTTACAGTACTTGAAAAATATTTTAATATAGATTGTGACGATTATGATATTCATGTTAACTTCCCAGGTGGATCACCAGTGGACGGACCTTCCGCTGGAGTAAGTATAACAACTGCAATGTACAGTGCGATAAAAGGTATACCAGTGGATAATATGGTTGCTATGACAGGAGAGATATCAATACATGGTAATGTATTGCCAATAGGTGGTGTAAATGCTAAAATCGCTGCTGCTAAAAAAGCAGGAGCCACAAAAGTAATTATTCCAAGGGATAACTTTCAAGATAGTTTTAATACCATAGAAAATATTAAAATCATACCAGTTAATAATATTAGTGAGGTAATAAAAGAAGCGTTACTTCTAGAGATGCCTAAAAATATTAAAACTACATTTGAGCCAGAGGTAGACGTTATAGCCGCAAAATCATTAAAAATTTAGTCTGTCATTTTCTTTAAAAAGGTAATCCATTTTTAAATATAGTGGATTACCTTTTTTATTTTAAAGGTTGTAGTATTGAAAAATAATTATATTATAGGTATACTATAGTAGTGTCACTATATTAATATACTGCTATTATGTAAATATAGTGTAACTATAAAAATAAAACAAATAAGTATTTATAGCTTATGATATCGAGTTATATAAAATTAAAATAATAATTTTATATTTATAAACGACGATTAATATAATATAGAAAAGAGGGAGAAAAATGGATAAAACAACAAAACTTCTTCCGTTAATTCCGCTAAGAGGTATGAATATATTTCCATATATGGTATTGCATTTTGATGTTGGTAGAGAAAAATCTATACTTGCATTAGAAAATGCTATGCTAAATAACCAAGAAATTTTTCTGGTTTCACAGAAAGTATCGAAAATCGAAGAACCAGAAGAAAAGGATATATATGAAATTGGTACTGTTTGTAACGTTAAACAAATATTAAAGTTACCGGGAGATTCAATTAGAGTACTAGTTGAGGGAATGCAAAGAGGTAAAATTTCAGAGTATAAAGATAAGGAACCCTTTGTAAGTGTGGAAGTAGAGCTTATTTACGATGAACAAAGCGTAGATGATAAAAAATGTAAGGCATACATTAGACTTATAGATAAAGCTTTTGAAGAATACATAAATTTATCGGTTAACAGTTTTCCTGATGCGTTATTCAGTTTAGAAGAAACAGAAGAACCTGGAAGATATTGTGATATTGTAAGTTCCTATTTAATATTAAAGCCACAAACAAAACAAGAATTGCTTGAAATATTAGATGTTACTAAGAGACTTGAAAAACTATTACTTATATTAAAGAATGAGCTTGAAGTTTTAAAAATAGAAAAGAAGATCGGAAGCAAGGTTAAGGGCAAAATAGATAAAATTCAAAAGGAATATTATCTAAGAGAACAAATGAAAGCTATACAAGAGGAACTTGGAGAAGATGACGAAAATAAAAAAGAGATAATTGAGTATGAAATTAAAATAAAAAAGGCTAAACTTCCTAAAGAGCCAAAAGAAAAAGCAAATTATGAGCTAAATAGATTAAAAAGTTCAGGAAATTATTCTGCCGATAGTGGAGTATCAAAGTCTTATTTAGATTGGATATTAGCTCTACCTTGGAATAAATCGACTAAAGATAATATTGACATAAGTAAGGCCAGAGAAGTTTTTGATAAAGAACATTACGGGCTTGAGGATGTTAAAGAAAGAATAATAGAATATTTAGCAGTTAAAAAAATTAGCAAGACGCTTAAGGGACCTATACTTTGTTTGGTAGGGCCACCAGGAGTTGGTAAAACATCTATAGCGAAGTCTGTTGCAAATGCATTAAATAGGAATTTTGTTAGAATGTCACTTGGTGGAGTAAAAGATGAAGCTGAAATAAGGGGGCATAGAAAAACTTACGTTGGAGCAATTCCCGGTAGGATTATATATGCAATGAAGCAAGCCGGATCAAAGAATCCATTATTCTTATTAGATGAAATTGATAAGATGAGTGGAGATATTAAAGGCGATCCTGCAGATGCTCTTTTAGAAGTACTGGATAGTGAGCAAAATGCGAGCTTTAGGGATCATTACCTAGAATTAGATTTTGATTTATCAAAAGTATTGTTCATAACTACTGCAAATAAATTGGACACTATTCCAAGAGCTTTATTGGATAGAATGGAAGTCATTGAGGTATCAGGATATACATCAGAGGAAAAATTTCATATTGCTAAAAATCATATTATTCCAAAGATGTTAAAAGAACATAATATGGATGATGGTAGAATAACATTTTCTGACAATTCAATAACTTGTATAATTGAAAACTATACAAGAGAATCAGGGGTTAGAAGCCTTGAAAGACAAATTGCTTCTGTAATTCGAAAGGCAATAACAGAAATGGTAGAGAAAAATAAAAAGAGTGTTAATGTTACAGCATCTCATGTTAAGAGATACTTAGGTGCAGTTATGTTTACTTATGACAAAGCTGAAACTGAAGATAAGGTTGGTGTAGTAACTGGACTAGCATGGACTGAAGTTGGTGGGGTTACATTACCAGTTGAGGCGAGTGCTATGGAGGGAACTGGTAAGCTAGAACTTACAGGTCAACTAGGGGATGTAATGAAAGAATCCGCTAAAGCTGGATATAGTTATGTTAGAGCTAATGCTTTTAAGTATAATATAGATAAAGACTTTTATAAAAATAAGGATATTCATATTCATGTTCCAGAGGGGTCAGTACCTAAGGATGGACCATCAGCAGGTGTAACGATGATAACTGCAATGGTGTCTGCATTGACTAATAGAAAAGTAAGACATAATATAGCAATGACTGGTGAGATTACGCTTACAGGAAGAGTTCTACCTATTGGAGGGCTTAAGGAGAAATCGTTAGCTGCATATAGAGCAGGTATTGATACAATTATAATTCCTTGTGAGAATGAAAAAGATACAGAAAAAATACCAAAGAGTATTAAGGACAAACTAAAATTTATATTTGCAAGTAAAGTAGAAAATGTACTTGAACATGCATTACTTGAAAATACATTAAATGGAGAGATAAATAATGGAGATAAAACAATCTGAATTTATAATATCGGCAGTAAAACCTGCTCAATACCCAACAGATAATAGAGTAGAATATGCTTTTGTTGGAAGATCAAATGTAGGTAAGTCATCTTTGATAAATACTATAACAAATAGAAGAAAATTAGTTAAAGTTAGTGGAACACCTGGCAAAACTAGACTTATAAATTTCTTTTTAATAAATGATAGTTTTTATTTTGTAGATTTGCCAGGTTACGGATATGCAAAAGTATCCAAAACTGAACAAGCTAAATGGGGAAAAATGATGGAGGACTATTTAGTTCGTAGGCCTCAACTACAAAAGGTAGCATTACTAGTGGACTGTAGACGTAAGCCAACTAAAGATGACCTTCTAATGTACGGATGGATTAAACATTTTGGATATGAAGTTGTAATAGTTGCAACCAAAAAAGATAAACTAAACAGAGCAGAACTAGTAAAGAATAATAAGTTAATAAGGGAAACTTTAAATCTAGAACCAAGTGAAGAGATTATAAATATCTCATCACTTAAAAAAATAGGTGTAAAAGATCTTTTAGGAAATATGTTTAACGACAGTTCAGAAGGAGAACCACTAACTTCTAATGGAAATCCAATACTATAATAAAAACAAAATAGACCTACATTACGGTGTGTTAGCTAATAATTAGTGCACATCGTGATGAGGTCTATTTTTTTCGTCAACTTTTTAGTATGTATTTATATAAACATTTTGTATCAATTTATTTCTGTGAGAATAGTATATATTAGAAACAAAAGAAAAAGATTTTAAAAGTAAATTAAGAAAAGCAATTAAAAGGAGGATATTTAGATGGATATGAATGGCTTATTAAGTGGATTAGCTCAATCACAAAAAAATGGATCTAATAAAAGCTGTGATTGCGATCGAGACAACAACGACGGCTTTGGTGGTGGAAATGGAATAGTTTTAATAATTATTTTATTACTTTTCTGCTGCGGAGGTTGGGGTGGAACTGGTAGAGGAAGAGGTAGTAGCAGTTTTTGCGGATGTGATCCAAAGCATGTAAAGAAGTATTGTAAAGTTACCTGTGATGACCCATGCGATGACGGTTTCGATGGTGGATTCGGTGGATTTGGTGGTGGCTGTGGCGGCTTCGGCGGCAGCGGGATCATCTGGATAATTATCTTAATTGTCTTATTAGGTAACAATAGAAGAGGTAACAAAGGATGTACAAATAATATTATTAATTTAGATAGCTGTGACGATGAATAACTAAGACAAATAATCATAAGTGAAAAATAGGTTTTAAGTAACAATAGATGAATTATATGTTCTTAACTGTAGCTGAAATATGTAACACATTAAAATTTGGCCCATGAAAGGGGAGTTTTAAATGTCTAAAAGAAGATGTCGTGAAAATAAATGTTGTGGAAGAGTTGCTGAACCCGTATGTGGATCAGGATATGGAGCAGGATCAGGATTGGGGTTATGCACAAATCCGATTTGTGCGATAATATTATTAATTATACTTCAAAGAACATGTCTACTTGAAAACAAGAATGCTTTTTTACTAATACTGTTATTCCTAGGTTTTTGTTTCTGTAAAGGTGGATATGGCGGAAATGCAGTGAAAAGCTGCGGATGCTAATTTAAAAATAAGGGGGAGCTTAAATGCTCTCCCATTTATAAATGAGGTGATAAATATGTCAAAACATCATAAGCGTGATAGAAATAATATGGATAATAACAATAACATGAATAATAACAATAACATGAATAATAATAACAATGGTAATGATGGAAATGGTAATAATGGTAACAGCAATAATAGTAATAACGGTAATAACAATAATCAGAATAACAATGCTAATAATAATCCACTAGCACAAATGCTTAATGGAAACGGTGCAAGTCCTTTGGTGGGATTAATATCTAGCTTTCTTTCAGGAAATGGTACCGGTAATGGTACTGCAAATGGTGGAAATATGATTGAGGGTTTACTTTCTGGTTTAGGAGGTAACAATAATAACATGTTAGGTAATTTACTAGGTGGGTTAGGTGGGCAGGACGGTAATATCTTAGGTAATTTACTTGGTAGTTTAGGTGGTCAAGACAATATTTTAGGTAACCTTATGGATAGTTTAGGTGGTCAAAGTAATAATATGAAAGGAAACTCAAATAATGGTTCTAATTCAGGTAATGTAAAGTCTACATCAAATGTTGAAAAAAATAATAAAAACAATAGTAATAATAACAATAATGTTAATAAAAATAATGATACTGAAAATAATGATATAGTAAGTTCAAATAAAAATAATCAAGACAATGTATTTACAAATATATTTTCAGGTATGGGAAATATAGATTTAAGTGAAATTTCAAATATGTTATCTGGAATAGATTTAAATAATTTAGATTTAAATAGTTCTGATTTTAATGATATGATGAATTCCATATCAAATAATGATTCTTTTGTAAATGATGATTCTTTTGAGAATAACGATGTTGAATTTAAACATACAAGTCCTAAGGAAAGTACACATAGTATTTTAGATGACCTAGAAGATGAAGATAAGGGGCAACTTATATATATATTAGCTCATCTAGTAGATGAGCAAAAGCTTGGAATGCTCAATAGAATCGTAGAGGAAAATACCAACTTAAGACATTAAGAGTATATAGATAAAAATTAATAAGAGCAACACATAAATTTAAAACTTATGTGTTACTTTTTTGTTTGAAACTATTATAAATTATCACTGTTGTCATCAGGTTGTTCATAATTTGCCATGGTACATTTGCCATCAAGAATTCCACCCTCAGAGATCATTAATTTTTTCACCGAAATATCACCGCGAACTTTGCCACAACTTTCTATAGTTAAGGTGTTTGTGCAAGAAACATTTCCAGTTATTATTCCATTTATATATGCATTATTACAGGTAATATCACCTTTTATTCTTCCTGTTTCACCTAATGCTACATCATCTTCACAAATTATGTTTCCATCAATAGAACCATCTATTTTAATAAGACCATTTCCATTCAAAGAACCAATTATAGAACATTGCTGGCCAATTAAAGTTTCAATTCTATTTACGTCTTTTTCTTTATTACTAAACATATACGATTCCCCCAATTTATATTATATTTTGTTTGTAGTAAACTATCTTTATAAAAAAATATTTAAATTTATTATTATAATGAATAAAACTAAGTAAAAAGGTTAATATTATAAATGTAATCGGAGTTTAAATCTCCATTTGCATAAAATTAAAACATTTTATGCGTAACCCCCATCCCCCCTTGGGACCGGTAATACGGTCCCTTTTGTAAGTTTATAAACGATATTAATATTTTACACATAATGTAATAGTTTTATTTTTTTATTTGATATCTATAGAGCTGATTTTAAAAGAAGGGTCTTTATTAGTATTTGGGATAAGTTTTAAAATTAATTCTATAGTATAGTTTTTGCTTTCTTTTAAATTGGTAACATTAGGTTCTAATAGATCATTTGTATTAGTTCCTTTAAAATTTAATGTCCATAAAACATCGCTAGTATTGCCATCTTTGTCCCATTTAAAATCTTTAAAAACAGCATCTTGGAAGGTTAAATGTACTTTTCTGTCAGATAAATCACTTAAGAGTGAAATATCATTACCATTTAAATCGGATGTAAAAAGATCTTTTGGCATAGTTAATTCAGAAACTGGAAAGGTTGCCATAAGATTTATGAAACCGAGTACTGTGGTTTTACCCATATAATTATCAACATAGTTGTAGTCAAAAGATTTTAAACTATCTTGAATAAAAATATAACTAATAAGATTTAATTCTCCATCTTTGATATTCCCAGATAACATTTTAGGTGTTTTATTATTTTTACTGTCTACAAAACCTAAAATATTGTTTGTGCTGCTAAATATATCTTCATATTTTTCACCAGTCCAAAGGAAAACATGCTGTACTGCTTTATTATTTACAGATGCTTGAGTAAATATTTCAGGTACGTTGTTTCTAGATATGTCCATTAATGTTAGTCTCATAGGCCACTGCAAATAATAATTACCAACGGTGTTAAGCTTTTTAGAAGGCTCTAAATAATAACATTTGTCTCCAGAATTTATTTGAATATAGTATTTATCAACATCTGTTTTTATGTAGAGTATATCCTTATTTCCATCACCTGTTAAATCAGCTTGCATCATTTTTGATTCATTTATGATATTAAATGTACTTATTGCATTTGTTTTGAAAAGCAATAAAAATGTAAGTGTTATGGTAAAAATGATAATAGCCAAAACATAATAAATATATTTCTTTTTTAAAAATATTATCTGTAACTTCATTTATTCCACCCCCCCCTTTAAATTATATGTAACAACTGTATATTTAATTAATTTATATTTAATAAATCTTAAGAATTAACATTTAATAATATAATGAGGTGAACTTATGAGAAAATCAAATAAATTTTTAAAAAACATATGTATAGGTCTTTTAATTCTAATTACGGTGTTTAGTTTGTCATCTTGCAAATGGGGCAGTGATAAAAAGAGTGAGGATCAAAAAAAATTAAATATATTTCTAGATACAACAGATGAACATTCTTATAAAGTAAATAAGTTTTTAATTGATGATTACAAAAAAAACAATCCAGATGTTGTAATAAAATTAAATGATATAATAGGTGATAAAAGCAATATTATGGATACAATTAATTTGGGTACAGAAATAGATGTGATGTTCACGAGTAGAAATGACTTTATTGAACTTAGTAAAAAGGGAGTTCTAAGTGATATGGATGGAACATATGAGGACAACAATATTAATAGTAGATATTTTAATATTATGGGCTCTTATGGAAGAATAGGTGATAAATATTATGGAATAGGGGTTGTACCATATTCTATTGAATTATTGTATAATAAAACAAATTTGGAAAAGCTAAAATTAGCTAATCCTAATAATTTAAAAGAGTGGTTAAATGTGTTAAAGCAAATTAATGGTAAGGGATTGAAGACACCTGTCGTATTAAACGAAGATATAGATGCGAGGGGTATTTTGTTTTCATTAATAGCTAGCACAGGCATAAATATTCATGAGGTTGAGGAAAGTTATGATAGTGGTGAGTTAGGTTATAAGAAACTTAAAAATATGCAAGGAGTGTTTGATGAATTTAACTTGCTTACTAAAAATAATGGAATTACAAAAGATTCTTTTGAATTAGGTAATGAGCAAAGTGTTATTAATTTTAATAATGGCGATTCACCCCTACTCATGTGTACTTCATATTATAATCCTAAACTTAATGGAAATAATATAGGTGTAATTAAAGACTATGACAATAATTCAAAGTTTGGGGCAAATATGCCTATTATAATTAACTCTATATTAAGTATCCCAGTAAATGCAAAAAATAGGGATAGTGCCGATGCTTTTATTCAATATGTATATAGTGATGAAGCTCAAGCAAGACTTGTGCAAAAGGGAATTATAACTGGAAATAAAGTTGCAAATAACAAAATATTAGGTATTGGTAAATCAATGGTTCAACATATGTATAAGGCTAATGACAATAGCATACCTATATTATATAATTTACCTAAAAAGATAAAAACCAATGTACTTTTGACCTTGAAGAAAATTATAGATGGAAAGTATAGTTCTAAAGAATGGGAAGAGATATTAAATGAAAGTTATAAATGATATTAATATACAAAAAATATGTTTCAGAGGTACATTATTAAATAAAAAGAAGTATGAATTTTAATTCATACTTCAGGTTGTTTACAAACCCAGTATAATTTTTTATTGTACTGGGTTTTTATATGCAATTATGCGATAGCATTTTGATTTATAGATAAATTAGTAACATGCAACAGGTTTTTAGTTATAAAATAAAAAAACATGGAAGATAGTAGGCTAGCTATCTTTTTCATATTTTGCACTGCTGCTGTAAGCAGACACTGCTCTTGCACATTTTCTAATCCGCGCATATGGCAATAGCGAAGCCCATGCAGTTGTTTAGAATCTGCGAAGCTTCGCTCTATAGTTTCTTTCCTTCTTCTATATATATTTCTACCCTTATCCGTTTTGGTAAACTTTACAACATCTTCTTTATACATTTCCCAAACATGTCTTCTAACAGTTTTAACCTTACTTTTATCAGAAAAACATTGAGTTCTATTTGGGCATTCTTTGCAATCTTTTGCATTCCCAACATACTCTTTATATCCATCTCTAGTTGTCGTTTTATAATGCAAAGCCCTTAAGTCAGGGCAAACATATATGTCCTTCTCTTTAACATATTGAAATTTATTTTTAGTGTACATTCCTTTTGTATGTGGAGACCTTCTATATCCCATTACAGATTTTAATTCTCTCTCAAATAGTTCTTTACATATAAGATTTGTAGCATAACCAGCATCGGCACCAACATATTTTGTATTAAAATTAAATTTTTTTATTTGCACATCCAATCTATCGATATAAGGATCAACATCATTTATATTTCCAGGAGTAACATAAACATCAGTAATTATATTGTGTTTACTGTCCACAGTTCTGTGATCTAAATAGGAGAAGCCTTCCGGCTTGCCATCTCTCATCATATATCCGCTGTCGGGGTCAGTTGTGCTAACTTTAATTTCTTTTATTATGGTAACAGGTTCTTTCACTTTCAAAGGTCTTTTACCGTGATTTATTCTATCTTCCTCTACAGCTTTATTAAGATCAGCTACATATTCTTTAGGTGTTTTTTCAACTTCAATTTTCACAAGCTTTCGCTTATTAGCATTTGCTTTTAGGTGTGTAGAATCTGTGTAAAGTATTTTACCAGTTACCATCTTAAGATTTATAGCCTTAAATACGACTTCGTCAAATATTTTTTGGAACACGTCAGTTCCTTTAAATCGTCTACGTCTATTTTGGCTAATTGTTGAATGATCTGGAATAACATCAGTAAGGCTTAGTCCTAAAAACCATCTATAAGCTACATTTACTTCAATTTCCTTTACAAGTTGTCGCTCAGATTTTATTCCAAATAGGTATCCAATAAACAGCATTTTGAAGAGTAAAATAGGATCTACGCCAGGTCTTCCATTATCTAAACAATAATATTTTTGAGTCAATTCTCTTATGAAAGAGAAATCCATGTATTTATCTATATTTCTGAGAATATGGTCTTTAGGAACTAAATCCTCTAAATATACCATTTCTAATTTTTGTTGTGTGAAGTTCTTTTCATTAATCATAACTAAACCCTCCGAATTATAAAGTTTGTATACTATATATATTCGACATTGATGTTGTAAAATCCTTTTTGAATATGAAAAAAAACACTCCAATTTTAAATTAGAGTGTTTTACATTTTATGTTTGTCAACAGTCTGAAGTATGAATTTTAATTCATACTTCTTTTTATTTAATAATTTATTTCTTGCAATCTTCACATAAACCATAAAAATAAAGTTTAGTAGCTAATACCTCGTAATTAGTATATTGTTTTACATCTTCGAGTACATTTGAAAAACTTATACCTTCTATGTCATCAACTTTACCACAATTTACGCATTGTATGTGAGGGTGAGGTAGCATATTACAATCATATCTAAAATTACCTTCACCAACATTAAGTTCTATAATCAGTTCAACGCTTATAAGAGTTTTTAATGCTTTATAAACTGTAGCCAAACTCATAGTAGGATATGTTGGTTGTAGAGCTTTGTAAATTATTTCAGCTGAAGGATGTTCTTTTGTAGATTGTAAAAATTTGTAGACAGCAATGCGTTGAGGTGTAAGCTTTAATTTTTTTTCTTTAAAAACTGTTGTAATGTTCTCCATATACACCATCCTATAATATTATTATATAATATAGAACTTATTATATAATAAAAGCTATTACTTGTCAAAATTATTATATAAAAAATTAATAAAAAGTAAAATTTTATTTTGTTTTTTATTCATTTATAGAATTAATTACATATATTAGTAATAGAGAGAGAGGGGGAACTAATACTTTGAAAAAAACATATGTACTAGATACCAATGTTATTTTATATTCACCAAGTGCGATATTGTCCTTTGGCGATAATGATGTAATAATACCCGAAGTAGTATTAGAAGAACTAGATAGTTTTAAGAAAGATAAAAGTGATTTAGGAGCTAATGCTAGATATTCAGCAAGGCTTATTGACGAACTCAGAAAACATGGGAAATTAAATGAGGGCATTGATTTAGAAAGTGGAGGAATATTAAGGGTTGAAATGAATCAATATGATACCGAAATTCCGGCTTCTTGGAGTAAAGAAAAAGCTGATAATAGAATATTACAAGTATGTAAAGGTATTAAGGAGCAAGGTGAAGATGTTTGGCTCATAACCAAAGATATATTTCTACGTATAAAGGCGGATGCTGCGGATATTAATGTAGAAGACTATTATGAAAAATTTGTGCCAGAGTATGACAATCAGTATACAGGGAGGATAGAGGTATTTGTGTCTCCAGAAAAGCTTGCAGAGTTTTTTAGTAAAAAAAGTATAGAGGCTACTGTATTGCTTGAATATAATGAGGAGTTAGAAGAGTATACTACTCCATTTTTATACACAAATCAATTTTTAATAATGCATTCAACGGAAAATCCAAAACAAACTGCATTAGCAAGGTATGATGGAAGAAATGTAGTGCCGCTTTATTATAAAGACAGTAAACCTTTAGGGGTTATACCAAGAAATGTTGGACAGAGATTTATGTTAGAAGCTTTAAGCATTGATTCAGTAAATGCACCGCTTGTAATTATTAAAGGGCCAGCCGGAACTGCTAAAACACTATTTTCATTAGCAGTAGGGCTTCAAAAGATATTACAAGAAAGTGGTG
This sequence comes from Clostridium estertheticum, assembly GCF_026650985.1. Taxonomy (GTDB): domain Bacteria; phylum Bacillota; class Clostridia; order Clostridiales; family Clostridiaceae; genus Clostridium_AD; species Clostridium_AD estertheticum_C. The sequence goes on from NZ_CP086239.1 coordinate 4,729,026, forward strand.
AACACCACTTTGGTAGTGAAGAGTACAGAAGAATTTTAATTTGCAGGCCCAATGTTACTATGGATGAAGAAATAGGTTTTTTACCTGGTACAGAGCAAGAAAAAATTTCACCATTTATGAGGCCAATATTCGATAATTTAGAAATACTTGTGGAATCTGATGAAAAAGAGCGTTATAAAAACGAAAAACAATTATCAGATAAGATAAAAGACTTATTCGATAGGAGAATTATAACTACTGAGGCGGTTGCTTACCTTAGAGGAAGGTCAATAGTGAAAAATTGGGTAATAATAGATGAGGCTCAAAACTTATCACCAAAACAAGTAAAAGCAATAATAACTAGGGCTGGAGAGGGAACCAAATTGATTCTTATAGGTGATCCAGAACAAATAGATCATCCTTTTCTAGATAAAAGATCAAATGGGTTATGTTATGCATCCGAAAAAATGAAGGGCAGTGATTTATGTTATCAGGTAACTTTAAAATATGATGAATGCGAGAGGTCCCCTCTAGCATTTGAAGGATCAAAAAAATTATAATAAGTGTATTTATAAAAGAGAGTATAAAATTTATACTTTCTTTTGTATAGAAGAGAGTATAAATTTTTATATTTTCTTTTGTGTAGAAGAGAGTATAAAAATTTATACTCTTTTTATACTCTCTTTTGTATTTAATTATCATATATTAGTTTAATTTACAAAAATAACATAAAAATGTTGTATTAAATTATATGATTATACTGTACAATATAAAAGTACATAATAAAAGTACATAATAAAGAAAAGGATGGGAAGTATGAGAAAAATAAAAAAACGTAAAAAAACCAAAAAACGTACAAGTACACTTGTTTTGTTATTTGTAATATTCGAATTGATTTTCACAACAATTACTGGCCCATTTATGCTTTATTATGGTCCCTTTAAAAATGTGAAGAGTACAGTGGTAGGTGCTGCAATGACTACTTATTCATTACAATGGCTTGCAACAACTTTTTTGTCTAAAGAAGCAATAGCAAAAATTATGAGTGATCAAACAGTGGATACATTAGTTCAAAATAATTTGGATGGTGTAAAGGTAGAAAATAAAAATGATAATAGTATAGAAAGATATGATGTAAAAGGAAATAAATTTAAAGGTTACATATTAATAATTAATGATCCAACTAGGTTAAAAGTTGGGAGTAGTAGTATGATTGGTAAGGAAGGGCAACTAACTAGTGATATTGCAAAGGATAACAATGCAATTGCGGCAATCAATGGTGGTGGATTTAACGATGGAGATAGTGGATCGAAAAACACAGGAATAGGAACAGGAGCAAATCCAACTGGAATTATAATGGGCCGGGGAAAAATTGTTAGTAATGATATAACAGATGTAGATAAAAAAACAGAAGTTGTAGCAATGACTAGTTCAGGAAAATTATTAGTTGGTCCTCATAGTCTTTCTGAGATGAAAAAAGAGGGAGTAACTGATGCAGTATCTTTTGGACCAGCACTTATAGTTGGTGGTGAAAAAACTATAAAAAGTGGTGATGGTGGTTGGGGTATTGCACCTAGAACATGTGTAGCTCAAAGAAAAGATGGAGCGATAATATTTTTAGTGATTGATGGTAGGCAGTTAGGAAGTGTAGGCGCTACTTTAAAGGAAGCACAAGATGTATTATATGATTATGGAGCTGTTAACGCTACTAACTTAGATGGGGGTTCTTCTTCTACATTATTTTATGATGACGAAGTTATAAATAGTCCATCAGATAGTTTGGGAGAAAGGTCAGTACCTTCTATTATGTATATAGAGAGTAGAAAATAAGTATAGGATATTTTGAAGTTAAAGGAGAAAAAATATGAGTTGGACGAAAAGAATAAGCATATGGATAGTAGTATCTTTATCTTTGCAATGTTTAGGTCTCTTTTACATTGATCATTATTTTTTAGCTACTGATTCAAAGGCAGTTTCCAAAAAAGTTGTCGAAGATGTAAGTACAAAAGCCAAAGATGTTGATATTACTATACCAACAAATGCAGAAAATATATTAGTATCTTATGATGCCAAATATATATCTTATTACGATGATAAAAAATTGGTGATTGTTAATTGTTTGACTGGTAAAACTAAAAACATAAAGTCAGAAGATGGGTGTAACGTTTCTTTTGCTTCATGGATTCCAGGTAGAAATAGAATGGTTTTCGTAGAAAAAGAAAGTGATGATGAATCTAGTGATTTAATATTATATTCTTATGATGTAGTAAAAGGTGAAAAAGTAAAAACAAAAAAATTAGAGTGGAGTGGTACTAACCCTAAAGTAGAAGATATTCAAACAGCGCCATTAACAGGCGTTACTTACGTGAAGGTATCAAACAATGCTAATAAAAGTAGCATTTATAGAATCGATAGAGATAGAACAATGTCAAAAGTCGATACAATACCTAAGCTCGTGGGTAATATCACATTGATTCGCCATGAAGATAAATTAGTCTACGAAGGCTCGGTGTATAATAAAATATATGTTACTAGTAAAAGTAATGCTATAAGTGTGGGTGATGTTGATAAACTTACCTTAATTGGATCTGATAATGATGATAATATATATCTTGCAGAAATGAAAGATAATTTAATAAGTAAAGTTTATTATGGTAAAATATCACAAGATACTAGTACATGGAAAACTATTAATTTACAAATACCTTGTGCTAAAGAAAATTTACTTCTATCAACTAGTGGTAAAATATATCAAAATGATCCGTTAAAAGGGATCATAAAAGATATAAATTCTGGAACTCAAACTAGCTATAAAGGCAAATTTGTCCAATTGTATAATAAGGGAGTAGTATCTCTTGTAGATGACAAAATATCTTTTGTACTTTTCAAGTAATAAGTGGATCCAGACTATGCCTTCGGCATAGTCTTTTGTTTACTAAGAAATTTGAAATTAAAAGTTTATACTAGATATTCAGTGATTTTATAAAAAATGAATGTGAGGGGGAGTAAGTTTGGATACACAGCAAATATTGTATAAAATTTTAATGATACCAGCAATTTTAATAGCATTTACATTCCATGAGTATGCACATGCTATTGTAGCGGATAGGTTAGGGGATAAAACTCCTAGATTTCAAGGGAGACTTACACTGAATCCAATTGCGCATATAGATCCAATAGGATTTATTCTGATTATATTAACGGGATTTGGATGGGCGAAACCCGTTGAAACAAATCCTAGTTCTTATAAAAATTATTATAGGGATGATTTGAAAATTTCATTTGCTGGTCCATTTGCAAATTTGATTATAGGGTTTATATTTGCAATTTTAACGGTACTATTTTGGAAATTCTCACCTGTTCAGGGTACGGTATTTACCATTATTATAGAAATATTAAAGATTACGGTATCTATAAATTGTATGTTATTTTTTCTTAATTTAGTTCCAGTGCCAGGATTCGATGGATACCATATAATTAGGGATTTGTTTCCAAAGTTTTTTTACAATATGTCAGATACTTTTACTAGATATCAATTTTTGATATTTATGGTGTTAATATTACCTATATTACCTGGTAGTCAATCAGTTTTCACTTATATTGTGCAAGTGCCAGCTAATTGGGTATATAATATTTTTATGAACATCGCTACAATGCTTCAATAAGAAGTCATGACTTAATAAAAAAATAAAGTTAAAAATTGTTATTATTACAAATGTAAGGAGAATATATATGCGCTTAAGAAAAAAATATTGGGCTAGGCCGGAACTAGAGGCCAGCCATATTGTAAGAACAGATCAATATGATCATAAAGGAAATTGGAGTGAAGAATTTAAAAATGAAAATGAAATACATCTGGAGCTTGGATGTGGTAAGGGTAGTTTTATTGCAGAAAAATCTAAGCAAAATTCTAACATTAATTTTGTAGGCATAGATTTAAAAGATGAGGTACTAGTGTTTGCACTTAGAAAAGTGATAGAAGTACGTGCGCTTAAGACAGAGCAAAATATAAATGTACGTCTTATGCCTTTAAACATTATGTTTATTGATGATGTATTTGCAAAAGATGAGATAAGTAGAATTTATATAAATTTCTGTAACCCTTGGCCAAAAGAACGACATAATAAAAGAAGATTAACTCATACTAAATTCTTAACAAATTACAAGAAATTTTTAAAAGTTGGATCTGAAGTTTGGTTCAAAACAGATGATACAGACTTGTTTGAAGACTCTATAGAATATTTTAAACAATGTGGTTTTGAAATATTATTTTTAACATATGATCTTCATAAAAGTGGTTTTGAAGAAAATGTTATTACGGAATATGAAGCTAAATTTTCAAGTATAGGTAAGAAAGCTATGTTTTTAAGGGCAAGATTAATTAAAGAAAATTAGTAAGTTTAATAAATCATATAAAAGATAAATAAAGTTATTAACAAAGTTGTCCACATTAGTTCCATAAAATTATGGATTAATGTGGACAATTTACGTAGTTGATTTCTTGTATTAATAATGCTATTATTGTATTGTAAGTAATCATACTAAATTATTATTAAAATTGAATAATAAAATATAGGTTTAATTAAAATTGATTAATTAAAAGGGAATCAGGTTAAAATCCTGAACTATCTCGTAGCTGTAATAGATGAATTTAAGTACAATATGTCACTCGGAAACGGGGAAGGCGTACTTAAATAATGATTCTTGAGTCAGAATATCTGCCTATGTTTTGCACCATAAACTCTACGAGTGATAGGGAGGGCTTTGTAATAGAAATTTGTTTACTGATTTATATGGTTAAACATAATTTTAAATCGTTTCCTTTTAACGCTCCAGTTAAAGGGCTTTTTTTATTTTAAAATAAAATCACAAGAAAAAATAAATCAAATAGAATAATATGGGGGGTGTTTTTATGTTAAAGAAATACCAAGTTACACTCGGAGTTTTAATGATGTTGCTATTTATACCGAGGAACGTATTCGCAATGCACATAATGGAAGGATTTTTACCGCCGAAATGGTGTATAACTTGGGGTGCAATATGCATACCATTTATTGTTGTTGGTTACTTTTCTATAAAGGAAAAAATAAGAATAGATCCAAGACTTAAGATGTTAATTGCAATGGTAGGAGCATTTGCATTTGTTCTATCAGCACTTAAAATACCATCAGTTACAGGAAGTTGTTCGCATCCAACAGGGGTTGGCCTTGGTGCAATTTTATTTGGACCTACAGTAATGAGTGTACTCGGATTAATAGTTTTGATTTTTCAAGCCTTACTTCTTGCACATGGAGGACTCACAACTCTTGGCGCTAATACTTTTTCTATGGCTGTAGTTGGACCAATAGTATCTTACGGCGTATACAAACTTTTAAAGAAATTAAATGTTTCAATGTCAATATCTATATTTTCTGCCGCAATGTTTGGTGATTTAATGACCTATGTTACAACTTCTTTTCAACTTGCAGTTGCATTTCCAGATAAAATAGGAGGGTTTGTGGCATCGCTTATAAAATTTATGAGTATATTTGCAGTAACACAACTTCCACTTGCAATAAGTGAGGGGATATTAACAGTTATAGTATTTAATCTTTTAACTAAATATAATAAGGAAGAACTTAAAGAATTAAACGTTATATCAGAGGAGGATTAGTGAAGATGAGTATCGATAAAAAAAGTAAGAATAATAGTATGCTTAAAAAAAATTTGATACTTGCTGTACTTGTTGTTGCTATTGCTGTTATTCCTCTATTATTTCTAAAACATGCGGCTTTTACTGGTTCAGATGATTTGGCGAAAAATGAGATAACAAAAATTGATGCAAATTATAAACCTTGGTTCTCTTCAATCTGGACACCGCCAAGCGCTGAAATAGAAAGTCTTTTATTTTCACTACAGGCGGCTATCGGATCAGGCGTTGTATGTTTTTTCTTTGGGTATGCAAAAGGAAAAGCAAAAGCAAGGGCAGAAATAGAAGTGAAAGGGGAAACAAATGAAGGTGAGAAAAATTGATTTCTATAGACAAGTTAGCATATATTTCGAAACTTAAAAATGTTAATCCTATGGAAAAATTTATTTTTTCAATGGCTACAATAATTGTATGTATATCACTTAATAACATAGCTGACTCTATAATAATATTATTACTTATGAGTTTTATAACGGTTTTTAAGGGAAAATTACCATTAAAAAATTATATTGAATTAATGTCCATACCATTAGTTTTTTTGATAATGGGTGTTATAACAATAGCAATAAATGTAGCAACAAGTAGTAAAGGATTAATATTTAGTTTTAGTATTTTTAATGTTACATTAGGATGTACTTATGATAGCCTAATAACTGCAGCAAGATTATTTTTTAAGTCACTAGCAGCAGTTTCTTGTTTATATTTTTTAACATTAACAACGCCAGTTTTTGAAGTTTTATCAGTGCTTAGAAAACTTAAAGTACCTAAATTATTTGTTGAACTAATGGGTCTTATATATAGATTTATTTTTGTATTATTAGATACTGCTAATATGATTTATATATCTCAGAGTTCAAGGCTTGGGTATTCAACATTTAGAAGAGGGTTCAATTCATTAGGGAATTTAGTTACTTCATTGTTTTTAAGTGCGTACAAAAGGTCACAAGATATTTATATGGCTATGGAGTCAAGATGTTATGATGGAGATATAAATTTATTGGAAAATCATTATGTGACTTCATACAAAAATATATCCCTAATTATATTAGTAGAAGTGTTTTTAATAATTGTAAGTTTTAGTAAAAATATTATGTTTTAGTAAAGATATTTCAAGGTTGTAAAATTTAAGACCCCCAGGGAGATGATATAATGAGTCAATATATATTGGAGACAAAAAATTTAAGTTATAAGTATCAAGATGGAACTAAAGCATTAAACAATATAAATATAAAAATAGAAAAAGGTAAAAAGGTATCATTTGTTGGGGTTAATGGTTCAGGTAAATCAACTGTTTTCTTGAACTTTAATGGTATTTTAAAACCAACTAAAGGTAATGTAATTTATAAAGGAAATGAAGTAAAGTATAATCAAAAGTCATTATTAGAATTAAGAAAAAACATAGGCATAGTGTTTCAGGATCCTGAGAATCAATTATTTTCTGCAAGTGTATATCAAGAAGTTTCATTTGGTGCTATGAACTTAAAGCTAAATGAGACAGAAGTAAGGCGTAGGGTGGATGCTGCACTTATGGATGTGGGTATGTATGATTATAAAGATAAGGCAGTGCATTTTTTAAGTTATGGACAGAAAAAAAGAGTGGCAATTGCAGATATACTTGTTATGAACCCAGAAATAATAGTATTCGATGAGCCTACTTCAAGTCTTGACCCTAAGCATTCAAAACAAATTGTGAAAATATTTGATGATTTAAATCAGAAAGGAATAACTGTTATATTATCAACTCATGATGTGGAGCTTGCTTATTCTTGGTCAGATTATATTATAGTGCTTAAAGATGGCGAAATAGCTAGGGAAGGCACACCTTATGAAATTTTTTCGGATGATAAACTAATTCATGAGTGTTACCTTGAAAAACCATTTATTCTTGAAGTTTTTGAGCAGCTTCGAAGTAGTGGGAAAATTGATTCAGATGCAGCTGTACCTAGAAATAAAAAAGAGCTTTTTGATATAATAAATTCCAAGGATAAGATTAATAATGATTAATCATATACATTAAAGACATTAATTTATAAAAAAAATTGCTAAATGCGACTGTTAAAATGTGATATAATATTTTCAAGTGGTGTAAGTCCACAGCAGGTGTGATAGCTTGCTGTTTTTTTTTAATAGAGCAAAATACAAGGCAAAGACAAACACGGGGGAAGGGAGAAAAAGTAATGGCTAAAATAATGGTTCAAGGAACTGCTTCATCTGTAGGAAAAAGCATATTAGTTACAGCGTTATGTAGAATTTTAAAACAAGACGGGTTTTCAGTATGTCCTTTCAAGTCACAAAACATGTCATTAAACTCTTATATCACATTGGATGGAAAAGAAATGGGACGTGCACAGGTGCTTCAAGCATATGCAGCAGGGCTTGAGCCAGAAGTATTTATGAACCCAATACTTCTAAAACCTACCTCAGATAAAAAGTGTCAAATTATAGTTAATGGAAAGGTTTATGGGAATAGTACAGCAATGGAGTATCATAATATGAAACTAAAATTCAAGGACATGTTAAAAAAACAGTTTGAAGAATTAGAAAAGAAGTTTGATATTATAGTAATGGAGGGAGCAGGTAGCCCTGCAGAAATCAACTTAAGAGAAAGAGACATAGTGAATATGGGAATGGCAGAACTTATAGATGCCCCCGTAATACTTGCTGGAGATATAGATAAAGGTGGTGTATTTGCATCACTTGCAGGAACTATGCTTTTACTAAAGGAAGATGAGAAAAAAAGGGTTAAAGCTACTATTATAAATAAATTTAGAGGGGATTTAGAAATATTAAAGCCAGGACTTACAATGCTTGAGGATATTATACATATTCCTTGTGCAGGGGTGGTTCCGTACTTTAGATTGGACCTTGAAGATGAGGATGGCGCAGTAGAATTTAATAAGAAAATTACTGCACCTATTGACATAGCAGTAATAAAACTTCCGCATATATCAAATTTTACAGATTTAGATGCATTAAAGGCAGAGGAAGATGTATCAGTTAGATTTATAACAACTAAAGAGGAATTAGGAAACCCAGACTTACTTATAATCCCTGGAACCAAAAATACTATCGATGATTTAATTACTTTAAGAGATTCAGGACTTATGGATGCTGTTAAGAAGTACAGTGGCAAAGGGACGATATTGGGCATTTGTGGTGGGTACCAAATGCTAGGTAATAGTTTAAGTGATCCACATGGTGTGGAGGGAAGTTTTGATAAAGTAGAAGGAATGAAGCTTTTAGACATAGACACATTATTTGAAGATGAAAAAATAACTACAAGAGTAAAGGCCCGTAGTCTTAACATGAAAACTAGTAATGTTAAGACTTATGGTTATGAAATACACATGGGTAAATGTAGTTATGGGGAAAAGGCAAAACCTCTATTTGAAATATATGATAGAAACGGTGACAATACTTCCATGCAAGGTAACCATAATTCATCCTTTGATGGAGCAATTAATGAAGATGGAAATGTTATGGGTACGTATATTCATGGGGTATTTGATGGAACGGAATTTAGAGAGTTTATTATTAATGCATTAAGAATAAAAAAATCTATAAAACCTAAAAAATCTAAGACTTATGAGAGTCTAAGAGAAAAAGAAATAGACAAGCTAGCAGATATAGTAAGAGAGAACATAGATATGAATATGATTTATAAGATCATAGGAATAAAAAAGTAGGGACGGTTAACAACTAATTAGTGTTTAGTGTTTCTAAAAGGCGGGGACAGTTAATAACTAATTAATGTTTAAGAAAAATAAGATAGTGAGGAATTATAATGGGAATACTATTTCAAATGAATATAATGGATTTAATAGTAGCAATTTTGTTAGATTTATTAATTGGAGATCCATATTGGTTTAAACATCCGGTGATTTATATAGGCAAACTTATTAGTGTCTTAGATAAATTAGGTAGAAAGTTATGCAATACTCATAAGCAAATTAAAATATTTGGAGGAGTAATTGTAGTTATAGTAGCATTTTCTAGTTTTTTAGTCCCATTTATAATTTTAAAAATATCCAAAGAGTTCTTTTGGGTATATAATATTCTTAATATCATTTTGCTTTGGACAACAATAGCAACGAAATGCCTTCACATGGAGGGCATTAAGGTTTATGATGCTTTGGTTAAAAATGATATTGATGATGCAAGAATTAAATTGTCGTATATTGTAGGAAGAGATACTAAAGACCTTAGCTTGGATGAAATAGTTAGAGCAGATGTGGAGACCATTGCGGAGAATACGGCGGATGGTGTTATAGCTCCAATATTGTATGCAATACTAGGGGGAGCGCCACTAGCTATGATGTATAAGGGTATAAATACTATGGATTCAATGCTTGGATATATGAATGAAAAATATAAATATATTGGATTCTTTCCAGCAAAAACAGATGATGTGTTTAATTATGTGCCTGCAAGATTAACTGGATTTTTAATCTGCCTTGCAGCTCCAATTGTTAGGGGAAATATTTTAGATAGTATGAAAGTAATGATAAGGGATAGAAAAAATCATAAAAGTCCTAATTGTGCTTATCCTGAAGGTGCGGTTGCAGGAGCTATGAGAGTCCAATTAGGTGGAACAAATGTATATTTTGGAGAGAAAATGTATAAACCAACTATAGGAAATAGAATAAAAGATTTAGGTAGGGAACATATTGTGGATACAATAAAATTAATGTATGGATCATTATTTTATATAACATTAATATGTGTAATATACGAAATATGTGCCAATATATATAAATAATAAATATGAAGTATTACCAATAGTTAAGTATTTTTGGAGATGATATAATGATACAACTTATAGGGGTAAAACATGATGTTAAAATAGAAATTAGAGAAAAACTTTCAATTATACCCAAACGTCAAGAAAGGTCCCTTGCGGCTCTTGTTAATATTTGCGATGAGGCGGTTATTTTAAGTACTTGTAATCGGACGGAAATATATTTTAAGTCAAAAGATGAAGATATTGTTAAGAAAATATTTAATGCACTAAATTGGGATGAGACTTTAATAAAGTGTGTATTTAATTATAAGGAAGAAAAAGCAGTACAGCATTTAATGGAGGTAGTTTGCGGGTTTGATTCACTATTGCTTGGGGAAGATCAAGTTTTGGGTCAAGTTAGGGATGCGTATGAAGTAGCAAAAGACTCTGGGGCGACTAAAAAGGAATTTCAGAGGCTTTTTGAAAATGCTATTGCTTGCGGCAAAAACTTTAGAACTAAATCTAAAACGGGTGAAATACCAGTTTCTTCGTCATCAATGGTAGTTAAAAAAGCAATAGATATGGGATATAAAAATTTTATGATATTAGGTTATGGTACGGTTGGACAATTAACTACAAAATATATACTAGAAGAAAAAATAGATTCACTATATATTGCGGTTAGAGATGCTCAAAAGGTTGATATAGAGGACCCGCGAGTGAAAATAATACCTTTTAATGATATACAAAAACATTATGAAAAGGTAGATTGTGTTATATCTTGTACCACGGCTCCTCATACGGTGGTTCGTTTGAATGAGTTACCGAGCAAGCACTTGTTATTGTTTGATTTAGCTGTGCCAAGAGATATTGAGGAAATAGTAAGTGGAAATCCTTTATATGAAGTTTATGATATAGATAAAATAAGGGATATTCATGATGCAAATTTTAAAATACGTAAGGATTCAATGAAAAATAATAGATATATTGTGGATAAAGCCATAAGGGAATTTGTAGAGTGGAAAACTATAGAAGAATTGTCGCCTTTTATTAAAATGATAAAACATAATGGTGAGGATATATATAAGGAAAGACTTGCAACCTTTAAGCATAAAAAAGAGACAAAAGATAATGAAAAATTAGCAGAGATTTTATTAAAGAGCACTTCAAACGCCTTTGTAAATAAAGCTATACAGGTTTTAAAGGAGGAACATTTGAAGGGGAGGTCTAAGGAATGCGTGGATATAATAAGCAGGATTTTTCAGCAGTAAATTATACCATGATTTCACTATTATCTAGTAAGGTTAACATACTTATTGTTGGTGGGGGAGAGGCTGCTTTTATAAAATGTGGAACGTTTTCAAAGGAAGGCTGCAATGTTACTGTGGTTTCGAAAGAATTTAACAAGAAGTTTTATAAGTTAAAAGATGTTTCTAATATAAAATTAATAAAAGATGAATATAAAGAGTCTTATGTTGATATTAACCATATTGTAATTATTGCAACAAATAATAATATTACAAATGAATCTATAAAAAATTATTGTGATGAGAAGTGTAAGTTATATTTAAACTGTGAAGATTTCACACAGGGCTTAGTAGTTAAACCGGTTCAAAGGGATACTTCTAATATGAAGTTTGCATTACATACTAAAGGCGGTAGTCCTAAAACATCACTATTTATGTCAAAAATTATAGAAGATAAAATTTATGAGTATTCGAATTTTATAGATTATACTTGTACTATTAGAAATATAGTTAAGATGCGAGCAGAAAAAAAAGAAATCATGAATTTTGTATGTAGTGAGGATTTCTTTTTTTTCTATACTAAGGATGTCCAAAATATAATCTTAGAAATGTTTTATGGAACTGATATTTAAAATTAATTAGCGCAGGTAAGGATTTGAGGAGGTCGAAATTTTGAAAATTAATATAGGAACTAGAAGAAGCGAACTTGCACAAGTGCAGGCAAATTCGATTATGGCTATGATTAAAGAAAAGTTTGATATTGATTCACGAAAGGTGCTAATTGAAACAAAGGGAGATAAGATTTTAAATGTCACTTTGGATAAAATAGGTGGTAAAGGACTTTTTGTAAAGGAAATAGAGTTTGCAATGCTAGAGCAAAAAGCTGATATGGCAGTACATAGCATGAAAGATGTTCCATATGATGTGCCGAAAGAGTTTGAAATAGTTGCAATCCCAGTAAGGGAAGATGTTAGAGATGCATTTGTTGCATTTGACAACATCAGCTTTTATGATTTACATGAGGGCGCAAGAATAGGCACCAGCAGTATAAGACGGGGTACACAAATTAAAATTCTAAGACCAGATATAGAAATTGTACCTATAAGGGGAAATGTACAGACTAGAATAGCAAAGATAAAAAAGGAAAATCTAGATGGAATAATACTCGCAGCAGCAGGTCTAAAAAGGCTAGGCATGGAAAATATAATTACTAATTATTTTACAATAGATGAGATAGTGCCAGCAATAGCTCAAGGCGCACTAGGAATAGAAATGGTTAAAAACCATCCTCAAATAAATATGATTAAAAAATTAGATTGTTATGAGGCTAGAATATGTGTAGATGCTGAGCGAAGTTTTATGGCAACGCTTAATGGAGATTGTCACGATTGTATAGGAGCATATGCTTATCTTGACAATGACCTTATGCACATGACTGGAGTGTACAGAGTAAATGGAAAAATAGTTAAAAAACAATTATCAGGAGATAAAAACGCTTATATAAAATTAGGGGAAGCTTTAGCAAAGAATATACTCGAAAACAAATAGGTTTATAAAAATAAGGAGTGATTCGAATGGGAAAGGTTTATTTAATGGGAGTAGGTCCAGGAGATGAGGAGTTAATAACTCTTAAAGCTATAAGAATGCTTGGAAAATGTACAGCGGTTATGTATGATAGGCTTGCGAGTACTAGTATACTTAAATATCTAAAGGCAGATTGTTTAATATATTATTGTGGAAAAGAGCCAGGGTGTCATTATAAAACTCAGGATGAAATAAATGATATGTTAGTAACTCTTGCTAAAGAAGGTAACATTGTTGGAAGGATTAAGGGCGGAGATCCATTTGTATTTGGAAGAGGTGGAGAGGAAGCCTTAGCTCTTCTTAGCGAAAATATTGAATTCGAAGTTATACCAGGAATAACCTCACCGATAGCAGTACTAAGTTATGCTGGGATACCTATAACTCATAGAGGAATAGCTCAAAATTTCCATGTATTCACTGCGATGAGTGCAGAAAAACTAGAGATTGATTGGAAGTCAGTTGCAAGCCTTGGTGGAACCTTAGTGTTTATGATGGGATTTAAAAACTTAGAAAAGATAGCACAAAATCTTATATTTAATGGAAAAAATAAAAGTACACCTTGCGCAGTAATAATGAGAGGAACTACATCGAAGCAAAAAAAGGTAGTAGGAACTTTAATAGATATTATAGGCAAGGTCCAAGAAGCAGAAATATCGTCTCCTTGTATTATTGTAGTAGGAGAAGTAATCCAGTTTAATGATCAATTTAATTGGTATGAGAAGAAACCGCTATTTGGTAAGAATATTTGTATAACTAGGTCAAAAGCTCAAGCAAAAGAATTAAGGGAAGAATTGATAGATTTAGGAGCAGAGGTGCTTGAAATAAATTCTATCGAATTTAAAGATACTTCAATTAATTTAGAAAAATGCAAGGAAAGGCTTACAGGTTATGATTTCATAACATTAACAAGTGTAAATGGAGTTAATTACTTTTTTGATTACTTAAGAGATATCAAATTTGATGTTAGAAAACTTAAAGCTAAAGTTGCAGCAATAGGACCAGCTACTGCAAAGGCCATTGAAAACAGAGGCATTACACCAGATATTGTGGCAGAACATTTTGTTGCTGAGAGTTTGTTTGATAAAATGAGGGGTTATGTAAAAGAATATGACAAGGTGTTAGTACCTAGATCAAAAGATGCAAGACCTTATTTAGTAGAAGCATTAAGAAATGTCGGATGCATTGTTGAGGAAGTTTTCACTTATGAAACTATTTGTGGCAAATTGAGATCTGAAAATGAAATTGAAGACGTAGATATAATAGTCTTTACTTCACCATCAACAGTTAAAAATATGATTAAGATGGTAGGAATTGAAACTATACAATCTAAAAAAGCAATTGCTATAGGGCCAATAACTGCAAAAGCACTAATAGACGTAGAGGTGAACCCAACTATATGTGATGTTTATAGCGTAGAAGGTGTTATAAATAAACTTTTAGAAATGTAATAATAATTTTGTGATTACTTAATGACATTTCAGAAGGTTAGTCTCAACTTCTCAAGTGAAAATTTTATATTATAATAAAGATGAGACGTTAATGAGAAAATATATTTCCTTCTGAAGTCGTTAATGCAGCACCGCAGGTGATGATTAATAATAAATTGTGGATAACATTAAAATATATTTAATTAGGAGTGGATAACTTTGTTCAAAAGAAATAGAAGATTAAGAGAAACAAAATATATAAGAGATTTAGTACGTGAAACAGTATTAACTTCATCAGACTTTATATTTCCCATATTTATAGTGGAGGGTGAAAACATCAAGGAAGAGATATCTTCAATGCCAGGAAATTATCATTTTTCTTTAGATAGACTACATGAGATTATCGAAGAGGTTATCGAAGTAGGTGTGCGTGGAGTAATTTTATTCGGATTACCAGATCATAAAGATGAAGTAGGGTGTGGCGCTTACGATAAAAATGGCATAATTCAAAGAGGAGTTAAAAAAGTTCGCGCAATATCAAAAGATTTAGTTATAATAACAGATGTATGTATGTGTGAATATACAAGTCATGGACATTGTGGAATATTAGAGGGAACAAAGGTTGACAACGATAAGAGTCTAAAATATATAGCAGAAATAGCATTATCTCACGCTCGATCTGGAGCTGATATGGTAGCGCCATCTGATATGATGGATGGACATGTTGCTGCAATAAGAGAACTTTTAGATAGTAACGGATATAAAGATGTATTAATAATGGCTTATAGTGCAAAATACTCTTCAGCATTTTATGGTCCTTTTAGAGAAGCGGCTAATTCAACGCCACAATTTGGAGACAGAAAAGCTTATCAAATGGATCCAGCAAACATAAGAGAAGCCATGAGAGAAATAGATGCTGACATTGAAGAGGGCGCAGATATAATAATGGTAAAACCAGCGTTATCATATTTAGATGTAGTAAGATGGGCTAGGGATAGACATGATGTGCCAGTAGCTGCTTATAGTGTTAGTGGAGAATTTGCCATGGTAAAAGCTGCTGCAAAGATGGGCTTTATTGATGAAAAAGCTATAGCTATGGAAATGCATTTATCTATGAAAAGAGCAGGAGCAGATATGATAATTACTTATTATGCAATTGATTTATGTAAGTGGCTTAAAGAGTAATTGTGAACTTGAGGTTTGCAATATGTTGTAGATAATTGAGTCCTAAATATCTATGGAAAGTAAAGTACTAAAATCAAATATTTAGAAAAGAGGAAATTACTATGAGAAATTTAGATATATTTAATGAATCAAAGAACTATATGCCTGGTGGTGTTAATAGCCCAGTAAGAGCATATAAAGATGTAGCTGTAACTCCTCCGATTATTAAAAAAGGTAAGGGTGCTTACATTTATGACGAAGATGGTAATAAATATATAGATTTTGTATGTGCTTGGGGTCCTATGATACTTGGGCATTGTGATGATGATGTAGTAAAAGCTATACAAAAAACTGCGGCAGAGTCGATTGCTTTTGGTGCACCAACAGAGATAGAACTAAAACTTGCAAAACATATTTGCTCAACTGTAGACAGCGTAGAGATGATTCGAATGGTTAATTCAGGTACAGAAGCTACTATGAGTGCAGTAAAACTTGCAAGAGGTTATACAAAAAAGAATAAAATGATTAAATTTGCAGGATGTTATCACGGACATGCTGGTGGATTTTTAGTCGAAGCAGGTTCAGGAGTGCTTACTGAGGGAATACCAGGTTCTGCAGGGGTTCCTAAAGAAAGTATTGTAAATACATTAATAGCAAATTACAATGATATAGAAAGTGTAAAAGTTTTGTTTGAGAAATATAGTGATGATATCGCTTGCGTAATTATTGAGCCAGTAGCAGGTAATATGGGAGTTATTCCAGCAGAGAAAGAGTTTTTATTAGAACTTCGAAAAATATGTGATAAATATAAGAGTCTACTTATTTTTGACGAAGTAATGAGTGGATTTAGAGTAGCATACAAAGGTGCACAAAGTATATATGGAATCTATCCTGATTTAATTACTTATGCAAAAATCATGGGAGGTGGACTTCCTTGTGGTGCTTATGGTGGTAAAAAAGAAATAATGGAGATGTTATCACCTATAGGACCAGTTTATCAAGCTGGTACAATGTCTGGAAATCCAGTTGTAATGGCAGCAGGTTATGCAAGTTTAACTAAGCTTTATAACAATCCAAGTGTATATGAAAACATGGAAAAGCTATCACAAAAACTTCAAAAGGGATTACTAGAAATTGCAAAAGAAAAAGGTATACCTATGGTAGTCAATAGATGTGGTTCAATGATTACAGCTTTCTTTACAAAGAAGAGTGAAGTTAAAAATTTTGAGGATGCTAAAACTTGTGATGCAAAATTATTTGCAAGATATTTTGAACACATGATAAAAAGTGGGATAAATATTGCACCTTCTCAATTTGAAGCAATATTCTTATGCACTAAACATACGGATAAGGATATTGAATCATTCTTAGAGGCATTTAAGAGTTTTGAATTATAAGAGGTTAAGAATAACCTTATTTGATGTTTCATTTTTTCTGAAAAAGTGCTCAAGTGATTAATTTTAAATCGCTTGAGCACTTTTTTAATAAACATAGGTTATTTAATATTGCAGCGACCCAGGAGATGATTTAATTATTGATTTTCCCAAAAGTTATAAATATATGCTTATTAAGTTGAATACGCTATTAAGAGAAAACAAATTGTGATATAAAAATAATCTCATATACCATATGCAAAATTATTACAAAAGGAGTGGTTTTATGCGAATATCTGGATTTTTGGCTGTTTTACAACAGCTTAATTCTATGGTAGAAGATCCCACTGGAATCAGTGGTTTTGCTAGCGAATGTATAAGGATTATTGCAGTCGTAACGTTTTTATTTACATTCTTACAATGTTTCTTAGGGTATAAGCTGTTTAAGTTTTGGGTTACTGTTTGTGGCTTTTTTATATTTGGAATAATGGGTGGAGTAGTTATTAATACTAGCTCGTTCAATGCAGGTATGGCGATGTTAATTGTTATACTATCTGCTTTGCTAGGCGCATTTATAACATTTAAATTGTATAAAGTAGGTATTTTTATACTCTGTGGGTTTATGGGATTTTTATTAGGATATGTAATTACACAGGCGGTTACATTAGGAATTATTATGGCATTGGTTTTAGGAGTATTAAGTGTTTTTTATGTAAGACCAGTAATAATTGTTTCCACAAGTTTATCAGGTGGATTAATTGCGGGAATAAGTTTAGCTAAAATATTAGACATAAGCAGTTTTGCAACTAGTATAATTATAGGTATTTTGTTTGCTATATTTGGAATGATATTGCAATTTGCAACAAATAAGAAAATTAGTATTGTAAATGAAGATAACTCACAAAATAACACGCTAATTGTTTCATCAATAAAGGACTCATCAATGAAATCAAGTAGCAATTTTTTTGAAAAGGTTAAAAATAAAATTGAAATAGAAAATTTAATTGTTATGGAAAAAGCAAATGGACTAACATTGAATGAAGTATCAGTGAATCTTGAGGGAGCATTATATTCCATTAAAACTCTAAAATATATAATGCCATTTGTTGAATATATTTTATACCTTGTAAGCTTCATAGTAATTATATATCCTTTATTCATGGCGAGTGGACTAAGAGATGGTAATATTTCATTATTACTAGTTATAGGCATCTTATGTTTTGCAAGGAAAAAATATAATGCCATTGCTATAGCTTTCTCATTTGTTACAATCTCGAAATTAGTAATGATAATAATGATACCTTCTTCTGCAGATAATTTACCTATTGTATTAATTGATACAGTAATTACAGGATTCATTTCATTTATAGCATTGAAATATTTTTTTAAATCAGAAAGTGTCGTTAGTTTTAAAAATAGGGTGGTAGAGTTGTTTAACAAACAAGGGATAATTCAAAACAAGCAAAGAAAAAAGCCACATCAAGAAAACAACGTTAATGAAATTACGTATTGTTGGAACTGCGGTGAAGTGAACAATATAACTGATAATTTTTGTAGAAACTGTGGTGGAAGATTAGCTAGGCAAATAAAGCAAGTTACGGATAAAGAGGCTGGGGAAGCGGAGTTTGTAAAACATAGTGAAAAGTAAAAAATTAAATTCCGTATAAACTAAAAGAAGATTTCTGAAATATACGCTTCTGTTGTATAATAGAAATATATATTGTAGTGGAATAAATCAGGAGGTCCAAAAATATGAGGTTTATTAAAGACGATGAATTTATACGTGGCAATTGCCCAATGACTAAGGAAGAAGTAAGAATATTAAGTGTAGTAAAGCTAGAACTTGAAGATAATTATAGAGTTATAGATATTGGCGCTGGAACAGGATCTGTAAGTATTCAGATAGCGCAGATATGTAAAAATGGTAAAGTTATAGCTATAGAAAAAGATAATGATGCGTTAGAGGTTTTAAAACAAAATAAAGAAAAGTTTAAGACAAGTAACTTAGAAATAATAAATTTCGAGGCTATGGAGATAGCGTCAAACATAATAGGAGAATTTGACGCTATATTTGTGGGCGGAAGTGGTGGAAATATAGCTGACATTATTGAAAAGTATGGAGATAAACTAAAAAATGGCAAAAATATTGTTTTAAACTTTATAACTATAAATAACGTATACAAGGCTATGGAAGCTTTAAAAAAGTTAAAATATGAAGTAGAATGTGTACAAATTCAAGTAAGTAGAACAAAAGGAAAGAGTTATATGTTAATGGCTAATAACCCGATATTTGTGGTAACTGGAAGAAAGCAATAAAAAAGTGTGACACCTATAACATTCTCCTGCGTGACTTGAAATAAGAGCTTGAAACATGAAATTACATTAAGAAATTCTAATATTTTGCAAATAGAAAATTCTCTATCGTTCACATTCGCCGTCCTGGCTCAGGTTTGCTAGCCTGACTTCCTGTCAGGCTTACGAGAATTTTTATTTGCAAAAGAAGAATTTCTAAATGGAATTTCAATTGTTTCTGCTCTTCTTATTTCAAGTCACTTCTGGAGTAAGTTATACTATTATGTAGTATCTTAATAAAAACCTAAGAGCGATGGTATATAAAATGGGGATAATCTATGGAGGGTAGAGGTACATGATATTTAAAGAATTCGGAAATAAAAGTATGCCTGTTATTATTTTTCTCCATGGGGGTGGATTGTCTTGGTGGTCATGGAAACCACAAATTGAGGTTTTACAAAAAAAATATTATGTTGTAACACCTATTATTGATGGACAAGGTGATGCTTTTGATACCCCTTTTGTAAGTATAAAAAAATCAGGTGAGCAGGTTATTAAATATATAAAAGATAATTGTAATGGGAAAGTTTTTGCAATATGTGGTTTATCTATCGGTGCTCAAATAACTGTTGAAATACTATCTAGAGAAAAAGATATTACGGATAACGCTGTTATAGAAAGTGCCTTAGTTTATCCTATGAAACTTGCATGCTCATTAACTGTACCAATGTATAATATTTGTTATGGGTTACTAAAAAAAAGGTGGTTTGCAAAGCTACAAGCTAAATCGTTAAACGTGCCAGATAATTTGTTTGAGACTTATTATGAAGAAAGCTCAAAAATTACGAAGGAATCACTAATTAATATTACTAAAAGTAATGGGAATTATCCAATGCCTTTGACTTTGTGTAATACAAAAGCAAAAGTATTAATATTAGTTGGTGAAAAGGAATTATCAATAATGAAAAAATCAGCATCTCTACTTCATGAAACTATTAACGGTAGTTTTTTAAAGGTAATTGGAAAAAGTCGACATGGAGAAATTAGCCTAATTTATCCAGAGAAATACCTTGATTTATTGCAACAACTTTTTTCAAGTAATAATGAGAAATAATATTTTATATTTTTAAGGAGTATTAGTATGAATAAAATTAGCAATTTAATTTTAGAAATGTTTAAATTCGATGAAGGCGCGCCAGAGTTAATTCAACATTTTATAAAGGTACATGAGTTTGCTAAGCTAATTGGTAGCATGGAGAAAATTTCATCGAATAATATGGAAATTTTAGAGGTGGCAGCTATTGTTCATGATATAGGGATTAATGTTTCTATGAAAAAATATGGAAAAAGTAATGGCAAGCTTCAGGAACAGGAAGGCCCTATTTATGCAGAAAAATTATTAAATAGACTTGAATTTAAGAAGGAGGTAATTGAGAGGGTAAGCTATTTGGTAGCTCACCACCATACTTATTCAAATATTGATGGGATTGATTATCAGATTTTAGTAGAGGCTGACTTCCTTGTGAATTTATATGAAAATGAAAATGATAAAGAGACTATACAAAATACTTATAACAAAATTTTCAAAACTGAATCAGGACGAAAAATTTGTAATCAGATGTTTATAATAAAAGATTAAAACTTGTGGATTCAATCTTCCTTCTCCATGACCAATATAGTTTTTTATGATTATTGGGCTATAACACTTTAGGTCTTTTACTCCTAATCTCCGCCACAATAAAGACAACAAAAGGGATTATAACTTCAAAAGGAAAAGAATAATATTGCCATATATTTGAAATCCAGAAATGCGATTCCATGGTGCTTTTGGTAACAAAAAAAGAAAAGTTTAACATTAGGAAAACTATAGGTGTTGCAATGAATTTGTAATCATCAAACCCGAGAACCTTTGAAATTCCATTACAAACTGCAAAAGTAGCTATACTTACCTTAATAAAGGCACACACTAAAAACACTATAATTACTGTTAATTCAAGTCTTTGAAGAAGACCTAGACGAATAATGCCTACTGCCATGCTAGACGGAAAGTATTCTCTAGATATGGTATCATTACTCAATACTAAAATATTTCTTAACACTGTTAAGGTTATAAGTCCTCCACCTATGAGTATACCTACTATAAAGCTTTTTTTGTAATTTTTTACTTTAGATATATTTGAAAATATTGTTGTAAAAACTACGATTTGGCCAAAGGGATAAGTAAAACTTGAAAAAACACCTTTTAACAAGGGAGTTACACCATTGTTTAGTATTGGTTTTAATCTGTTAATATCCATTTGTGAAATTGATAATAAAGGTACAATTAGAACTATTGAAATTATAACCCAACTAAAGAATTCAGCCCATCGTCCTAGGACTTTAATGCCTGCTTTTAAACTCCATATAATTAGCATAGCAAAAAAAATCATTGGTACTACCACAGGTGTATCAGCGAATACTAAAGTATTAGTAAATTCTGCTATGATTTTAAAGATTAAGGCTGCATCATGAAAGAAAAACCATATCATTAGTATACTTAATAGGTTTCCAATATACTTCCCCATGACTAGCGGAAGTATATCAAATAAATCCTTTCCAGGATATAAAGATAAAATTTTAGAAAACATAAGTACCAATATAATAGAAAAGGGAATAGCAATAATTACTGCTATCCAAGCATCTTGTTTTGCTTGAGTGCCAGATCCTATCAAAAGAGAATTTCCAAGTAAAAAAAGTATTATTAATATAGTTGCTTGTCTTTCAGAAATAGCTTCATTTTTCATTTATTACCCCGGCTTTATTTATTTTAATTATTCATATGTATTAATTTTACCCATATATAGTTATATATAACCTTATATTATTGAAGATATTAATATTTTTATAAAGTAAAGTATCCAAAACTAATGTGTAAAGTGAAAAATGATGTATAAAAGTATAGTTTTTTTTATAATCCGAATTAAAGTAAACTCAAAACTTAGGATATTCTTAAATGCGTAAAATAAAAAAGATAAGCAGAAGGTTTAACATACCCTTCCACTTATCTTTTATTTCTAAAATACATACCATCGGACATCCTATCGAACCTGAGCCGATAGTCCTCAGCTTTTCCCAACTATTGTTTTTAAAAATTCATATTTTACTATTATGTTTTGCTACTATGTTTTTCTACAATACGATTTCCGTTCCACCGGAACGGAAGAGCTCATTCTTCTAAATATAGCAATACATAATAAAATGAACTTACTCCGAAAGTGACTCCGATAAGAAGTGCAGAAACAATTGAAATCCCATTTAAAATTCTTCTTTTACAAGTAAAAATTCTCGTGAGACTGCCAGCATGGCAGTCTAGCGAACCGGCTGAAAGCCGAATGTGAGCGATAGAGAATTTTTACTTGTAAAAGATTAGAATTTCTTAATGGCATTTCATGTTTCAAACTCTTATTGGAGTCACGCAGGAGGAAGTTCATAGGATTACACTTTTTATTTAGAAGTTAGGTACCCTTCATTCATTAGGAGCTCAGCAGATAAAACTGCACCGCCGGCTGCACCACGTAGAGTGTTGTGGGATAAACAAACAAATTTATAATCAAATATTTTGTCTTCTCGTAGTCTACCGAGTGATATTCCCATACCTTTTTCAATATTTCTATCGAGTCTTGTTTGAGGTCTATCATTTTCCTCAAAGTATGTTAAAAACTGCTCAGGAGCATTTGGAAGATTCAAATCTTGAGGTTTTCCTTTGTAAGTTGCCCATTTTTCTAAAATAGTTTCTTTTGATGGTTTCTTTTCAAAGGAAACAAATACAGCAGCTAAGTGACCATCAGCCACAGGGACACGTATGCATTGAGTTGAAATTATAGGTGCCTTTGCATTAAATACTTTATCATTTTCTATATGACCCCAAATTTTTAGAGGTTCCTGTTCACTCTTTTCTTCTTCGCCACCTATATATGGGATAACATTATCAATAATTTCTGGCCAGTCTGAGAAAATTTTACCTGATCCAGATATAGCTTGATATGTGCAAACTAATATTTTTGTAGGTTTGTATTCTAGAAGAGCACTTATAGCAGGGACATAACTTTGGATTGAGCAGTTTGGTTTTACAGCAATAAAACCTCTCTTAGTTCCGAGTCTCCTGCGTTGTACATCGATTAATTTAAAATGGTCTGCATTTATTTCTGGAATAACCATTGGAACATCTGGAGTACTTCGATGTGCAGAGTTATTTGAAATTACAGGAGTTTCAGCTTTGGCATAACTTTCTTCAATTGCTCTTATTTCATTTGCTGGCATATTAACAGCGCAAAAGACGAAATCTACCTCGCTGCTTATTAAATCTACTTCGTTTATGTTTTTTATTACTATATTCTTGACGTTTTCAGGCATTGGAACATCCAATTTCCATCTTTTATTTACTGCGTCAAAATAAGTTTTACCCACAGAGTTCTCACTAGCAGCAATAACAGCTATTTCAAAATAAGGGTGATTTTCAAGTAGTGTAACAAGACGTTGACCAACAAATCCAGTTCCACCTAATAATCCGACTTTTAGTTTTTTCATTGTATTAATACCTCCGATTCTAATGATGTATAAATGTGTAAAATTACAAATATTGCACATGGATATATTCATACTCATGTTATATTGGGAATAGTAATAATAAACATAAAAATTTTATATGTTACTATTATAAATGATTATAATGTTAAAAAGTATATACTTCAAGCAATTTATTATATAGAATGGTTATGGATGACAAATATATGATTTTGTAATGAAGTAAAAAGTCATATAATTTTTCATAAAAAGACTAAAAGAAATGGGGAATAAAGTTGGCTAAAAATGACAAAAACAAAATAAAACTATATGGATTTAACAACCTAACAAAATCATTGAGTTTTAATATTTATGATGTTTGTTATACAAAAACAACTGAGGATCGAAAGAAATATATAGAATATATTGATGAACAATATAATGCTGAGAGGTTAACAAAAATTCTCACTGATGTTACGAAAATGATAGGTGCTAGTGTATTAAATATTGCAAAGCAGGATTATGATCCACAAGGAGCAAGTGTAACATTACTTATTTCAGAGGAAGAAATTCCACTATATGTGGTAGACCCTTCTTGTAATAGGGGAATTCTAACTCCAATTAGGGAGAATATTGTAGGGCATTTAGATAAAAGTCATGTAACAGTTCATACTTATCCTGAAAGTCATCCTCAAAATGATATAAGTACTTTTAGAGTTGATATAGATGTAGCCACTTGTGGTGAAATTTCACCATTAAAAGCTCTAAATTATTTAATAGATAGTTTTGATTCAGATATTATTACTATTGACTATAAAGTTCGTGGGTTTACTCGCGATATGGATGGTAAAAAACATTTTATAGATCATGAAATTAATTCTATACAAAATTATATTGCTAAAGAAACAATTGATAGATATACCTTAATGGATATGAATATATATCAATCAAATATATTTCATACAAAAATGATATTAAATGACTTTGAACTTGATAATTATTTGTTTGAGATTAAACAAGAAGATTTAAATGAGGATGAAAAAGCGAGTATTGTTGCAAAACTTGAAAAAGAAATGAAAGAAATATTTTATGGTATGGATATTTCTAATGATTAATGTTATATTAATGTTATATTAATAATATGTAGGAATAATATATAAAAATATATAGAAAACACATAAAAGGCATATTTAAATAAATGACATTTAATTGATTTTGTTAGGTATTTAAATGTGCTTAAATAATAAAAACTACTCTATTATCTAAACGATTTCAATTTTCACATTAGTAAAAATAATTAATTATCTAATTATTTAAAAATATAATTCCAATTTTTACCACACATTCACCAATTTATATGTTATAATTTTAAATATGTTGAAAATATGTTATTAAAAGTATTTTAAGACAATAAAAACATATTGAAGTAAATTTTCGTTTGACAATAATTTAACAACAGGACAGTTATACTTTATTGATGTGTTAACTATTATAGGAATCAAATCACATTCGTATAAATTATAATTTGTTTAGGTTTTGAGGGGGGAGATATGAATAACGTAGAAGATTTCTTATCTCATAGACATGAATTTAATAGTTACAAATTTATGGGATGTAAACTTAAAATAAAAAATGGAGAAAGGGGAGCTGAATTTTCAGTATGGGCACCAAATGCAAAAGAAGTCATGGTGGTCGGAGATTTTAATAATTGGGATGGGTGCACGCATTCCATGAAAAATATAGAAAAATCAGGTTTCTTTAATATTTTTATCGAAGAGATCAAAGATGGTGATTTATATAAATATAAAATAATAACAAATGATGGAAAAGTACTTTTTAAGGCTGATCCATATGGATATTTTTCTGAGGTAAGACCTAATACCGCATCAATTGTAACGGATCTAAAAGAATACTTGTGGAATGATAAGAATTGGATGATGCATAGGGAAAAAAGAAAGCCATACGATATGCCCATAAACATATATGAAGTGCATCTTGGTTCATGGGATCGTGGCCATGAGAATAGATTTTATTCATATATGGAAATTGCAGACAAGCTTCTTAGTTATGTAGTATACATGGGATATACCCATATAGAATTGCTCCCTGTGACGGAACATCCATTAGATGATTCCTGGGGATATCAAACTACAGGTTATTTTTCTTTGACTAGTAGATTTGGAAGTCCAAAAGAATTTATGTACCTTGTAAATAAGTTCCACGAAAAGAACATAGGAATTATATTGGACTGGGTTCCAGGACACTTTTGCAAAGACGAACATGGGCTTTACAAATTTGATGGAACGAATTTGTATCAATATGATAATCCAGAGCTTGGTGAAAATTATGATTGGGGCAGCGCAAACTTTGATCTTGGAAAAGTTGAGGTTCGTGAGTTTCTTATTTCAAACGCAATGTTCTGGTTTGAATTATATCATATTGATGGAATGAGAGTGGATGCCGTTTCTAACATGTTGTATCTAGATTACGGGACAAGGCATGATATGGATCTTAAAAATTCTAATGGAACCAATGAAAATTTAGAAGCTGTCTCATTTATAAAAGAGTTAAATGAGACTATATTTAGAAATTATCCAAATGTCTTAATGGTTGCAGAGGAATCTACAGCATGGAAGGGAGTAAGTGCACCCACGAGTACTAACGGACTTGGATTTAACTATAAGTGGAATATGGGCTGGATGAATGACATGCTAAAATATATGCAACTTAATAGTAATGAAAAGAAAGCTCAACATGGGTTAATAACATTCTCATTAATGTATGCTTTTTCTGAAAATTATATATTGCCTTTATCACATGATGAAGTGGTTCATTGCAAGAAGTCGCTATTAAGTAAGATGCCAGGGGGTTATGATGATAAATTTTCAAGCTTAAGACTTTTTTATGGGTATACGATGGCACACCCTGGTAAAAAATTATTATTTATGGGAGGTGAATTCGGTCAGTTTATTGAATGGAATCCTAATAATGGTTTGGATTGGCTTCTACTAGATTATCCTAAACATAAAAAGCTCCAGCGATATACTAAAGCTTTAAATGAATTTTATAAAGACGAAAAAGCTCTATGGCAAAAGGATCACACTAGTGATGGATTTGATTGGATTGATCCTAATAATTCGAATCAAAGTGTAATTTCCTTCGCAAGGATAGGGCATGACAGGGATGATTATTTAATAGTAGTTTGTAATTTTTCACCGGTTTCTTATGGGATATATAAAGTCGGTGTTCCTGAATTAGTAAATTACGTGGAAGTATTTAATAGTGATAACAGTATGTTTGGTGGTAATGATAAGTTAAACAATAAAATTATATTGCCTATTTTTGAAAAATGGAATAATAAACCTTATTGTATAAATATTACTCTGCCAGCATTATCTATAGTTTTTATAAAAAAAGAAAAGCAGGACGTTTTATTAAAAGCAAGTATATATTAGGGCACGATAGCTTAAGTATAAAAGGGGGAAGATTAGAATGGTTAAAAAAGAGATGATAGCTATGATACTCGCAGGAGGTCAGGGATCAAGACTAAAGCAATTAACGAAAATGACGGCAAAACCTGCAGTACCATTCGGAGGGAAATATAGAATTATAGATTTTTCTTTAAGTAATTGTTCTAATTCTGATATTGACACAGTAGGGGTTCTCACTCAATACCAACCATTGGCACTGAACTCTCATATAGGAATAGGCGCTCCTTGGGATTTAGATAGAAGAAATGGAGGGGTGAGTCTTCTTCCACCTTATCAAAGTGAAGATGGTGGTAATTGGTACAAAGGGACAGCTGATGCTATATTCCAAAATACAAATTATATTGATAGCTTTGACCCAGAATATGTTCTTATTTTATCAGGAGACCATATTTATAAAATGGATTATTCAAAAATGTTAGATTATCACAAAGAAAAGGGTGGCGATGCCACTATTGCGGTAATAGAAGTACCAAGGGATGAGTGTAGTAGATTTGGAATAATGAATACCCTTGATGATGGTAGCATATTTGAATTTGAAGAAAAACCAAAAGATCCTAAAAGTAATTTGGCCTCTATGGGAGTTTATATTTTTAGTTGGCCAGTACTTAAGCAACTTTTAAAAGATGATAACCGTGATGAAATATCTAGTAATGATTTTGGTAAAAATATAATACCAAAAATGTTAAATAATGAACAGAAATTGTTCGCATATCATTTTAAAGGATATTGGAGAGATGTTGGTACTATTGAAAGTTTTTGGTCGGCTAATATGGACTTATTATCTGATGATAATAAACTTGACATACACGACGATAAATGGAGAATATATACAGTTAATCCAATGCTTCCACCACAATATATAGGACCTGATGCAATTATAAATAATGCAATGCTTAATGAGGGCTGTACGGTCCTTGGTGAAGTAAATAATTGTGTTCTTTTTCAAGATGTACATGTTGGAAAAGGATCTAAGATATCTAATTCAGTTATTTTACCTAATACTAAAATAGGAAATAATGTGGTTATAGATAAAGCGATTATAGGAAGCGATGTTGTTATAAGACGTAACTCATATATTGGCAATGGTCGAGATATTATTGTTATAGAAAAGGGACGTGAAATTAAAGCTGATTTAAAGGTAGTAAGTAAATTATAAAATTAAGGAGGTGTTAAAATGCTTAAAAACTATATAGGAATGTTAATGTTAAATGAACAAGAAGATAATATTAAAAGTCTTACAAAATCAAGACCTATAGCATCTATACCAATAGGTGGAAGATATAGAATCATTGACTTTGTGCTTTCAAATATGGTTAATTCGGGTATTCATAATATAGGTATATTTACAAACACAAAATCTAGGTCTTTAGTTGACCATGTAGGTTCAGGGAAACCTTGGGATTTAGATAGAAAACTAAATGGATTATTTGTATTTAATCTTACATCAGAAAGATCTCAATTAAGGGATATAGACGTATTAAGTAGCAATATGGAATATATATATAGAACTAAGCAAGAATATGTAATAATATCTTCTTCATATATGATATGTAACATGAATTATAATGAGGCAGCTAAGTACCATGAGCAGTCCGGTAGTGACATAACTTTAATATACAAAAAAACAAATAACGGGAAAAAACATTATGTAAATTGTAGTACATTATATATTAATGAAGATAACAAAGTTTTGAGCATTGGTAAAAACATAGGTTCAGAGGAAAAATTAAATATATCAATGGAAATGTTTATAATGAAAAAGACGACTCTTATAAATATTGTAAACAGGTGTATTCAGACAGGGAGTTATAATTCAATAAAGACGGCTATATATAATGAAGTATCAAAATATAACGTAAATGCATATGAGTTTAAGGGTTACCTTCAATGCGTAAATTCGATTCAGAATTATTACAAGACCAGTATGGATATGTTAAATGCTAAAATAACCAAGGAATTATTTTTTAACAATGGGTTAATATATACAAAAAGTAAGGATGAAGCTCCTACTAAATATTTTAACGGGTCAGAAGTTAATAATTGTTTGATTTCAAATGGATGTATTTTGAAAGGGAAAATAGAGAGAAGTGTAATTTCAAGAAGGGTTACTGTTGAGGCTGGTGCTGTTCTTAAAAATTGCATAATATTTCAGAATTGCGAAATAAAAAAAGGATGTAAACTCACTAACGTTATAATTGATAAAAATACTGTTATAAGTGAGAATACAGTACTTGAGGGTGATGAAGAGTTTCCAGTTGTTATAGAGAAAAAATTTAGAACATAAAAACATTAAATTTAAGAGACAAACAAATAACTACAATAATATGTTGTTTGTTTGTTTAAAGTGGGGGGTTTATATGAAAGTATTATTTGTGGCGTCGGAAGCTTATCCTTTTATAAAAACTGGAGGTCTTGGGGATGTGGCATATGCGTTACCTAAGGCTTTAAGAAAAATCGGAATAGATGCAAGAGTAATTATACCTAAATATAGTAACATTCCTTTATCATTTAGAAGTTGTATGGAGAACATAGCTTCTTTTAATGTAGAGGTTGGATGGAGAAATAAGTATTGTGGATTAGAACATTTAATGTACGATGGAGTTCCTTATTATTTTGTAGATAATGAGTATTATTTTAAAAGACCTAACATTTATGGGGATTATGATGACGGTGAAAGGTTTGCTTATTTTTCTAAAGCAGTCCTTGAAGCTATAAGATACATGGGAGATTTTAAACCGGATATAATTCATTGTAATGATTGGCAATGTGGTCCTGTACCAATACTCCTTAAAGACAAGTATAGTGAGGACGATCTGTATAATAAAATAAAGAGTGTATTCACTATACACAATTTGCAATATCAAGGAATATTTCCAAAAGAAGTATTAGGTGATTTACTAAATTTAGACTGGAAGTATTTTAACGAAAATGAAATGAAATTTTATGACTCTGTCTCTTTCATGAAAGGTGGAATTGTATTCTCAGACGCTGTAACTACAGTAAGCAAGACATATGCAAAAGAAATTCAAACTCCTTTTTATGGAGAAAGACTAGATGGATTATTATCTTCAAGGTCAAGTAACTTATATGGAATAGTAAATGGTATAGATTATGAAATCTATAGTCCTAAAGTTGATAAAAAAATATTATATAATTACGATATTAAAAATATAAAACAAAAGGTTAAAAATAAATTAAAACTTCAGGCAAAACTAGGGTTTCCAGTAACTGAGGGTATACCAATGATAGGAATTGTTACAAGACTTGTGAAACAAAAGGGTTTAGATCTAATTGTTGAGAAATTACAAGAACTCCTTAGCCTTCCTATTCAAATAGTATTACTTGGTAATGGTGATGAATATTATGAGGATATATTTCAGTATTATGCTTCTATTTATCCAAGTAGAATATCGACAAACATCATTTTTGATGAAGTCCTAGCACAACAAATATATGCTGCTTCAGATATGTTTTTGATGCCATCATTATTTGAACCTTGTGGTATAGGTCAACTTATAGCACTCAAATATGGAAGTATCCCAATCACACGTGAAACTGGAGGACTTAAAGACACAATTATTCCTTATAATAAATATACTGGGAAGGGTAATGGATTCTCTTTTAATAATTATTCGGGCAAAGAATTACTCGAGACTATAAATAGGGCTCTCGATTTGTACAAAGATAAAAATTCTTGGAACAAATTAGTTCAGAATGCTATGAGTTCAAATAATAGTTGGGAGAATTCGGCTAAAAATTATATGAAATTGTATAGTGATCTAAATAAATAATGGTTAACATTTAAAAAAATAATGGTTATTTTTTAATATGTTATGCACATAAGCGAGATCTAAAATTTTAGGTGGTGAATGTTGTGGTAATTGATAAAAAGATGTTTAAAATGGATTATATAGAAAAACTACAAACAATGTTTGCAGAAGAAGCAGTTGATGCTTCACCTTTGCATCAATATTATGCGTTAGGTGCACTCATAAAAGATTATTGTGCAAAGCCTTGGATAGAAAGCAACAAAGAGTATGCAAAAAACAAAGGAAAACAAGTATATTATTTTTCAATGGAATTTTTGGTTGGTAGATTATTAAATAGTAATCTAGTTAATCTAGGGCTCAAGGATATATGTGAGCAGGCACTTCACGAACTAGGAATTAATTTGATTGAGGTAGAGGATATAGAAGCAGATGCTGGGCTTGGTAATGGTGGACTTGGAAGACTAGCAGCATGTTTTTTAGACTCTATGGCGTCGACGCAGGTACCAGGTCATGGCTGTGGCATAAGGTATAAATATGGATTATTTAAACAAAAAATAGAAAATGGTTATCAAGTAGAAGTTCCTGATAATTGGTTAAAAAACGGTAATGCATGGGAAATAAGAAAAGAAAATAAAGCTGTCGAAGTAAGATTTGGAGGAAATGTGCATTTAGAGGATGATAATGGGGTAACAAAAGTTATTCATGAAAATTATGAATGTGTACGTGCAGTGCCTTATGATACTCCGATAAAAGGGTATAAAAATAATACTGTAAATACTTTAAGGCTTTGGAGCGCAGAAACTATGGAGGAAGATTTTGATTTTTCATCATTTAGTCAGGGGAACTATGTAAAAGCTGGAGAGAATAAATATGCAGCAGAAGCTATTTCACAAATTTTATATCCGGATGATAGTTATGAAAAAGGAAAATTATTAAGACTAAAGCAAGAGTATTTTTTTGTAAGTGCTGGGCTTCAAAGTATTGTAAAAAACTATAAAAAGAAAAAAATATCGCTCCTTGAGTTTCATAAACACGTTGCAGTGCAAATAAATGATACTCATCCTGCAGTGGCAGTGGCCGAGCTAATGAGACTTTTAATGGACACGGAGAACTTATCTTGGGATGATGCATGGTACGTTACAACAAGAACTACAGCCTATACTAATCATACAATTATGGCAGAAGCATTAGAAAAATGGCCTGTAGATATGTTTAAAAAATTACTTCCACGAATTTATATGATTGTTGAAGAAATAAATAGGCGTTTTTGTAATGAAGTTTATCATAGGTATAATGGTGATTGGAGCAAAGTAAATAATATGTCTATTATTTATGATGGATATGTACGAATGGCATATCTTGCGATTGTAGGGGGACACTCTGTTAATGGAGTAGCAAAACTTCATACAGAATTATTAAAACATCAAGAACTTTCCGATTTTTATGAATTTTTCCCGGAAAAATTTAATAACCAAACTAATGGGATAACTCATAGAAGGTGGTTACTAAATTCAAATGTTGAGCTTGCAAAGCTTATAACAGAAACTATTGGTGATAGTTGGATAAAAACTCCAAATGATCTCGATAAATTAATTAAATATGCAAAGGATTCCGCTTTTCAAGAGAAAACACAAATTATAAAAACAAATAATAAAATAAATTTTTCGAATCATGTATTATCAAAGTATGGAGCTTCAATAGACCCGAGTTCAATATTTGATGTTCATGTAAAAAGAATGCATTCATATAAAAGACAAACTTTAAATGTACTTCATATAATGTATTTATATAACCAGATACTCGCAAATCCAAATATTGATATGGTTCCAAGAACTTTTATATTTGGGGCAAAAGCGTCACCTAGTTATTATATAGCAAAACAGACTATTAAGCTTATTAACACTTTGGCCAGTAAGATAAATAATGATCCTATAGTTCGCGGGAAAATAAAAATATTATTTCTTGAAAATTATGGAGTGTCACTTGCCGAGAAAATCATTCCTTGCGCAGATGTGAGTGAACAGATATCTACTGCATCAAAGGAAGCCTCAGGAACTGGTAATATGAAATTTATGATGAATGGTGCTATAACAATAGCTACTTTGGACGGAGCAAACGTAGAGATATTTGATGCGGTTGGAAAAGAAAATATCATATTATTTGGTCTTACTGCCCAAGAAGTAATAGAATATTATAAGAATAAAACTTATAACTCTTATGATATATATAATAATGATTTGAGAATAAAAACCATATTAGATCAATTGATAAATGGATTTTTAGGAACACCTAAAACGGAATTTGCTGGTTTATATGAGAGTTTGCTAACACATAATGATGAGTATTTTGTGCTAAAAGATTTTGATGCGTATGTTAATGCTCACAGTGAGATTGATAGGTTATTTAGGCAAAAAGATGTTTGGCAACAAATGTCAATTATAAACATTGCCAAATCTGGTATATTCTCTAGTGATAATACTATAAAAAAATATGCAAAAGAAATTTGGGATACACCACCAATTAATATTAAGTTGTAGTTTAGAAAATGCTATACTAGACAATTATCTAGTATAGCATTTTGTTTTATAATTGTTGTTGACAAATTGTATATATTAATCTATGATTTTGATAAAATGAAATAGAATTTGACAAGTTCTTTAGAAAAAAATTAGGTTGATTTAGCATGTTTTGTATTATATATGATCTAAAAAATATAGAAAGGAGAATACTATCATGAAAAAAGAAATGATAGCAATGATACTTGCAGGTGGTCAAGGATCAAGATTAAAACAATTAACAAAAATGATAGCAAAGCCTGCAGTCCCATTTGGAGGAAAGTATAGAATTATAGACTTTTCTTTAAGCAATTGTTCTAATTCAGGTATCGACACAGTGGGAGTTCTTACTCAATACCAACCTTTGGCGTTAAACGCACACATAGGCATAGGGGCTCCATGGGATTTAGACAGGAGAAACGGTGGAGTAAC
Source organism: Clostridium estertheticum (assembly GCF_026650985.1). Lineage (GTDB taxonomy): Bacteria > Bacillota > Clostridia > Clostridiales > Clostridiaceae > Clostridium_AD > Clostridium_AD estertheticum_C. The sequence goes on from NZ_CP086239.1 coordinate 4,763,291, forward strand.
TCTCCTTCCACCTTACCAAAGTGAATATGGTGGTAATTGGTACAATGGTACAGCAGATGCTATATTTCAAAATATAAATTATATTGATGATTCTGAGCCAGAATATGTAATTATTTTATCAGGAGATCATATTTACAAAATGAACTATTCAAAAATGCTAGATTATCACAAAGAAAAAGGCAGCGATGTTACTATTGCAGTAATAGAAGTACCAGATGATGAGTGTAGTAGGTTTGGAATAATGAACACAAGGGAAGATTACCAAATATATGAATTTGAAGAAAAGCCTAAGAAACCTAAAAGTAATTTAGCTTCTATGGGAGTTTATATTTTTAACTGGCAGGCTCTTAAAAAACTTTTAAAAGAGGACAATCTTGATAAAGAATCTAGTAATGACTTTGGAAAAAATATAATACCAAAAATGCTTCAGAATAATCAAAAATTATATGCATTCCCATTCAAAGGATATTGGAGAGATGTTGGTACTATTGATAGTTTTTGGTCCGCTAATATGGATTTGATATCTGACAATAATGAACTTAATATACATGATGATAAATGGAGAATATATACAGTAAATCCAATGCTTCCACCTCAATATATAGGACCAGAAGCAAGTATTAATAATGCTTTGCTAAATGAGGGTTGTACTGTGTATGGAGAAATAAACAGTTGTGTACTTTTCCAAGGAGTACATGTAGGAAAAAATACTAAAATTACTAATTCAGTTATTCTGCCTAATACTAAAATCGGTAATAATGTGGTTATAGATAAAGCCATTATAGGAAGTAATGTTACAATAAGACGTGATTCATATATTGGAAATGGAAACGATATTATCGTTGTAGAAGAAGGGGCCGAAATTAAAGCTAATTCGAAGATATTAACTAAATCATAAAATAAACGAGGTGATAAAAATGCTTGAAAATTATATGGGAATATTAATGCTAAATGAGAGAGAAGATAATATTAAAAGCCTTACGAAATCAAGACCAATAGCAGCTATTCCAATAGGCGGAAGATACAGAATTATTGATTTTGTACTTTCAAATATGGTTAATTCAGGTATTCATAATGTAGGTATATTTACTAATACAAAATCTAGGTCACTAGTTGATCATCTAGGTTCAGGGAAACCCTGGGATTTAGATAGAAAAACAAATGGACTATATGTATTTAATCTTACATCAGAAAGATCGGAGTTAAGAGATATAGATGTATTAAATGATAATATGGAATATATTTATAAATCAAAGCAAGATTACGTAATAATATCTTCTTCATACATGTTATGTAATATGGATTATAATGAAGCGGCTATTTATCATGAGCAATCGGGTAGTGATGTAACAGTATTATATAAAAAAATAAATAGTGGGAAGAGTGAGTATTTAAGTTGTAGTACATTATATATTAATGAAGAAAATAAAATCTTAAGTGTTGGGAAAAACATAGGGTCATCGGATAACCTAAATATATCAATGGAAATGTTTATAATGAAAAAGAGCACTTTTATAGATATTGTAAAAAAAAGTAAACAAACGGGATATCATAATTCAATAAAAGCAGTTATCTATGAACATATTTTTAGATTCAACGTAAATGCATTTGAATTTAAAGGATATATTAAGCGTATAGATTCTTTGAAAAATTATTATACTGCTAGTATGGATATGTTAAACACTAAGGTAACCAAAGAATTATTTTTTAGCAATGGGTTAATTTATACAAGGAGTAAAAATGAGGCTCCTACTAAATATTTTAATGGAGCAAAAGTTAATAATGCTTTAATTTCAAATGGATGTATTTTGAAGGGGAAAATAGAAAATAGTATAATCTCAAGAAGGGTGACCGTACATGAGGAAGTAGAAATTAAAAATTGTATAATATTTGAAAACTGTGAAATTAAAAAGGGATGTAAGCTTACCAATGTAATTGTTGATAGAAATGTAATTATGGTTGAGAATACAGTACTTAAGGGTTCAGATGACTTCCCTGTAGTTATAGAGAAAAAAGTCGAACCATATCAATTTTAAAAATAGATATTGATTTAATAAAACAAATGTTGTAATATTGTAATAACAAGTATAAACACGAACAATGAAATGAAAAAAAATTATATTCGCAAACTCATATAAGCTTAGAAATATGGTCTAAGCGTTTCTACCAAGTAACCGTAAAAGACTTGACTATGGGTGTTTTGATAAATAAAGTAATAATAATTTTAGTATGAATTATTTTTATTGAAGATTTTATTATAAACCCCTTAGTTAACGTATTAACGCGTTATCTAAGGGGTTATTGTTTTATATTACATAATACGCGCAAAAATTTATTGACGAAGGAGAAAATGTATGGAAGCACTAAAGAATAAGATATTAAGTGAAGCAGCAGTAATAGGTAGTGAGATTTTAAAGGTTGATAGTTTTTTAAATCATCAAATTGATATAAACCTCTTAAATGAAATAGGACAAGAGTTTAAAAAAAGATTTGCAAAAAATGAAATAACAAAAATATTAACAGTTGAAGCATCGGGTATAGGAATAGCATGTATTGTGGCACAATACTTTAATAACGTCCCTGTAGTATTTGCAAAAAAACATGATTCTACAACAATGGATAATAATGCATATGAGGCTGAGGTGTTTTCTTTTACAAAAAACAAAAATTATAAAGTTAGAACTAGTAAAAAATATATAAATAAAGGGGACAAAATTCTAATAATTGATGACTTTTTAGCAAATGGAAATGCGGCGCTTGGTCTTATAAAAATAACGCGTCAGGCGGAAGCTAGTATTGTTGGAGTGGGAATTGTAATTGAAAAAGCATTCCAAAATGGTAGGGAATGCATAGAAAAGGAGGGCATTAAAGTAGAGTCTCTAGCGATAATAAAATCTTTAAAAGATAACAAGGTAGTTTTTAAATAAATAAAAAGTTTTTAAATAATAATTATTTGACGTAAAAGAATTAGAGGGGGCATTAACAATGAAGAAAAAATTAGGAAGTTTATTACTTGTATTTACATTACTTACATCTATGGCACTTGTGGGATGCGGTAGTGCAAAAACTAATACAAAAACTACGAAAGAAAAAGAAATGACAGTAGGATTTATATATGTAGGACCTGTAGGTGACGGAGGTTATACATATTCTCATGATATGGGAAGAAAAGGGCTTGAAAAACAATTAGGTGTAAAGACTTTGTATAAGGAATCCGTAAAAGAGAATGTAGCGGATGTAGAACAAACATGCGAGGAAATGATTAACAAAGGAGCAACTGTTATTGTAGGAACAAGTTTTGGATTTATGGATGGAATGGCTGCATCAGCTAAAAAACATCCTGATGTTAAATATCTTCATGCATCTGGGTACACAACATCGGCAAATATGTCTACATATTTCGGACGTATATATCAAGCAAGATATCTTTCAGGTATAGTTGCAGGTATGAAAACTAAAACTAATAAAATAGGATATGTAGCTGCATACTCAATACCAGAAGTAGTAAGAGGAATTAATGCATTTACTTTAGGCGTACAATCTGTTAATCCTAAAGCTGTAGTAAAAGTAAAATGGACTAATACTTGGTATGATCCAGCTAAAGAAAAAGAAGCAGGAAAAGCATTAATTGCAGAAGGTGTGGATGTTATTACTCAACATCAAGATACTGCAGGTCCACTTCAAGCAGCAGAAGAAGCAGGGATATCTGCTATTGGATACAATACAGATATGAGTGCTAAAGCACCTAAAGCATATATGACAGCTCCAGTTTGGAATTGGACGCCTTATTATGTTGAACAAATAAAAGCTATTCAAGCTGGTACTTGGAAATCAGGAAGTTATTGGAAAGGTCTAGAATCTGGAGTAGTTAGTCTTGCACCACTTACAAAAAATGCACCAGCAGGAGCAGCAGAAGCTGTTGCTAAAGCAAAAGCTGATATTTTATCAGGTAAAAACAAAGTATTTGTAGGACCAATAATAGATCAAAGTGGAGCTGTTAAAGTTGCAAAAGGTATAGTTATGACAGATAAGGAACTATTATCATTTAATTGGTTTGTTAAAGGTGTAGAAGGAAAAATAGCAAAATAAAATAAATTTAGCTTTTAAAAATTAAGGAATATAGCAAACATGATATTATGGTTGCTATATTTATTAAATTTAACGGCAATATGATCCAATAAATACGCTAGAAAGTAGGAGGTAAATATGGATAAAATCCCTTATGTATCTATAGAAAATATTAGTAAAACTTTCGGGAAAGTAATAGCTAATAATAATATGAATTTAACTTTGCATGGCGGAGAAATCCATGCACTACTAGGTGAAAATGGGGCGGGTAAAAGTACCCTTATGAACATGTTATCAGGAGTTTATACTCCTGATAGCGGTTCTATTTTTATTCATGGAAAAAATACTAACTTTAATAGTCCAAAAGATGCAATTAAAGCTGGTGTAGGAATGATTTATCAACATTTTAAATTAGTTGAGGAAATGACTGCAAAACAAAATATATTACTTGGTCAAACAAGTGGACTGTTTTTTAATAACAAGCTGGAAATCAAAAAAATCAATGATCTAAAAGAAAAGTTTCATTTGGAAATGGATTTAAATAAATATGTTTCAGAGATGCCAGTAGGTGAGAGGCAAAATCTTGAAATACTTAAAGTGCTTTATAGGGGTGCTGATATTTTAGTATTAGATGAACCTACTACTGTATTTACAGAAAGTGAGACAGAAAAATTATTTAAAATAATGAGAAGTATGAAAGAGAAAGGAAAAGCAATTATATTCATAAGTCATAAAATGAATGAAGTAATGGAGATTTGCGATAAGATTACTGTATTAAGAAAAGGTGAAGCTATAAAGACACTTAAGAAAGGAGACACGAGTCCTAAGGAATTAACAGAGCTAATGATGGGTCGCAAAGCAGATTTATCTATAAAAAAGGTAGATAAAGAGGCTGGTGAAGTAATGCTTGAGGTATCAGATTTAATAGTTTTAAATGCTGAAAAAGCAGAGATTCTTAAAAATATTAGTTTCAGTCTTAGAAAAGGTGAAATTCTTGGTATTGCTGGAATTGCGGGTAGTGGACAAAGAGAATTATGTGAAGCTATTGCAGGTATTGAGAAGGTAGCGAGTGGCAAAATAGTTTTAGAGGGAGAAGACCTTGTAGGGAAATCTCCGAGAGATATTATCAATAAAGGTATAAGCATGAGTTTTATACCAGAAGATAGATTAGGAATGGGACTTGTTGCGTCTATGGGTATGGTGGATAATCTTTTACTAAAGGATTATCATAATCAAAAAGGAATATTTATAGATAGAAAGCCAGTCATTAAAAAAGCAAAAGAAATGATGAAAAAATTTGAAATAAAAACGCCGGATATATATCATCCTATAAAATATTTATCAGGTGGTAATATTCAAAAGATATTAGTTGGAAGAGAATTAAGCATGCATCCTAAAATACTTATTATGGCATATGCCGTTCGTGGGCTTGATATTAATACATGTTATACGATATATGATCTTATAAGTGAGGAAAAGAAAAAGGGAACTGCAGTTTTATTCATAGGAGAGGATCTCGACGTATTAATCCATTTATGTGATAGGATTATGGTGATTTGTGATGGCAAGATTACTGGAATAGTTGATGCAAAAGAGTCTTCTAGAGAAAAGATCGGTATGATGATGGTTGGAAATACTGACGATATGGAGGCGATATAGATGATTCAGATTGTTAAAAGGTCTAAAATCAGCAAAACAGATAATTTAAAAATTAGGTGTATTGCAATACTCCTATCACTTGTAGTACTTGCTATGTTTCTGTTAATCATTAACCTTAATCCAATAGATGTGTACGCGGCGATTATTCAGGGTAGTTTTGGTTCAACTTATAGCATCCAGCAAACATTTATTAAGGCTATACCACTTATTATAAGTTCTCTTGGAATAGCTATAGCATTTAGAATGCAATTTTGGAATATTGGAGGAGAAGGACAAATACTTATGGGAGCATTTGCTGCTACTTATTTTGCTCTAAAATTTCCGAATATGCCTAAATTTCAGTTGTTATTAATAATGTTTTGCGCAGGAATACTCGGTGGGGGATTATGGGCATTAATTGCAGCATTGCTTAAAGGTAAATGGAATACTAATGAGACTATAGTAACATTAATGTTAAATTATATTGCAATAAAATTTATAACTTATCTTCAGTATGGACCTTGGAGAGATAAAAACGCAATGGGTTTTCCTAAAATTCCTAGTTTCTCTGAAAATGCAACACTTCCGGATGTTTTTGGTATAAATATGGGATGGATAATTGCAATTATTTTAACAATTATAGTATATATTTTCATAAAATATACTAAGAAGGGTTATGAAATTTCGGTCCTTGGAGAAAGTGAAAAAACAGCTATATACGCGGGTATAAAAATTCGAAAAACTATGTTTATAGCAATATTTTTAAGTGGTGCTTTATGCGGAATTGCAGGTGTAATTCAAGTTTCAGCTGTTAGCAAAACGCTTTCTGCAGATGTTGCAGGTGGAGTAGGATTTACAGCTATAATTATAGCATGGTTATCATCACTTTCTGCACCTATTATAGTAATAGTATCTATACTATTTGCTGCACTTGTTCAAGGTGCATCATTTATTCAAACAGCATTTGGAATACCAGAAGCTGCCGCACAATTAATACAAGCAATTATTTTATTCTTTGTATTAGGTAGTGAATTCTTTACTAAGTATAAAATAAATTTTAAATCTAAGGGAAAACTAAAGGGGGTAAATAAAAATGAATAGTGTAACAACATTTTTAGCCGCTGCAGTAGTAGCTGGTACTCCTCTACTTTTTGCAACACTCGGAGAATTATTAACTGAAAAAGTTGGTAACCTTAATTTAGGGGTAGAAGGCATGATGCTTATGGGATCTGTTATTGGGTTTATGGCAGGAGTAAGTACAGGAAATCCAATAATAGCAATGATCGCTGCAGCAATTGCTGGTGGCTTTGGAGCTCTTATATATGCATTCTTAACCATATCACTCAGGGCGAATCAAGTTGTATGTGGCCTTACACTAACTATATTTGGAACAGGTTTTTCAAGCATGGTAGGTAAAAATTTGATAGGGCAAGTTACTCCAAATACAATTAAAAATTTCTTTGTACCTATAAGAATTCCAATAATAGGAAACATACCTTTTATAGGAGATATATTTTTTAATCATGATGTGTTTGTATATTTCGGATATATTATGACTATCCTTTTATTTATATATTTATATAAAACAGCTAAGGGACTAAATACAATGGCAGTTGGAGAAAATCCAGCAGCAGCAGATGCAGCTAGTATAAATGTTAGTCTTTATAAATATATTAACACATTAATAGGAGGAGCCCTTTGTGGACTTGGTGGAGCATACTTATCCCTTGTTTATGTACCAGCTTGGCAGGAAAATGTAACAGCAGGCAGAGGATGGATTGCTGTTGCCCTTGTAATTTTTGCAACGTGGAAACCTCAAAAAGCAATAATTGGAGCATATCTTTTCGGTGGACTTGATATATTAGGATTTAGACTTCAGGGGTTACCGGGTTTTGAGATATCGCAATATCTTATTGATTTGTTACCTTATGTAGTTACAATAGTTATTCTAGTAATAGTATCAATGAGGAAATCGGGTAAAAACTCACCACCAGCTGGACTCTCAGTTCCTTATTTTAGAGAAGAAAGGTGATCTAATTTAAGGAGGGAGTTAGGGGGACAAGCAAGTTAACCGGGGGACGGTTAACAACTAATTGATGTTTAAATGATTAAATGTTGAGGGGCGGTTAATAACTAATTGATGTTTTAATGATTAAATGTTGAGGGACGGTTAACAACTAATCGATGTTTAAATGATTAAATGTTGAGGGACGGTTAACAACTAATTGATGTTTAAATGATTAATGTTGAGGGACAGTTAACAACTAATTGACTTATATAAATAAATTGTGTAATTAGTTGTTAACCGTCCCCACTTTTTTTCTGCTTTTTTTGATTTATTCATTTGTTTTAGCAATTGTTTTGTAATTTGCGCGCAACTATAGTATGATGTATAGTAGGAATGGTGACAAAATGAAATATGCAGTTGTTACGTTTACCCAAAAGGGAGATCAAATAGCGGAAATTTTAGCCTCAAGTCTTAATATTGATTTATATTCAAAGAAAAAACATAGCAATTTCGATTTTGCAAAGGTTAGTAAAAAGGTAATGGAGAACTATAGAGGTATAATTTTTATAAGTTCTACAGGTATTGCAGTTAGATCAATAGCACCATACATAAAAAGTAAGGATCTGGATCCGGCAGTATTAGTTATAGATAATTCTTGTAATTATGTTATAAGCCTTTTAAGTGGTCATTTAGGAGGAGCGAACGAACTTGCATTAAGGGTTAGTAAACTTTTAGATGCAAAACCTATAATAACTACAGCAACAGATAATTTAGGTATTTATGCCCCTGATATGATAGCAAAAGATAATGGATTTGTTATTGAAGATTTGAAAAAAGCAAAAGACATAGCGGCGCTTTTAGTAGAAGGAAAAAAAATTGGATTTCTTGATGAAAAAGGAATAATACAAACACCAGCTGGATATAGTAGTAGTTTAGAGAATATTTCTGGATTGCTGTATATTTCTAGTAACGAAATTATTAATGCTAAGTTAGAGGAATATAATGTACCAACGCTTAAATTAATAAGACAAAATATCGTACTTGGAATAGGATGTAGAAAAAACTTTTCGCAAGATAAAATGAATAAGACAGTAATAAGGATGCTTAAGGAATACAATATAGATATTAGGGCTATAAAGTCTATAGCAACAGTTAATGTTAAAAAAGATGAATTAGCAATAAAGGCATTAGCAGATTATTTTAAATGTCAGCTTAAAATATTTACGACAGAAGATATAAAGAAAGTACAACATAAATTCAGCGGAAGCGATTTCGTGGAGAAAACTATTGGGGTTAGAGCTGTTTGTGAGCCTTGTGTTGAACTTAGTGGGGCAAAAATCATGACAATTAAGATGAAATTAGATGGTATGACCTTATGCATAGGGGAAGTATGATATAATAGAGAAGGTGTTTTTAGAGAAATGCTGAGTAATCTAGTGAATTTTAAAAATAAAAAGGATTTCAATGAATATTTATAGAATATATAATAGTAGACTATAAATAATTTAAGAATAGATTTAACAACAATTATGAAATTAGAGGAGTGTATTTATATGACAACAGATATTAAGGAAGAAGTTACAATGAAAGATGCTATGGAAAATACTGCAGAAGCTATGGTTATTAATAGTGGAGACGTTGTACTTGGAACTGTACTTTCTGTAAGTGAAGAAGAAGTTCTAGTAAACATTGGTTATATGACTGATGGTGTTATAACAAAAGAAGAATTATCAAACGATAAAGAAGCAAACATTGCAGATGTTGTAAAAGTTGGAGATCAAATCTCTGTATATATAATGAAAGTTAATAACGGAGAAGGAAATGTGCTTTTATCTAAGAAAAGAGCAGATGGTCTTAAAATATGGGATGAATTCCAAGAAATTTTAGATGCAAACAAAACTTTAGAAGTAACAGTTAGTGACATAGTAAAAGGTGGAGCTACAGCTTACATAGAGGGAGTTAGAGCATTTATACCAGCATCACAAATATCAGATTCATATATAGAAAACTTAGAAGACTATAAAGGTAAAACTTTAGTAGTTAAAATAATAGAACTTGATAAAGAAAATAAAAATATTGTTCTATCTAGAAGAGTAATTGAAAAAGAAGAAAATGCAGTTAAAAGAGATCAAATTTGGAATGAACTTAAAAAAGGTGAAAAGAGAAAAGGCGTTGTAACTAGACTTGCTAAATTTGGTGCATTTGTAGATTTAGGTGGCATTGATGGTCTTATTCACGTTTCACAATTATCATGGAAAAGAGTTCAAGAACCATCAGAAGTAGTAGCTGTTGGAGACGAAGTAGAAGTTACAGTTTTAGATTTTGATAAAGAAAAAGGAAGAATATCTCTAGGACTTAAGAGTGAACAAGGAAACCCATGGAACAACATAACAAGCAACTACAAGCCTGGTGCTATAGTTGAAGGAACTGTTGTTAAATTAATGGATTTCGGTGCTTTTGTACAACTTGAATCAGGAGTTGAAGGACTAGTTCATTTATCAGAAATATCAGAAGAACGTATTGCAAAAGTTTCTGACGTATTAAAAGTTGGAGAAGTTGTAAAAGTTAAAATCGGTGAAATAAACGAAAAAGATAGAAGAATAAGCCTAAGCATTAGAGAAGCAGCAAGAGGAAATGAAGATTTTTCAGATTATAAACAAGAAGAAGAAAGTGGATTAACTCTAGGAGATATATTAGGAGACAAACTTAAAAACTATAAATTCTAGTAAAAGTTCCATATCATAAAGATCTAAATTAAAGTAAATATTATGAGGCAAAACAATTAATAATTGTTTTGCCTTTTAATACTTTAAGGGGGTAATATATTGCTTACGTGTGAAGTCTGTGGAAATCCAGCGGATAAACATCATATAGTTTATAAAAGCCAAGGCGGCATTGAATTTTCACTTAACTTTAGATATCTTTGTACATTGCATCATAGGGGGGAAGCAGGTCCTCACAAGAATAGGCGATTAGATTTAGAATATAAAATTGATATGCAGAGAAAACTTGAAAATATTTTAATAAAAGAAATTTATCAAATTGAAGAATTAGAAGTCTTGCTTAAAATAAACAAGGGAATGATAAAAAGACTCTTTAAGGATTATAAACTCAAGGCCAAAGGGGTTAGAAAAGCTGATATTATTGTTAATCAAAATGATGTAGGATATAAAAGAGATGATATTATTTTTAGGCTAATGGGTGGTCAAAAATATGATGAGAAGATGCTTTTGGAAAAAATTTAAAAAGTTATATAAATATTAAAAAAAACTATGAATAGCATAGGTTGCTTTCATAGTTTTTATTTTTAGTCCTTATTTAAGATAACACTTATAATGTAAGGAGAACTTCCTATATCTTTATGAGAAGCTTTTTTAAGTTCCACTTTATAATTTCTTATGGACTTTCTTGGTTTTATAGCCTGCAACATAATAAATTTCTCCAGTGTGATTTCAGCTTATATATCTAACACCTTGATAATATTTTTTTACTACTGATTACAATAATTAATACAAAAACAGAAGTCAAAGCAATACTGCCTCCTGGGGCACAATTTACGTAGTAAGATATAACAAGCCCTAAAATTATGTCAATGAAGCCAAACATTATAGAGCAAAATAAAGTTTTCTTAAAACCTTTATTTAGCTGCAATGCTGTCGCTACAGGTAGAGCTATCATGGATGACATGACAAGTATTCCAAGTATTCTTAATGATACTGAAATAGTGGCACCCACAAGTAGAGCGAAGATATAGTTAATTACTTTAACTTTTGCGCCAGAAACCTTAGCTCCTTCTTCATCGAAAGTAATGTATAGTAATTGATTGTATAATGAAAATAATGTTATTATTGAAATAATGCTAAGAACAAGCATTATGTACAAGTCATTTTGTGTAACAGTTAATAGGCTTCCGAATAGATAAGAATTAACATTAGCACCTGCTTTACCTGTACTTATTAAGGTTATTGCTATACCTACACTAAAGGTAAGTATAATTGCTAGAATTAATTCTGCGTATTTTTTGTAATAATCTCTTAAAAATTCAATAGATAAACCGCATAGGGCTGTAAAAGCAAAAGCACCAAGTATAGGATTGAAACCAAAAACAAGGCCTATAGCAACACCAGCCAAGGAGGCATGTGCCATTGTATCTCCCATCATGGAATACCTTTTTAACACAAGAAAAACACCTACAATTGGAAAAAGTATAGAAATTAAAACTGAGGCAATTAAAGCATTTTGCATAAAACCATATTCAAACATAGAGTAAAGTTAGCCCCTTTCCTGGGTTATTTTATATTTATAATCATTAATAGTATAAAGTATTCCACTTCTGTTACTCATTTCGAAAATATCTGTCGAGTTATCTAATGCGGCTTTTAAATTATGTTCTACAGAGACAACTGTAATGCCGAGGTTAACATTTAAACCCTTAATAATTCCATATATATCTTCCATGCTTTGAATGTCTATTCCAGTAGAAGGTTCATCTAAAATTAATAGTTCAGGGTTGCCTATTAAACTCCTAGCTATAAAAATTTTTTGTTGCTGACCTCCGGAGAGATTTCCAATAAGAGTATGGGTATGATCCTCCATCCCTACTGCCTTAAGGCTTTTTGAAATTAGACTTTTATCTTTAAGTTTTAATACTCTTCTATGGCAATTTAGCATTTCATAAACTGTTATAGGGAATTGTGCATTAAAATTTTCAACCTTTTGTGCAACATATGCTATTCGGGACGTATCTATAATTATTTCACCGCTATTAGGTTTTAATAAATTTAATATCAATTTAAGTAAGGTACTTTTAGCACTACCATTTTCACCTAAAATTGAAACGTAACTGCCCTTTTCGATTTTAACATTGACGTTGTCTAGTATGTATGGCTTTGAATTTGTATATGTAAAACATAAATTCTTTATGTTAATCATCAATTTCCTCCTTATTAGTTATAACAAAATTAACCATACAATTATGCAATAATTATATGATTAAAATAATAGTAGCAACAGATATTATACACCTAAATGCGAATAACTTGCAAGAACTCTCTCCATATTATTGCCAAAAAAATTAAATAATACATATCATAAAATTTATATAATTGGTAAAACTGTATATGAAGATACTTTATTTTATATAATAGCTAATATTGTTTTAGTATCTATCAATAAAAATGCATTTTGTTATGCATTTAATATAATAGGAAAGGTAGTGTTATTATGAATAAAAGCGAAGGCTCAACTCATGTAATTAGTAAAGTGGCGAAAGACAATCAAGGAGAAATAACAGCATATGAACTTGAAAACGGAGAAATAATTTCTAAAGAACAGGCCGTCTCACTTGCTAAGCAAGGGAATATAAGTGGAGTTTCTGTCTCAACTTCTAAAAAAGGTGAAGAATTCTTAAGAAGTCTACCTGATCAAAATAAAGCAAACAATTTAGAAAGCTTACCAATTATAGATGATAATGATATATACTAGAAAAAATAATAAAAGAAGGAACAGGGACATTTTGGTGTGCCTGTTTTTTTAACTTAAATGGAAAATAAGTGGGGGACGGTTAACAATTAATGAATGTTGTTTGGGTGGATAAGTGGGGGACGGTTAACAACTAATGAACATTATTGATGTTAATTAGTTATTTTGCTTGAAAAAGTTTTTCCTTTGGAATACTATTAGTGTAATAAACTTAGATGAGCAGGGGGATAAACAAATGGGACTTCTAAAAGAAACATTACAATGTATAGAACCGCTAAATAAGGAAGCAATGAAGAGGGCTTGGGATAGACTGGATAGTTTATCAAAACCTATAGGAAGTCTTGGTGAACTAGAAAATATCATAGCTAAGATGGCTGGAATTACTGGAAACATACATAATAAAATCAATAAAAAGAATGTTGTTATAATGTGTGGTGATAATGGAGTTGTGGAAGAAGATGTGTCTAACTGCCCTAAAAGTGTAACTGCTACAGTAACTAATAATTTCACTAAAAAGATAACAGGCGTTTATGTGTTATCAAAATTTTCTGGAAGTGATATTACTGTCGTAGATGTAGGCATTGATGCTGATTTAAATAATCCTAAAGTTATAAATAAAAAAATAGCATATGGTACTATGAATATGATGAAGGGTCCCGCAATGACTAGGGAACAGACAATTAAGGCTATAGAAGTTGGGATTGAAACAGTTGATAATTTAGTTCTCGATGGTTACGATTTGATTGGAACTGGCGAAATGGGTGTAGGAAATACTGCAACAAGTGCAGCAATCTTAAGTGTTTTCTCTGGACTTGAAGTTGAAGAGTCAGTAGGTAAAGGGTCGGGAATAACAGAGGAGCAATTCATTAATAAAAAAAGAGTTATTAAAAAATCTATTGAAGTAAATAATCCGGATAAAGATGATGTTATAGATGTTATCTCAAAAGTTGGTGGATTTGATATTGCTGGATTATGTGGTTGCTTCCTAGCGGCTGCTAAAAACAGGGTGCCTATTGTTATTGATGGTTTTATAGCATCGGCGGCAGCGCTTTGTGCTTATAAACTGAATCCATTAGTGATAGGTTATATTTTTGCATCTCACTTGTCTGCGGAACCTGGAGCGGCTTTTATAATGAAGGAAATTGGATTAAAACCTATGCTAAATTTGAACATGAGACTAGGAGAGGGTTCAGGGTGTCCTCTGGCTTTTAATATTATTGAGGCGGCTTTGTACACAATGGATAATATGGGGACCTTCGAAGATGCGAAGCTTGATAGTAAAAAGTATATAGATATAAGGGAGAATCCCTTAGAAATATCGTAGGGTGTGATAAAATATGAATATATATCTGTTAAGGCATGGTCAAACTGAAGAAAATAGAAAAGGCTCTTATTATGGTAATTTGGATATAAGCTTAAATGAAATAGGTGTAGCTCAAGGAAATAAGGCAAAAGATTTCTTCAGTGATATAAAATTAGATAGAGTATATGTTAGTGATAAAAAAAGAACTTTGGAAATGGCAAAATTAGCTTTGGGGTTAAAGGAAATGGAAATTATACAAGATAGCAGAATAAATGAGACTAATTTTGGGGACTTTGAAGGTAAAACTTACGAAGAAATTAAGAAGTTTTATCCTAAAGAATGTTTATGCTGGACGAATAATTGGAAAGAATTCGTACCACCTAAGGGTGAAAGTTATATCGAGTTATGCATGAGGGTTAAGAGTTTTATGGATAATATTAAAAAGTTAGATTTCGATAATATTTTAATATGTGCTCATTCGGGAGTCATAAGAGCTATATATTGTTATATTATGGATGAAAATATTGATTTATTTTGGAAATTTGGATGTAAAAATGGGGATATAAGCATTATTAAATATGAATATGGTAATTTATATATTGATGCTATTATGCATAACTAGGAGTTGAGTTTGGATGAACAAAATAATTTTAGTAACTGGTGGAAGTCGAAGTGGGAAAAGTAGTTTTGCTGAAAGTTTCTTCGAAAATACTGATGATGTCTTATATATTGCAACTGCGATAGTTACAGATGAGGAAATGGGTGATCGGATAAAAAAGCATATAGATTCGAGAAACTCAAGATGGACAACCTATGAGGGTTTTTATGATTTGGATAAGGCTATAGAGAAATACGATATAAACAATATATTGCTTGATTGCGTTACAATTATGATAACTAACTTAATGTTTAAGGAAAAAATAGATTTTGATAAAATATCTATGGGAAAAATAGATGAATTGCTAGATGATATAAAAACTCAGTTTGAAAAGTTAATATTAAAGGCTAGGGTAGCAAATATTAATTTAGTTATGGTAACTAATGAAGTAGGTTCTGGGCTTATACCCGAGAATAAGCTTAGCAGAGTATTTAGGGATATAGCTGGGTACGTAAATCAATACATAGCGAGTCAAAGCGATGAGGTATATCTAGTTTCTTGTGGATTACCTTTAAAATTAAAATAATTATTACTATATAGGAAAGAGGTGAGCTTTGCGATGGCAGCTCGTCGCAAGCAATAAAATGAGAGAATATTTAAATGATTTTTTACTGTTTTTTCAGTTTTTTACGCGAATACCTATAAATAAAAGTTTAAACTGTGAGAAAGAAAATTTTAAGCGAGGATCTATATTTTTTCCTATAGTGGGATTATTTATAGGAATCGTTCAATGGATAGTTTATTATCTGTTAATAAAAGTGTTACCAGTAAACATTACAGCAGTATTTGTAGTTATAATACCAATAATTATTACTGGAGGATTGCATGTTGATGGACTTGGCGATACATGTGATGGCTTCTTTTCGTTAAAAGGTGATAAATACAAAATAATAGAAGTTATGAAAGATAGTTCAGTAGGGACTTACGCGACCATCGCTATAGTATCTGACATGTTAGTACGTTATGCGGCGGTGACTACTATCATACAAATTGATTTACCGCTTATATTAATTGCGGCTCCAATAATTGCAAGATTTACTGTGGTATTTATATCTTTTATAGGTAAAAATGCTAAAGAGACAGGTTCAGGTAATATATTTATTGGCAATATTGATGTTAAAAGACTAGTAATTGCAGGGGTAATAACTATTATACTTGGAACTTTATTAATAGGAATCAAAAATAGTGTTATATTAATAATTCCAGCGTTATTTTTAAGCTTCTTATTTAATAAATTCTGTGAGAGTAAAATTACAGGACTCACAGGTGACAGTTTGGGAGCTAATAATGAATTAGTTGAGATTTTAACAATGATTTTGTTTATAGCAATAATTTAGGTGGGCATAACGGGGGACGGTTAACAATTAATTAGCTTTTATTTAGGTGTAAATTTTTTTGAATTTGCACCTTTTTACTACTAAATTAACTAACTAGTCTAGTATTTTTATTTTGTGTTTTAATAAACAGCGTATTTTCCAAGCTTGTCCAATGTTAACCCAAATAAATATAGTTAATTATTATTCTGAAATTTTTATAAATTTCTTTAATATGAGAATTAATAAAAATTAAGCATAGCATTTAATAAAATCATTAATAATATTTTCATATTTTTCTTCTGTCCCAATTAAATCTATACCAATAGTGCTTAATCTAGATATTCTAGCTTGCGTGATATTTCCAAGCGTGTTAGATATGTCTTTTGTTTTAAAATTACACAGACTTCTCATTAAAACAACAGCTAAAGCTTTTGCATGTACAAATTTTCTACTGTACTTCGTATTAAGATGAATCTTTGATATATTCATTTTTGATGATATAAATTCTAATATATCTTCTGACTTAAAGTTTCGTATCAGAATAGTTCTTTCGCTATTATAATCTGTTTCTTCATTTTCAAATTCCAGTTCCTGTTCTAATTTTTCTTCATTACATCTAAAGAGAAGGTCATAGTAATTTTTCCTTGCACTTTTAAGGGTATTGCCAAAGAGACTCATAACAAATACATTATCAACTAGATTAAAGGAATCAGGTGTTTTTCCTAAAAATATTGATAGACTAGAAAAAAGGTATTTTTCAGGAGAATCTTTATATTCTACTATGGCAGTAGGATTATTGTGAATGTAAAGAGACAATGTCCTTAAATATTTATCATTATTAACTATTTTACTCTTAAATCTATCTTTAAAAAGGTGTCCTTCCCTTTTATATTTTCTATTAAAGTACATTGCATAAGAAAAATTTATACCATGCATTATTTTTGATATATCACAGCCATTAGCATCAATCATTAAATGGGCGTGGTTATCCATAAGACAGTACCCATAAAGCTTAAAATTATGGAGAGTTTTATACTTCTTTATAAGTAATAAATACCGCTTCTTGTCTTCATCGTCTTTGAATAAAGTTACTTCGCTTATACTTTTGCACATGATATGAAATATCGACTCATCTGTTTTTACTCTTGCTGTTCTTGGCACAAAAATCACCTCTCCTCATAAAGTATTATTTTAATTGTTTCCCATGGAGTATAATGCTATTCATTTTTTTTAGGTTAATGTTCATTAGTTGTTAACCGTCCCCACCTTAGATGTTATCTAAAACAGCAAATAGTTGTTAACCGTCCCTCACCTACCTCCCTTGGGACTAAAGAAAATCATTCAACCCTTAAGTTTTACAATGATATTGACACCAACACTTAATTATAATAAACTAATAGTACAATAGAATATAATTTTAGGTGCCTAGAGTATTAGGTGAAAAGGGAATGTGGTTTAAATCCGCAGCAGCCCCCGCTACTGTAATTGAGAAATCAAAAGCCAGGAGACCTGCCTAAATGATGTTAACAAAGCTTTCGGAGGGAAAGAACTTTTTAATGCAGTTAATTTTATTACGAATTAATTAAAAAGTAGTCGCTATCTTAAGTGAACTACTTTTTGTTTTTTTGAAAAGATATTAGGAGCAAGCAGAGTTCAAAATTCCGAAAAATACATGATAAGGTGGAAGAAAACAATGAAGAAAGCAATTTTAGTTGTAAGTTTTGGAACAACATATGAAGACACAAGAAAAGTAACTATTGATGTAATAGAAAATAAAATAAAAAATACCTTTGAAGATTATGATATAAGAAGAGCGTTTACTTCGCATGTTATTCTTAAGGTTCTTAAAAATAGAGATAATATTTATATAGATACACCAGAGGAAGCTTTGGAAAAACTGAGAAATGAAGGTTATAATGAGGTAATTGTTCAGCCTTTGCATGTTATTCCGGGAGCAGAATTTGATTATGTAAATAATGTAGTTAACAAATATAAAGAATGTAATGCATTTGACAACATTTTGGTAGGAAGGCCTCTTATATGTTTTAAGGGAGAAGAAGATGGCGTACCAGATGACTACACGATAATGGTGGATGTTTTATCAAAGCAATTACCAAAAGATGACACAGTAATCTTAATGGGGCATGGTACAAACCATATTGCGAATGCAGTATATTGTTGCTTCGAAAGTGTTCTAAGGGACAGAGGGTTTAAAAACGTTCATGTAGCAACAGTAGAGGGGTATCCAACTTTGGATAGAGTAATACCAAATGTTATAGATCAGGGAACTAAAGAAGTTATTCTGATGCCGCTGCTTTTAGTTGCAGGAGATCATGTTAAAAATGATATGGTTGGGGAAAAGGAAGAGTCATGGAAAAATATTTTAGAAGCAGAGGGCTTTAAAGTAAGGATATATCTACATGGACTTGGAGAAAATATTGGCGTTCAAGATATTTATATACAACATATTAATGATGTAATTAATGAAAAATTTAAAAATGTAGGAAAAACACATAAAGGTATTTAAAAGCATTCGTGGCTACTTGTAGATGAAAGTATAAAGTACAGGGCGAGCCCAAAGAAAGGAAGGTATTTATGGTACATGGTGGAGATATTTATACTAATGGATTACTTGAGGGACGAGAACTAATAGATTATAGTTCTAATATAAATCCACTTGGCGTTCCTAAAAGTTTTACTGACAATATTAGTTTTGCTGTAGATGCATTAACTAGGTATCCAGATATTCAATATAGGAATGTATTAAAGGCACTCGGCAAATATATTAGTTGCCCAGAGGAGTATTTTGTTTTAGGAAATGGAGCCGCTGAAATAATTGATTTAGTTATATCTTGCCTTAGAAGTGTACTAATTGTAGTACCTTCCTTTGTGGAGT
Organism: Clostridium estertheticum; assembly: GCF_026650985.1. Lineage (GTDB taxonomy): Bacteria > Bacillota > Clostridia > Clostridiales > Clostridiaceae > Clostridium_AD > Clostridium_AD estertheticum_C. The sequence continues at coordinate 4,782,659 of NZ_CP086239.1, forward strand.
ATGAAATTGACGCTAAAAAGTGGGCTTGTAATATAGAATATTCTCACTTGAAAGAGAATTTTAATGGGACTGTTTTGCTAAAGCATAAATATGCGCAGCTCTCTTATGATTATGAGGATATCCTTAATAAATTACGGAATGTAGAAGGGGTAATTCTAGCTAATCCTAACAATCCTAATGGTAATATCATTGATAAAGCTAAGTTCCAAAAGATCCTTGATTATTGTGAGAGTAATAACAAAGTCATAATAATAGATGAGGCTTTTATAGAATTTACGGGGGATGATTTGCACAGTTTTGCGAAGAGTCTTAAAACATATAAATGCTTATTTATAATAAGGGCCTTAACCAAATTTTTCGCAATGCCAGGCATAAGATTTGGGTATGGAGTGAGTAGTGATGCTAAATTAATAAAAAGAATTAAAGATAAGCAAAACCCTTGGAATATAAACTGTTTTGCAGAAGTTGCAGCAATTAATGTGCTAAAGGATGTTGAGTATATTGAAAAAAGCAAACAATGGATAAGAGATGAAAGACCTATTTTCTTAAAAGCGTTAAATAGTATCTCATTTATAGATAAGGTCTTTTTAACCTATGGTAATTTTGTATTATGTAAATTAAAAGAAGTAGATGCAGATGGGTTTTATAAACTATGTTTAGATCAAGGTTTTGTTATAAGAAAAGCAGACAATTTTAGGGGATTGGACAAACAGTTTATAAGGCTAGCTATTAAGGATAATGTCAGAAATGAAAAATTGATTCGTTGTTTAAAAAAATTAGAACTTTAGGCTAAACTTGAGGGACGGTTAACAACTAATTGAACTTAAGGATGAGTCAAAACTTGAGGGGCAGTTAACAACTAATTTACTTTAAGGGCCAGTCCATAAAAGGATGTGAGTGTAAATGAAGAGTATAGTTATAGCGTCAAATGCAAGTGGTGGTGGTAAAACTACAGTAACTCTTGGAATTATGAAAGCTTTAAAAAATAGGGACTTCAAGGTGCAGGGTTATAAAGTAGGGCCTGATTATATAGACTCGGCTTTTCATTCAAAGATAACGGGACAAGATTCAAGAAATCTGGATTTATATCTTATGGGAGAGGCCGGAGTTAAGGCTAGCTTTTCTAGAGGCCGCGGTGATTTAGGGGTAGTTGAAGGCGTAATGGGATTATATGATGGCAAAGGCATAGATACAGCATATTCTACATATCATGTGTCTAAGGTTTTAGATTTACCGATTATACTTGTACTGTCTCCAAAAGCTCAGGTAGCAACCTTTTGTGCAGAAATAAATGGAATAGTTAATTTTAAAGATGCGAATATACGTGGCATAATATTAAATAACATAACAGAGAGTTACTATAATTTGCTTAAATCGGCAATTGATAAAAATTGTAAAATAAAAGTTTTAGGTTATCTTCCTAAAGATGAGAGATTATCTTTGAAAAGTAGGCATTTAGGGTTAATTCAAAGTAGTGAAATAGAGGATCTTGAGGAAAAAATTGAAGTTTGTGCCAAATTATTAGAAAAACATTTGGATATGAATCTATTATTAGAACAATTTAATGAAAGTAAGAAATATATAGATGATTTTCATGTTGAAAATAATGAAAAAAGAATAGCTGTAGCCTACGATAAAGCTTTTAGTTTTTATTATAAAGAAAATTTAGAGCTTCTAGAGGAATTGGGAGAAGTTATATACTTTAGTCCACTTATTGATAATGAACTACCGAGCAATATTGATTTTCTTTATTTAGGTGGGGGGTACCCTGAGGTATTTATAAAGGAGTTATCTGAAAATACATCTATGCTTTACAGTATTAAAAAGGCTCTAGATGGTGGACTACACTGTTACGCTGAATGTGGGGGATTAATGTACCTTACTTTAGGGGAAAAGAATCTAGGCGAAGAACAAATAACACATAAAACTGTTGGCTTTTTTGATGGGTATTATTCCTTAACCACGAAACTTCAGAATTTTGGATATGCAAAGATTAAGGTAGAGGTAGAAAATACTATTTTGCCAAAAGATATGAGTATAAACTGCCATGAGTTTCATAAATCATTTGTTGATTTACAAGAAGAAAAAATATTTAAACTTTCTAAAGACGTTTATGACAGGAGCGAAAAAAATTGGTCATGTGGCTATATTAAAAAAAACACTATAGCGGTATATGGACATGTGCACTTTTTTGGAAACTTATTATGGTTTGAAAATTTTTTTAAATAGGTGGATTAAGTCGATTAGTTGTTAACCGTCCCCCAACTTTAGCCCAACTTTTGGGTCAATTAATTGTTAACCGTCCCCATCTGATTCTAAAACAAAAGGAGATTAAAATATGGATTACATAAAAATTCCTATGGACATAGAAAAGAGAAGTTTTGAAATTATTGGACAAGAAATGGGAGAACATGAATATTCCCCTAGAGAACTTTCAATAATTAAAAGAGTAATACATACTACGGCAGATTTTGATTATAGAAATATATTATATATTCGAGATGGAGCAATAGACGCAGCTGTAGAGTTACTTAAAAAAGGAGTAACTATATATACTGATACAAAAATGGCGTTAGCAGGTATAAACAAAAAAGCTCTTAAAGATTTGAATTGCAATGCCTTATGTTTTGTTAGTGATGAAAAGGTTGCTGAAATTGCTAAAGCACGTCACATTACACGTTCTATGGCAGCGGTTGAGAAAGCGGTAGAAGATGGTGTTGAGTTCTTTATTTTTGGTAATGCACCTACAGCTTTATTTAGATTAAAGGAATTAATTGAGGAAGGAAAATGTAATGCTAAATTTATAATAGCGACACCTATTGGTTTTGTGGGAGCTGCAGAATCTAAAATAGAAATTGAAAAATTGGACATCCCAATGATTGTTGTCAGGGGAAGAAAAGGTGGAAGCACTGTGGCTGCATCTATATTAAATGCATTAATGTATATGATAGTGGATAGAAGTTAGCACGTAGCTTAAAACTTTGTTTATAAAATTATATACTATTACAATAATAGGGGAGATGAGATATAACATGGATTATCTAATACTATGTGTAATTGTACTTTATATTTCAATACTTACAAATAAGATTGATTCATTGCAAAAACATATAACTCGCATGAATTCAAATTTAATCAAGATCGCAAAGCAGGTTGGAATTCCAGAAGATCCTTTAGACGATGAGTTAAAAAGTATCATAGATAAAGATGGAAAAATTAAGGCGATAAAAAAATGTAGAGAGGTTACTGGATTTGGATTAAAGGAAGCAAAAGATTATGTCGATAACCTAAAATAAATAACAACCTTAGCAGGGGGTACATGATAATGCTTGATTTATATGTTAATTTTAATGGTAAAAAACTTAGGTGTGGATATACAACTGGATCTTGCGCGGCGGCGGCCGCAAAAGCAGCTACGCAGATATTGTTTTATGATACTGATATAGATGAGATAAAGATAGACACCCCAAAGGGTATAGAACTATTGCTTCCAATATATAAGGTAGTAAAAGGTGAAAACTTTGTAGAGTGTTGCATTATAAAAGATGGTGGAGATGATCCTGATGCAACTCACGGCATGGAAATCTGGTCAAGAGCTGAAAAATCAGAATCAGGATATACATTAAAAGGTGGAAAAGGCATTGGGATAGTTAGGGGAGAAGGATTATATGTACCTAAGGGTGATTGGGCAATTAACCCGGTTCCTAGAAAAATGATAGAAAAAGAAGTAAGGGAAGTGCTGCCGAAAGACGTCGGGATTACAATAACTGTATTCGTACCCGAGGGGGAAGAGGTAGCCAAGAAAACTTTTAATCCAAGGCTTGGAATTGAAGGTGGCATATCAATATTAGGAACAACAGGAATTGTGACACCAATGTCACAGGAAGCCCTTACAGAATCTATTAATATAGAAATATCTCAAAAGGTAGCCGCTGGGCATAAAGATCTCACCTTGGTTTTTGGTAACATGGGGGAAGATATGGCGTCGAAGATAGGGCTTAGATCTGATAATATAGTAATGGTTTCAAACTATATAGGATTTGCTTTAAATAGTTGCATGGAAAAACATATAGAAAACATTCTTCTTATAGGGCATATAGGAAAAGCATGTAAGATAGCAGCGGGATGTTTTCAAACTCATAGTAGGGTATGCGATGTGAGGCTAGAAGTAATAGCACTAGAACTAGCTTTAATAGGCGCTCCTACTGATATTGTAGCTAAGGTTTATAAAGAAAAAACTACTGAAGGCGCAATAAAGTTATTAGAGGATGATTACAATGAAATATATGAAAATATAACAAATAAGGTAAAGAAAAGATTGTTCCAGTATACATACGAAACTATTCCAGCAGAAGTTATTATGTTTTCTATGAATAAAGGGATTTTGTATGACACTAGGGAAAATAAGTAGGGACGGTTAACAACTAATGAACATAATGCTTATCCTAACGAACAAGAAACTAAACAGATAATCAATCAAATAAACAGGGACAGTTAACAATTAATGCATGAATAAATAGTGAAAGGTTGCAAAAAATATGGTTTATATAGTGGGTATTGGGCCTGGAAACCCCAAATATATTATCCCTTTGGCAGTAGAGACTATGGAAAAGGTTGATGTAATCATAGGGTTTGAAAGAGCTGTAGCGAGTATACCTAAAACTAATGTTCAAAAGATAATAGTTAAAACATTAAAGAATATTATGGATTATATAACAGAAAATATTGATAAAGATATCGCAATAATAGCATCGGGTGATCCGTGTTTTTATGGTATAGTAAACTATATAAATAATAACTTTAAAGGCGAAACAGAGGTAGTTCCAGGTATAAGTTCTTTTCAATATTTAATGTGTAAGCTCAAAAAACCATGGCAAAATGCTCATCTAGGTAGTATGCACGGAAGGCAAGAAGATTTTATAGAGATTGTGCAAAATCATGAGATATCTGTTTGGCTTACCGATAAAAGTAATTCACCACAAGCTTTATGTAGAAAACTTTTTGATAATAATATTAAAGCTACGATTTATGTTGGCCTAGAATTATCTTATGTGGATGAAAAAATAATAAAAGGTACAGTTGAAGAAATTAAGGATAAAGTTTTTGATGATCTTAGTGTGGTTGTCATAGAAAATATAAATTAATTAGCTACATAATAATATATTAAAGCACTGACTTATAATTAATTTGTTAAGGACGATTAAGAAGATATGGATAGAGACTATTTTACTAGAGATGGAGGGATTAAAATGGCAAAATTATATGGGGTAGGGGTAGGACCTGGAGACAAGGAACTGCTTACGATAAAGGCAATTAAAACTATTGGGAAATGTGATGTTATAGTAGTTCCAAGTGCTATGAATGGTGGGAAAAGCATAGCCCATGAAATAGCAGAGGAATATATTAACAAGGACTCAGAAGTGTTAGTTAAACATTTTCCTATGGGTGGAGCAGAGCAGGAAGCGAAGATTTATGAAGCTTTTAAGTCTATTGAAGAGAAATTAAAAGCTGGAAAAGATGTAGCTTTCTTAACTATAGGAGATCCATTTGTATATAGCACATATATATATCTTTTAAATTATATTAAGGAAAGTGGGTATGAAGTTGAAACAATTCCTGGTATAACCTCATTTTGTGCTTGCGCAAGCATTGCTAATGAATATTTAGTAATTGGGAACGAACCGCTTTTAATACTTCCAGCATCAAGGCTCGATACTATAAAGGATGAAAAATTCCTAGTAATTATGAAGGTTTATAAAATCGAAGAAGAAGTTTTAGATTGCCTAGAAGCGAAGGGTTATAAATATGTATATGTTAAAAGAGCTGGTAGAGAAGGACAAGAAGTCCTTCGATGTCGCGAAGATATATTAAAAAATAAAGAATATATGAGTTTAATAATTGCGAAGAAAGAATAAAGGTAGGGACAGTTAAGAACTAATCCTCAAAACAATAGGTGGGGACAGGTAATAACTATTCTAAAAGGAAGGTGAATTTAATGGTTTATTTTATTGGTGCAGGCCCAGGTGATGTGGATTTAATTACAGTTAAGGGAAGAAATATATTATCGACTGCCGATGTAGTTATTTATGCGGGATCGCTTGTAAGTGCAGAGCATATCACATTTTGCAAAAAAGAAGTAGTAGTTCACAATTCAGCTTCGATGACTCTTGAGGATGTTATTGAGGTTATGAAAAAAGCGGATAGCGAGAATAAAAGTGTAGTAAGACTTCATACCGGAGACCCAGCTATATATGGAGCAATAAAAGAGCAGATGGACGAGTTAGATAAATTAAATATAGATTATTCTATTGTGCCAGGGGTGAGCTCCTTCTCGGCTGCAGCATCTGTTATCAAAAAAGAATTTACGCTTCCGAGTGTAACTCAAACCCTTATTCTTACAAGGGTTGAGGGCAGAACTCCGGTGCCAGAAACTGAGGATTTAGAAAAGCTTGCGTCAATTGGGGCATCAATGGCCATTTTCTTATCTATAAGTATGATAGATAAAGTAGTTGCAAAACTTAAGGCAGGTTATGGTAGGAATGTTCCAATAGCTGTCATTGAGAGAGCTACGTGGGCAGATGAAAGAGCTATTATTGGAACTTTAGATGATATAGCAGATAAAGTAAAAGAAGCTAAAATAACAAAATGCGCTCAAATTCTTGTAGGTGATTTCATAGATTGTGAATATGAGAAAAGCCTTCTGTATGATAAGACATTTACGCATATGTTTAGGGAAGGAAAAAAATAGGGAGTGAAGGAGACGATAAATTGGGAAAATTATATGTAATTGGAATAGGTCCGGGTGGACTTCCACATATGACAATAAGAGCAATGGACGCCATAAAACAAAGTGATATAATTGTAGGTTATAACAAATATATAGATATGATAAAACCTCTACTCGCTGGCAAAGAAATATTCTCAACAGGCATGAAGGGTGAGGAAGAGAGATGCAAGAAAGCGTTAGAGCTTAGCCATGATAAGATTGTGAGTGTGGTAAGTACTGGTGATTCTGGGATTTATGGAATGGCAGGGCTAATTCTTCAGCTAAGAGTGGATGAAGAAGTTGAAGTTATTCCAGGGGTTACGGCCTCATCTGCAGCAGCGTCGGTACTTGGTGCACCATTAATGCATGATAACTGTAATATAAGTTTAAGTGACTTAATGACTCCATACGAATTAATTCAAAATAGGGTAAATTTAGCCGCAGAAGGTGATTTTGTTATATCATTGTACAATCCTAAAAGTAAAGGGAGACCTCATTATTTAAGAGAATGTATAAATATAATAAAAATGCACAGAGATGGAACTACTCCAATAGCTGTAGTTAAAAATGCACTTCGAGATGGACAAGAAGTAAGTATCTCAACACTAGATACTTTTGACGATAACATAGCTGATATGTTATCAATTGTTATAATTGGTAACAGTCAGAGTTACGTAAAAGATGGTAAATTTATAACACCAAGAGGATATAACGTTTAGAATAACAGAGGAAGGTGAGGGGTGGAGTGGAGGGACGGTTAACAACTAATAAGTTTTTATCATAACAATAAATAGGGGAAAGTTATTAACTGTCCCCGCTTTTATCTGCTTTTTTTCGCTTTTAACCACCGCTTTTGTTCGTGATTTTAGGCATCATAAACACTAATTAGTTGTTAACCGTCCCCACTATTTTGTCCCTGCTTTCCCACGAACACTATTAAGGGTGACAGGAGTGAATGATGATGATAGGTTTAATTGTAGGTACTTCAGAAGGAAAAAATATTCTCTCAGGGTTAAATAAATTTACAGAGGATATTTTCATATCAACAGCTACAGCATATGGTGCAGAGCTTTTGAAGGATTATAAATATAAAGTTTTTAATGAAAAACCATTAGATTTAGTTGGACTTATGGAAGTTATAAAAAAGAATGATATAAAAATTTTAATTGATGCATCCCATCCATATGCGCTAGAAATTACAGAAAATGCAATCGAAGCCTGTAGAGTTTATGGAGTACAATATGTTAGATATGAGAGACCACCAGTTCTTAATGAGTTTAAGGATAATAAAAATGTTGTTGTGGTGGAAGATTATGAGAGTCTTTATGAGCATCTAAAAACGATAGATGGAACTATTCTTAATACCACAGGTAGCAGAAATATAGTTAAAATTTTAGACTTTAATTTAAAGAATAGAGTAATACATAGAGTGTTACCATCAGTTAAAGTATTAGTAGAGATTTTAGACCTAGGTGTTGCAGTTGAGGATATAGTGGCAATGAAGGGACCAGTAGGATATGAACTGAATTGTGGCTTTATTAATGAATATAGGGCCAAAGCAATACTTATGAAGGATAGCGGAGTTCAAGGTGGAACTTTTGATAAAATAAAAGCTGCTGTAGATAATAATATAATGGCATTTATAATTGGAAGAAAACCTATGGAGTATTCAAAAGTATTTTATAGTGAGATAGAAGTTGTAAAATATGTTTCTGGTTTAGTGGAAGTAACTAAATAAAATTTGGTCTCTTTATGAGCAAAATATGATTAACATAAATTTATATGTATAGAATAGGTACTCTTAAAAAAGTATCTGATCTATACGTATTTTTTTATATGCTTTATTCATGAAAATAGGATGACAAATGAGCAAAATTATATGTTAAGTTGTTTTAAATAAACTCGATAATAAGAATAATGGTTTATTTGAGCATACGGATAAATATCTTATAATATTTTACAAATTTTATATAAAACAATATAAAAATGCAACTAAATTACAATTGTAAGCGTTATATGAGTGTAAACAATTGAAAAAGTTTATCATTTTTTAACTTATGAAGAAGATTTTAATATTACTAATATTTTATTGGGGTATTAGGTAAAGAGTAAGAGAATATCAAAATTAGAACATAGAAGATGGGGGTATATATTAATGAATAAGAGAATTACGAGTTCAATTATTGCTGCTTTAATGATAGCAGGTTCAACATCCATTACGACATTTGCAGCAATGGGAAGTGGTAGTGTTGTTATAGGTAACAAAGCTTTTGATTTAAAGTACGCTAATGATCAGGCAAATGCTAATGAGATTGCTAGTGCAATAATAGCTGGCGGAGAAGTTTATATTAAAGATTTTGAGGGAAATTGGAAAAGTAATATTTCAGAATCAATAATTAATGCAAATATTATACCAGCTGTAACTTATAAAAATGATGATGGGACATCTAATTTCGATGTTGGAGATAAAGAACAGGTGGATATAATAACAGTTCAATCTGTTAGTTCTATTGCTGATAAAAATGTAATATATGGGGTAACAGCTGCAAATGTTGGACTTCCAACAACAGTAACACTTAAATTAAGTGATAATACAACTAAAGACGTAAGCGTTACTTGGACAAGCTCTATTTATGATGGAACTAAAACAGCAACATACATATTTACTGGTGTTTATGCACTTCCAAGTGGCGTAACTGGAACAAAGCCATCTGTAAAAGTTAATGTTTTAGTTGGAGTAAAACCTAATGCAGCTGATATAGCTTCTGCAAAAGCAGTAGATACTAAAATAATAGCATTGCCAACATTAAATGCTTTAACATTAGCAAATAAAACAGGCGTAGTAGCAGTTAGAAATGCTTATGCATCAGTAACTAGTGCACAAAAGCTTTTAGTTACAAAACTTAGTACATTAGTAGCAGCAGAAGGTAAAATAGCTGATCTTCAAGCAAACGCAGATGAAAAAATAGCAGAAGTTGCGGAAGAAGCAGCAGTAAGTATTGCTGAGAAATCAAAAATGAATGTCGATGTTACTAAAGCAAATGGACTTATACAAGCAGTTAAAAATGCTGCAAAGCAAGCAGAATTTAGTGAGCGAATATCTAACATTAATATATTAGATGAAATAGTATCAAAGGGAAATAATACATTTAAATTAACACCATATGATGTTTCATTAGATGATCTTATTAGCGAAGAAATGGGAAATACTCCAGCAGCTAGTATTGGCGGCAAGTGGCTTTATGCGGCAACAAAAGATGGAAAACTCGGGTATACATTAGAAGGTAACAATACATGGGTAAATTCTCCAACGAATTATAATAGCATTAAAAGTCAACTTACAAGCAATATAAACCCAATAAATTTAGAAAACGATCCAGTTAAAATTTATCAATTTGTAGAACTTAACTATTCTGATTGTGTAAGTGCTGATACATTAAACACAATGTTTGGAGAAAATAATGCATTAAGTGGCAAAGGTCAAGTATTTATTGATGCAGCACAAAAATCTGATGTAAATCCCTTATACTTAGCGGGTCATTCAATACTAGAAACAGGACATGGTACTTCACTTTTGGCAAATGGTGGTACAAAAAAAGTTACTGGTGAGTATACTTATGGTATGCCTGTATTTAATTTGTTTGGAATTGGTGCAATTGATAGTGATGCGAATGCAGCTGGGACAAGCACGGCATTCAAAAATACCTGGACAGATATAGATTCGGCAATATATGGAGGAGCAGCATTTATTTCAGGAAAATATATAAGCAAAGGTCAGAATACGATTTATAAAATGAGATGGAATAATTTGGACGTTAATCATCAATACGCAACAGATGTTAGCTGGGCAAATAGTCAAACAAAAATTATTAAACAATATTTTGACTTATGTCCTGAGGCTAAGTTAACATTTGATATTCCAGTTTATAAGTAAGACAAGCATTAGTTGTTAACCGTCCCCACGGTTAAGGGTTAAAAACAAGGGATAGTTATTAACTGTCCCCAACTTTTAAGCATTTGAGACAAACATTAGTTGTTAACCGTCCCCCACATTTTATTGATTGTATATATTTATATTTATTGGACAAATTAATATATAAATGAATACATATGTATCAGTATTGATACACATAAATTATAGTGATATAATGATGATAATATTTAATGTAGGAGGGGTTAGTTTGGACAAGATAGCGCTTATAACAGACACTACAAGCGATTTGAGAAGTGACTTAATAGAGAAATACAGTATTAATGTATTACCCTTTAGGATTATCTATTCTGATAGAGAGTATTTGGATAATGTGGATATAACACCACAGGATGTTTATGATAATATGAAGATAGAAGTACCTACATCCTCATTGCCATCAATGAAGGATATGGAGGAATTATTTTTAAAATTAGAAGAAGAGGGTTACACCCATGCGATAGCAATAACTTTATCTACTGGTTTATCTGGTATATATAATGCGATGAAACTTACAAGTGAGAATCATCCAGGTATTATAACTCACGTATGTGATTCACAATCCATAGCATTTGGTGAGGGATTAATAGTTACAGAATGCGGAAAGCTTATACAAGAAGGTAAGAGTTTTGAGGAAATAGTTAAAGCTATTCCATCTATTAAAAAAAGAATCCATCTATACTTTTTAGTAGGTACTCTAGAATACTTGAAAAAGGGTGGAAGAATAGGGAAAGTTGCAGGAACAATAGCTGAACTTTTAAATATCAAACCTATAATTTCACTTGATGAGGATGGTAAGTATTGTACCGTCGAAAAGGTACGAGGTAGAAAACAGTCTCTTAACAAACTTATAGAACTTACAAATAAGATTTTGGATGAGAAGAAATGCAGGGTCTATATGTTGCATGGTGATGCATTAGATGAGACAAAACAAGTAATGGAGAAAATAGGAAAACATCCAAATGTTATTTCCATAGAATTTGTAGGATATATAAGTCCTGTATCAGGTGTGCATAGTGGACCAGGTTTGGTAGGAATGGTTTGCATAGAGGAACCTTAGATAAAAAGCCTACTAATGAAGTAAGTAAAGAAAATGAGATAGACATTAAGGTCGAAGAAAAGAGATTGTACATTGAATACAAGAAAAAACTTTTGGAACTTCGAAGAGTTCGAAAGGAAAAAGAAGCAGTGGGTCAAGTATTCACAAAGGGATTGCTGCCTTTGTATGTGTTATATACTCTAAGTCTCGGCGAAACTAATGGAAATGATATATCTCATAAGATAGGCGAAAGAACAAATGGTCATTGGATTCCTAGTACAGGCGGAATATATCCTCTTTTAAAAAAGCTAGAAAAAGAAAAATTGATAGTTGGAGAGTGGAACGAATCTAAAAAAGCACAAAGAATTTACAAAATCACAGAGCAAGGTAGATTAGAATTAGAAAATAAGAAATACTTACTGCGTGATAAGATTGAAGAAGCTTTAGAAGTATTTAAAATAATTTATAGTGATCTATATAATTAAAGCATTAAACATAAAAAGCTACAGGTGAATTCGAGCCTGTAGCTTTTTTACTTTTTTTCTTATATTATAATATATTTTGTTATAATTTATATAAAATTTGAAGGAAATCTGTAGTATAAGTAGAATAGTAAAATATAATGGGAGCTTAAAAAAGGGGGAAATTCAAAGATGAAGACAAAATTTAAAATTAAGTTAAGAGGTAAAATTTTAGGCATATTTATTTCACTTTTAGTATTATTGAGTATACTTGTCCTTATAACCGTTTATACAGAAATGAAATCATTAGCTTTTAAAGATATTGATACGCAGTTAAACTCCTCTAGTGATTTAGGATATTCCTTATTGTCAGAAAAATATCCAGGAGAATGGAAGTTAGAAGGAGACAAATTATATAAAGGAGATAAAGCCATAAATGGGGACACTGATTTTGTAGATATTGTTAAAAAGGGAACAGGCAATCTTGCCACAATATTTTCAGGTGACACAAGAATATCAACTAATGTCCTACAAGCAGATGGTACAAGAGCAATAGGAACAAAAGTCTCTGATAAAGTAGCGAGTATGGTACTAAAAAATGGACAAGTGTATGTTGGCGAAGCTACAATTCTTAATAAATTATATCAAGCAAAATACGTTCCTATTAAGGATAGTACAGGTAAGGTAGTTGGTATTTGGTTTGTAGGTGTTAGCAAGGCAAGTATTAATGATACTATTACTAATTTAATGTTAAAAATCTTAATGATAAATATTGTGATTTTAATATTGTCGATTATTCTTGTAGTTGTTTTTGTAAACACACTTAAGAAAAATATAAATATAATTTCTACGTCTTTAAAAACAGTTGCGAAGGGTAACTTAGAAGGCGCGTGTATAGTAAAATCTAAAGATGAATTTGGAGAAATTGCAGAGTACGTTAATGTTATGATCCTAAATCTTAAAGAAATTGTTCGAAAACTTCAAGATGGTTCTAAAATGGTAGACTCTTCCTCTTCTAATTTATTGGGCATTTCCACCGAAATGAGTTCTGTCTCAGAAAACATAGCAAATTCTATTCAAGAAGTTGCTGGTGGTACGGGTAATCAAGCCAGCGATATGATGAGCATTACTTCCTTATTAAATAGTTTTGGAGATGAAATAGAATTAATTGCTTTGAAAATTGGCAATGTAAATCAATCTTCTGGTTATATAAATACAATGGCAAGTGAAAGTAGTGAAGGAATGGAATCGTTAATAAGTTCAATTAAAAAGGTCAAGGATGCTTTTGACGATTTTACCACAAGGTTTAATGTTTTAGGGGTTAATTTAAACAAGGTTAATGAGATAACTGATTATATAAAGGGCATTTCCGAGCAAACAAATTTATTGGCATTGAATGCTGCTATAGAAGCAGCTAGAGCTGGTGAAGCCGGGAGGGGATTTTCTGTTGTAGCTGATGAGATTAGAAAGCTTGCAGAACAATCAAAGGAATCATCTGAGAGCATAAATCAACTTATTAATACTATTTCTGATGAAAATAAGATTATTACTAGTTCTACAGATATAATGTTATCAGAAATAAGTAATCAAGTTATAGTTATTAACTCCGCAACTGATTCTTTTAGAGGGATATTAGTAGCTGTGAGTGACGTAATTCCTAAAATTGTGGAAGTCAATGACTCAATTTCAACTATAAATAAAGATAAAAATATTATTATTGATAAGATAGAGTCGAGCTCTGCAATTGCAGAAGAAATATCTGCTTCTGCAGAGGAAATTGCGGCTGCGTCAGAGCAATTAAATGCTTCATCAGAGGAAGTTGCGGCTACCGCACATATATTAAATTCAATGACTGGAGAAATACTTGATATAGGTAATAAATTCAAATTATAAAAGAAAAAAACTTTAAGGAGAAGATTTCCGCTAAATACGGAAATCATCTCCTTATCTTTTATAAATTTAAAACTTGCCACTTGGGTGGCGCTATAACTTCAGTTTCATGTCACCTTCTTTTATCAACCCTTTCTTTCTCATGATTTCTGAGAAAATCAGGGTTAAGGCAGCGGGGGCTATAAAGTGTAGTAGTAATATTTTTAAGACTATAATATATGTTGGTGCGCTTCCTTCCATAGTGGCAAGGGTTCCAAATTGACCAACAAAACCGCTTGTACCCATACCTGCACCTATGGAATTATTTTTCATAGCAAAAACAGTGGTAGATAAGGGGCCAAGGATCGCACCGGCAAGTGTTGGAGGTATCCAAATTAGAGGACGGCGTAATATGTTAGGTAATTGAAGCTTTGAGGTACCCAGGCCCTGAGCTATTAACCCCCCCGTCTTATTTTCTCTAAAACTTGCCACTGCAAAACCTATCATTTGAGCACTACAACCAACAGTTGCAGCTCCAGCTGCAAGTCCAGACATGTTTAATGAGATTGCAATGGCGGCACTACTAATAGGCGAAGAAAGTGTCATGCCCATTAAAGTAGCTACAGCTATTTAACACAAGCATTTCCTTGTGTTACTGTATTAAGTCCTTGAAGTTCTATAGTTTTATGTCTAGCTTTATAGAAGTCTTCTTTCCATTCAAAATGCTCATTATATAATGTATGCTGAGCTTTGAATAGTTTCTTAGTACCAAAACATGATTTTACTGCACTTGTATTAAGTCTTGCAAGTTTTTGTTTTTGATAACCTATACCACGCTTAATCATATTCAGTTTATTAGTTAATTTGCTAATTTTTTTTATGACAAGAGCATGCTCAAAATCGTATATATTATATATAATTGATTTATTTTTATAATTTGCCTCAACAAAAATCTTATCATCCCACATATAAAAATAATATGGTCTATAATACTTATTTTTGGGGAGACTTTTACTATTTTTAATAGCCTTAGATATATCGATAATATGAGTATGAATCTTACTCCAAAATTTAATTTTATTAGTTAAATCCTTAGCAGATTTCTCTCTATGATTAATGTTCTGCTTTAAATCATCTATGTACATTTTGTTTAATTCAACATTAGAAGATTTATTCCATTTAGCTTCACTAACAGCATAGTTTGTATAATAAGTATTAAGATTAAACATATTTTTAATAGTTAAATGAATACTCTTGGAAAGACCTTTCTCATGATTGTAAACAAGAATTGAATAAGCTTTAATTTTAGCTTCATTACCAACATGCAATATATTCGATAGATTGTTGAGATTTTCAAAGCTAAGATTATCTTTATATATTCTTGTAGAAGAATTAGTTTCTATCCTCAAAATATTCGCCACCTTTGTTATAATCTCTAATATATATTATGCCATAATAGAGCCTATAATATTAAGTTATATAAAAATAATTTTGCAAATAAAGATAAAATAAAAAATGTATAAAAAATGCATGCCACTTGTCACGTGGGTGGCACCTAGCATTTATGTTAAGTAAAAATAACGTATAATCTTGAAGTCTTAACTGTAAATTATTATATCATATGGTATAATATTATACATAATGGAATGTCAAAAATTGGCTTAAGGGGGGCTTAAGAAAACCAAAATATTATTTTTTAAGGTTAATAGAAAACTAAAAACAATTATTGGGGGGAGAATTAAATGCAGAAAAAAGATCGTAAAAAGGAACATCAAAAATTACTTAGCATAATAATAACATTAACATTAGTCCTATTTAATTTCAGTGGACTTTTAGGAGCACAAAATGTAAAGGCAGATCCCATAATAACATCAACGGCAGAGTCGGTGGCAACAACAGGAGCAAAATCAACAGTAGTAACAGCGGTAACAGCAACTACAAATAAGACATTTGATATAGTAGACATTACAGATTTTCATGGACAACTTTTAGATTCGACTAATAAAAAACCTGTAGGCGCAGCACTATCAAAAATAGTTAAAGACGTAAAGGCTACAAATCCTGATAGAACACTCATCATTGGAGGAGGAGATTTGTACCAAGGAACTCCAGTATCTAATGTGCTTCGTGGACTTCCTGTTCAAAAGGTGTTTTCAGACATGGGAATGGAAGTTACAGCACTCGGTAACCACGAATTTGATTGGGGACTTGAGACAATAGATAAAACAATGATTGGTGCAAGTTACAGTATTGTTTGTGCTAATATGTACAAAAAAGGCACAAGTGAGAGACCTTATGCACCATACAAGATAATTACTAAAGATGGTGTCAAAATAGCAGTAATAGGAGCAATACTTCAAGATGCCCCAAATATAATTATGCCAGCGTTAGTTGCACCTTATGATTTTAAGGATGTAGCTACAGAAACTAATAAGGAAGCTAAAAATATAAGAGATAATAATTTAGCAGATATTGTGTTATTGGATGTCCATGATGGTGGTACATCACTTAACACTACAGTTAATAAATTACATGGAGTAGATGCCGTATTTGGTGGACACACACATACCATAGGTGATGTTGTTAACAAGGATGGTGATAATAAGGATGTTCCTACATTAACAGCATCATCAGTAGGTAAAGGTTATGTGGATTTAAAAATCACTGTAGGGAGCGATAAAAAAATCATAGCTTTCTCACCAAAAGATACAAATTGGAATCCAATTACGGTAACGGAAACTTCCAAAGCAGATCCAACGGCTAAGAAGATTGTTGATGATGCAAGTGCAACATTATTACCAATATTTAATGAAGTAATTGGCAAAGATGATACTGCTTTAACTAAAGAGCAAGTTGATTCACCTTATGGAGAGTCACAACTTGGAAATTGGATGGCAGACGTTGTGAAAAACTACTCAAAATCGAAAGCAGAGGTGGGAGTGGTAAATAACGGAGGTATAAGATTAAGTCCAATTGCAAAAGGGAATGTAACTGTTGGAACAATATTTAATATTATGCCTTTTGATAACACTATTTGCACCGTGACAATGACCGGAGCACAGCTTAAATATATATTTGAACAGGCTGTTAAAACTGACGGAGTAGGTATACAGATTTCTGGAGTTAAATTCAGGTATGATTCTTCAAAACAATCATACGTATCAGCTAAAGTAGCTCTTGATGGAACAATTACACCAGAGGTATTAGGAAAAAGGGTGCAAAACATAACGAGAGAAAGTGACGGCAGTATTGTAAAAGATACAGATATAATTAAAGTAAATGCACCTGATTTCGTAGCAACAGGTGGAGATAGTTTTACTGGATTCGTGAATCCTACTATAAAAGCTAGTTTAGTAGATTCTCATTACACAGTTCGAGATGCTTTAAATGATGATGTTCGTGCTAATGGCAAAATTACAGCCATAATGAACAATAGAATAGATAATGTAATTAGTAAAATATCAATAATAGGAACATCTGACGTACATGGAGCAATATACCCATTAGATTATAATACAGGACTTGCAGCAAATGTAGGACTTGCAAAGGTTTCGACATATGTTAAAAGTGTTCGGGCATCTAATCCTAATACAATGTTAATAGATGCTGGAGATACAATTCAAGGAACGCCTCTATCATATTATTATGACATGATAGATACTACATCTGAGTATCCAATGATGAAGGTAATGGGAGCCATGGGATATGACACATGGACACTTGGTAACCATGAATTTAACTATGGATTAACAACACTTAACAGAATTATAGGTGATGCGAGTAAAGAAAACATAGCAGTACTATCAGCTAACACTTATAAATCAGATGATTCAAATTATGTTAAACCTTATATAATGAAGTCATTCACTGTAAATGGTAAAACAACAAAAGTCGCAGTACTAGGGCTTACTACTAAAACTATAGCAAGCTGGGAAGATCCAGCTCATTATGCAGATCTTCATTTTAATGACTTAGTACTTGAAGCACAAAAATGGGTTCCAATAATAAAAGCAGCTGGGGCAGATGTTGTAATAGCATCAATTCATAGTGGAATAAAGGGAGCCAGCGATACAATTCCAGAGAATCAAACAGATGCGGTAGCTCAGGAGGTTCCAGGAATTGATGCAATTCTTTGTGGACACACGCATACTGGTAAAACTTATTCATATACAAACCCTGCGGGAAAAGTTGTGCCTGTAGTTGAACCGAAAAATGGGGATGGAATTTTTAGTCAGATAGATCTTAATATCGACGCTAAGGGTAATTATGTAGGGGTAGATGCATATGATGTTACACTACCGGCTACTACAACAGCTGATCCTGAAATACTTGCAATCGCAAAGCCATACCAAGATGCTACACTTAAATATACAAATACAGTGATAGGAAAATCAACAGCTATATATGAAGGAGAAAAACAATTAACGTTGCCTTCAACAATAATGGAACTTGTAAATAAAGTGCAAGCAGATGCAGCAGGTACATCGCTTTCAATAGCAGCTCCATTAAGTTTAGCTGCAAAAGTACCAAAGGGCGATGTTAAAAGGCAAGATATCATGGGAGTTTATGTTTTTGAAAATTTCTTATTTGGATTAAAAATGACTGGCGCACAGCTTAAAGATTGGCTTGAATGGTCAGTAAGATACTATGCACAAGTAGCAAAATCCACTGATCCAATAGTAAAAGACTCAGTGCTTAATATTGCAGATTATAATCTTGACCAATTATATGGAGCAACGTATGATATTGATTTAACGCAGCCGGCTTGCACCGTAGATTCAAAAGGAAAAGTAATTACCGGTAACAGAATAAAAAATTTAAAAATTAATGGAGTACTAGTTAATGACACCGAGGTTTTAAAGGTAGCAGTTAATAATTATAGATATAATGGTGGCGGTGGATTTATGGCAGCTGCTGGATTTACACCTGGAAGTAAAGCTACAATAGACGCGACTTTCTATGATTCAGCAAAAGTCCTAGGAGATGATGGACAGGTTAGAAACATTATGTTCAAATACGTTCAAGATAAAGGGACGATAACACCTACTTTATCAAATAATTGGAAAATATCAAGGACTAAAGTTGATCAAGATGCTTCAACTAATAATATTGCTGTACCAACAGCAATAAAACTAGTACCATCAAAAAATAGTATTAGTATTAGCTGGGATAAAGTAACCGGGGCAAATGGGTATGGGGTTTACAGAGCAACATCAAGTGCCGGTCCATACGTCTTAATATCAGCGCCAAAAATTACGAAGTATAATAGTACGGGTCTTACTTCAAATAAAAACTATTACTATAGTATAAGATCATATAAGATGGTAAAGGGAGTTAAAGTAAATAGCCCTTATTCAGATTTAATAAGAGTAAAATCTCTAGCATCCTAATAAAATAGTTAAAAAAAATACCAAGCGAATATTCGCTTGGTATTTTTAATTAGTCTTCTCTTAAATCTAAATAAGAACTACCATCTAGTGGAATTAAAGCTTGAAGGCCAGGATGACCGTCTGCGAGGCCTATAGCATATACGGTATAAAAACGTTGAGATTTTAATCTTACATTTGGGACATATAAAGCAGTAGTTTTGGTACCTGTAGGTCTAGCTTCTAATGTATAGGTTCCAGGTGGAACCTCTATATAATCAGTAGATTCTTTGTATTTAACGTTCTTAAAAAGAATTTTACCGTCTGGGAGAGTTACATCAACAGCACCTGCATTGGGTGATAAGTGAGCAAATTTAATATAAGCATTATTAGAAGGATTATTAACTTTAGGTTCTAAAACTAGTAGCACATCAATGTTTGGCAAAGTCCCAATTGCTGCGACTGTATAAATCAATTCTTTCGGGATAAAAATATTTTTATTAAGTACAGGCGTGATTTTAGTACCAGCAGGATACAATTTTATATTGTAATCACCGCTCATAACCTCTACATAATCTGTAAAAGTACCATACGTAAGATTTTTGAACTTTAATATATCATTAATATACACATCAACAGCGGGGGATTTAGGGGAAGAATGAAGAACTCTGATATAAGAATTCATGGTTGCAACCCTATATAGAGAATTATCTCTATATAAAGAATAAGGATCGTTATAATTTTTTGGACAATAAAACATAAAGGGCTCCCTTCAAACATTTTTACTATACTAATATATGAAGCAATATCATATAACGTTACTAAATTGTTAAATCATCTCCTTGGCCGCTGAAACAAACACTTAAAGTAAAATTTCAATCGGTTCTATAATATGTGGGTATTATTTCATGGTTTAACAAAAAAAATTTAAGAAAGTGCAACTATATTACAGGGAGAACCGTTATACAATGTGGAAAGATTAAAAATACGGCAGAGACAAAATATAAACTTAAGAGTAAGTAAACTTACGAGTGAGTAAGTTTAAGAGTGATGGGAGGCAATCATATGAATAATAAAATTACAAGTTCAGTTGACACTGATTTAATGATGGCGAAAGCTACAACATTGGCAACGGTTGATGAATTGCCAAATGGTACAGTTGTAATAGGAAACAAGGCTTTTGATTTAGTTTATGCTAATGATGCAGTCAATGAGGAAGAAATTTCAAAAACGATAGTAGCAGGCGGAGCAGTTTATGTTAAAGATTATGATGGGAATTGGATAGAAAATGTTACAGGAGATATTATCGACGTGAGTGTTATACCAGCCGTACTTTACAAGAACGATGATAAGGTAATTAATTTTGAAAAGGCAAATAAAAATCAAAATGAAGTATCTAAAGAAGAAGTAGAAAATAAGTTGTAATAAATCATGAATACTATAATAAACATATAAAAGTGGTTATATCAAGTAAAGTAGCTATATTTAATAAAGTATATGTCCTAGTTTATATGTTTAAGTTTTGTATAATATTAAAAAGAATTTTGAAAAGTGCAACTAAAGTAGAGGGACAAGCGTTATATAAGTGAAAAGAATGTAAAACGTAAAAAGTTATCAATCAATGTAAATTATAAGTGAGTAATTTATACGAAATATTTACAAGTAGTTTATTTATAAAATTTAAAGAATGTAAAATAATTCTTAAAACTTGCAACTAAAATATAACCATAAACGTTATATAAGTGTAAGCAATGAAGATACATGAATAACATGAAAATTTATGTAATGTGTGAAGAATAAAGTAAAGATGTTAAATTTCATTTAACATATTGAGATTTAACCAAAAGTGTTATATAATATAAATATCGTAAATTTTGTGTAAATAGTTTCAAATTATCAGAATATTATACTGTATTCGATGTTTTGATAAGAAATTAGAAATTCAAGAAACTGATTACATGCAAGTTAAATTCTTTAATTATTATGTTACTTTAAAACAAATTTAGTTCGTTTTGTAGTAACAAAAAAAATAGCTCCTTAGGGGGTGTAGTTAAAGAAGAACAAATTGTATTCTTTATAAAAAGACTACAATAATAATTAGGTTTTTATTTTCAAAATTATAAAAACATATAACAATATGGGAGGGGACAAAATACATGATAAAGATTAAAAAAATACTAAGTATGTCTTTAGTAGCATTATTTGTAACAGTTGGATCTTTAACAAATGTTACAGCAAACGCAGCAACAGTAGCAACACCAACAATTAACTACGCAGGTATAGAACATTCACCACTAGTGGTTGGGGACACTGAAACATTTACAGTAACTGCTGCAAAATTTTCAGGAGATGTTCAATACAGAGCATTTATTGGAAACGAAGCTGGTAAATGGACTGAGCTAACAACTGGATACACAGCTGCAGTAAGTTCTAAAACACCTTATGTGTTACCAGCATCAAAAGCATTAACATTAGGAAAATATAAAGTTTCAATATGGGTTAAAACAGCAGGAAAAACTGGAGTTAAATCAAATTCAACTGGTAACTTTGATAGTTATTATGTTGCAGGACTTAATTGCGTAAGCAAAGATGATAACAACAGAGTATATACAAATGGAGTAGCAGACGTTGCAGTTACTGGCTTAACAGCTAAATTCAACGGAATAAGCCAAATAGGCGGAATCGCTGGACCATACCTTTATCAATTATTCGCAATGGATACAGCAACAGGAACATGGTTAAACGGACCAGCAGATTACTCTGCAACTCCTTCAATGACATTTAAAACACCAGGAACTTATATGCTTGTTGCACATGTTAACACAGCAAAATCAACAACATGGGCTAAAAAAGGATATGAAGGCTGGAAAACAGTAATGGTAAAAGTAACAAATTCATCAACAACAATATTTGATACTACAGTTAAAGCAGCAAACTTTGGATCAGTAGGAAACGTAACTATGACAGCTGATGGTCTTAAAGCTTTCCCAAAAGCTACACAATATCAAATAGTTACTGGAACAAGCAACTTAACAGCTAAATCACCAGTAGGAACATCTACAACAATCTTCCCAGCTAAAGTTGCAGGAGATGCAGTAACAGTTAAATTATTTGATGCAAGTAACAATGAACTTAAATCAATTGATGTAAAATTAGGACAATCTGGAACAATCGATGTTGCTCCAGTAGTAGTAGTACCAGGAACAGCAACAATTGCAGCTACAGTAAAAGCAGCTTCATTTGGATCAGTAATAACTGCTACTTCAAGTCAAGCAGGAGCAACTCAATACCAAGTATTTAATGGTGAGAGTAAATTATCAGCAGTAGCTAATTTAGGAGTATCTACAACATTATTCCCAGCTAAAGCAGTTGGAGATACAGTTACAATTAAATTAACAAATGCAGCTGGAACAGTAGTTGGAACAAGTGATGTAGTTTTAACAGCAGCAAAATAATAACTTTCTAAATGAATTAACCCTTAATTATAACTAATTAAGGGTTGCCAATAAAAAAATAAACTAAAATTAATCGGAGGTATATTTATATGAACAAGAAAATTACAAGCACAGCTCTTGCTGCCTTAATGATAGCAGGATCAACATCTTTCTCAGCATTCGCAGCAATGGCTGATGGTACAGTGGTAATAGGAACTAAAGCTTATGACTTAACTTATGCTAATGACCCAGCTAATGCAACAGAAATCGCTGCAGCAGTAGTTGCAGGTGGAACAGTTTATGTTAAAGATTTCAATGGTAATTGGGTAGACAATGTTACAGGCGCAGCAGTAAATGCAAGCGTTATACCAGCAGTAACTTATACAAATTCTACAGGAACAACTCAAATTGGTGCTGGAGATGCAACTGTTACAGCAGCTACATCAGTAACAACAGCAGCTATTAACGCTAAAAGTATAAAAGCAACATTTAATGGTACAATAGCTGATACATCAAAAGTTGTATTTACAGTTAAAAGAGGAACAGCTGTAGTGTCAACTGTAACAGCTGGTTGGAATACTGCTAAAACAGAAGCTACATTAACTAATGTATCAAATTTACCAGTAGGAGATTATACAGTTAACGTAGTTAATGACGGAAAAGATTTCGGAACATCAACTATAACTGTAGCTGCACAAAAAATTGCTAAAATTGAAATAACTTCAACTAGATTAGGACTTAGTAATATATCAAACTCTACTAAGACACAGACTGGATTTGCAACTTACAAAGTATTTGATCAATATGGAAATGACATTACAACATCTTCTCTTGCTAATGGATTGTCATACCAATGTGGAATAGGCGCTATAGAAGGAAAAGATGGTGTAATCAAAATAACACCAAGCGGAAACATAAACATTTTACAACTTAATTCAGTTGTAATAAGTGCTTATGATACATCTACTGGAGTTAATGCAAATGCTACATTAAGTATAACTTCACAAGTTGGTACATTAAATGACATTAATATTTCAGGAATAACAAATGCTGATGGTAAGGAATTAACTTCACAAGATACTTCAAGTTTATTCTATCTTACTTATACTGCAACTGATATGAGTGGTAATCCTACAACAGATTACGACATGGTAAAAAATGGTTTGATATTAAATGATCAAGATGAATTAACTGGAACAAACGCATATATAACAACTAAAGTTGTACATGATCCAAGTGATTCAAAGAAAGCAGCTATTCAAGTTCAAGTTAAGAGTGCAACAGATGCTCTTTCTGTAGATATGCCAATAGTACTTACTGCTATGACTTATTCAGGAAAATCATCAGTATTGACAGTAACATTAAAGAGAGAAGCAAAAGTAAATTCAATTCAATTACAAACTCCTTCTGAGAATATAGCTGTTGGAGAAGATAAAATAATTCCATTTGTAGCAGTAGATCAAAATGGAAAAGTATTAACAAAATATTCAGATGTAGTTACAAGTGATGTTTCTGTTTCAGGTGCATTCTTCGCTAGAGATGCTGATGGAAATGCTGTATTAAGAGCTGGAGACCAAACTGGAACAACAGGTAGAGGAACTGGATATTCAACTGATGGACAAAGAACAATAACAGCTTCAGTATCATCAGCTTCAGGTAAATATAGCACTATAACTATAAATGTTCAGAAAAAAGTTATGGCTGATACATTATCTTTAGATACTTCAGCTTACAAGACTATTATGCAAGAAAAACAAGGTACTGATGCAGCAATTCAACGTATTGATTTTGGATGGGATAAAGGCGGACTTGCTGTTAAAGATCAATATGATAGAGTTATTGATATGACTACAGGTACTGATAGTAGTAATTCAATAAGCCAATACTATGTTAAAGCAGTATCTTCTTCAGATTCAGTAGTTGTTTCTTACCAAGATAAAGACAAAAATACTATGAGTACTGATAAAATAGGTACAGGAAATACACGTATCGCACTTTCAGCAGGAACAGCAGGATCTGCAACAGTTACATTTGAATTGTATAACACAGATCCTAAGAAATCAGATGGTACTGCAAGAACAGCTGCAGATATAGCTTCTCCAGTTGATACTCAATCACAAACATTCACAGTATTAGCTAATAAAGATATCAAAGATTATACAATGGATGCAGTAACTCAGACTATATATGCTGATGTTGATCATGTATCTAAAATAGCTACTGATAGACAAATAGATTATAAAGCTAACCCAAAAGTTTATGGTACAACTGCAAGTGGAGCAAAAGTAGTATTAGCAGGTAAGCCAATAACTTCTGCAACTGTTGATAGTAAAGACTTTGTACTTGCAAAAGGACCTTTAACACAAGGTGGAACTTGCGCTTATGATGATATTAAAGTAGTTGGATTAGACTTTGCAGATTCTACAAAGACAGGATCAAGTACTAGATTAACAGTAACTATTTTAGGTGCTGATGGAGATTATTATACAAAATTTGCAGATATCAAATCTTCAACAGTAGACCCAGTAGCTTCTTCAATATATGCTTCTGTATCTACAGAGGTAAAGGGTATTTCAAAAGATAATGATACTATAACTCTTACTGAGTCTGCTGGTAATACTTATGCAGATATGTTAGGAAATTCTTTATCACAATATCTTTCAAATGGTAAGGAAGCGTCTACACAAAACATTTATATCGGAGCTAAGGATCAATATGGTCAAGATAGTATGGCATTGTCAAGTTTCTTAGTAGTTGATAGTAAATCTAGTCTTGCAAATGGATCAACAATTAAGGTTGCTACTGATGGAGCAATAACGGGTACAGCAGTAAGTGGTGATTATATTACAGTTACTGGTACTGCATCAAACGGAGCAATGAAGACAATTAAGATTATTTTCGGAACTAGCACTGTTAGTAATTCAACAGTAACTACAGCAGTAGCAGCAATAAATGCTGGAACTCCAACACTTGCAAACTATTCAGATGCAGGAGTAACAGGAGTAACTTCTTCAAACTTGGCAGCAATTAATGTAGCAATAGCAGCAGATAGAGTTAATGGATTATTAACAATTACTCAAATCAAAGCTGACGTAGCTAAAATTGTTGGAGCACCAACAGTAGTAACAGCATTAGCAACATTAAACGATTCTACTACTACAGCTACTATGAGAGCTGCAATAGAAGATGCAAAACTTGGTTTAGACTTAACTGTTTACAATAAATTAAATTCTTTAAACAAGAATGCAGTTGCAGCTAAATTAATAACTGCGTTGGGAAAATTAAATTCAGGATTTACAAGTGCAACAGCTGTACAAACTGAAATAAATGGTACACAAGAAATGATAGATGTAGCTAAAACAATTATAGACACACCAGAAGTAGTAGCAACTAAAGAATTTGCTACTAACCTAACTAAAATTAATAATGCATTACTTGGTGGTACTATAGATAATACTAATAAAACACTTACATTAAGTGATTCTGGTGCAATATCTGGAACTGGTATATTTGCAAATCTTGAGACAGCTAATGTAACTGGTATTAAATTTGGTGATGGTACATTAATTCCTATTATTAATGCAGCACCAGCAGTTGGCGCTACTCCAGCAGTAGTAGACAATTATGCTACAGTAAAAGCAGCAGTTATTAAATACTTCTCAGATAATGGTATAAAAACTGGAACAAAAGTAGATCTTACTGTAAAAGGCACTAACGGTACATCAGTAGTTCTTTCATATAGTTTAGTTAATGCAATAAAATAGTCTAAACTCAGAACTATGAACAAATAGTAATTTATAAGGAGAGAAGAACAGTTGTGAATCTGTTCTTCTCTTTTTAAAAAATGAACAAAGCAAATTATACTAGCATATCTTAAAGTCATAAAATAGTCAGGTCACACACTGAATGAAAATATAATAATCAAATCATAAAAAGAGTATCCTTAGTGGTACTCTTTTTTCAGTTCACTGTACTAATACTAAATAACATAAAAATGAATCAATGGACATATTTATAAGAATTAGCAGTTGATAATGTTAAAAATTTCAAGTAAAATGGAGATAGAAATTAGATTCATTAGGGGGAATTATGAATGAATAAACTCAAAGGATTTTTAGCCTTGATTCTAATGCTTACTATGGGAAGCATCTCTGGAGGGGCAGTTGAACTGGACAAATATTCAGTGCCCGATTTTTCTATTATGATTGGGACTAAACTTTATACATTAGACTATGCTAATGACCAAAAGAAAGAAATGGAAATAACAAAGGCTATCACAGAAAATGTAGGAGATATATATATAAAAACTACAGGCAGCGAGTGGACAAATAATTCATCGGGAAAGGTAGTCGAAGTTAGTATAATAAACAAATTAGAAGTTAAAACGTTCAATGGTGTTGATGTTGTAGCGCCTCCTACACAAGGTACAGAGGGAAGTATAGTATTTAAGGCAGTAGATGTTGATACTGATTTACAATTAATGGATTCAGTTTCTAGAAAAGGTAAGGTCGGCAGTGAGTGCGTAGGTTACATAAGTGTAATTGAAGGGTATGATTTTGTTTTAGCAGATACTACTTTTACCGGTAAATTTACGAACTTAGATCAAATTGTTACGCTCAAATATAGGAAGAAAAAAATAGTTGTGAATAATCCACCTAGTACTAAGATTACGGGGTTAACAGCTGGATTAACGTTTAAACAAGGTGAACGTATATATATGTTAGTAGAGGCAGTAGATGAAGATAAAGAAACAACAAATGTAAGAGTAGATGTGGATGGGTCACAAGTAGGAAATTCTGACGCCCGGTGCTACGTGTTATTAAATACAGAAACTTTAGGGGGACATATCGTAAGAATAAACTCTAGAGATAAACAAGGGGTAGAGGGAGAGCAGCAAACGCTTACCTATCTTGTTAGGTAAGTAGGGTGTCTCGTCGCTTCGAAAAGGGACCAAAGGTGATAACTCGATTCTATATATTTACGGTTATAATTGAGCTAAGGGGTGATTTATTTGAGCTTATCTAAGATAATTCCTACTGTTGGTTCATTGTTGGCATTTTTAGGAATAATAGTATCTTTATTTTTTATGATTAAGAGCAATTTAGCTATGAAGAAAAAATACAAAGAGAAGTATAAAAGAAAATAATTTTATCGAAATAAAGAGGAATTAAGAATCCATTATAGAATTATATTAATATATGCATAAAATTGAAAATGGGGGTATAAATACATGAATAAGAAAATTATAGGTTCATTTCTTGCGGCAGTGATGATAGCGGGTACGACGTCTATATCGGCTTTTGGTGCAATGGGGAGTGGCACAGTTGTAATAGGAACAAAAGCATTTGATTTAAGTTATGCCAATGATCCAGCAAATTTCAAAGAAATTGCTAGTGCAATAGTTGATGGTGGAATGGTTTATGTTAAAAATTTTGATGGAAAATGGATAAATAATATTAATGGGTTAGCTACGGCAATAAGTTCTATACCAGCTGTGATTTACAAAAATGCTACTGAGAAGATAAGTTTTGATGCAGCAGATTTAGAAACAAAGGTTACAACTACAATAAACTCTGCTACTAAAATTTTAGCAGCTACGCAAGCCGTAATTAAAGCTGAAATTAGCAAAGTACAAACAGATGTAGATACTGCAAATACTTTGGTTAATGCATTGCTTGCTGATACGACGTCAAGTAAAATAAAAGCAGATTTATTATCACGATTAAGTCTTATCAAAGTTACAAATGTGACTACACCAATTGTAACTACTCCAAGCGTAGATATAACTGCTCCAATTCTTAATTCTGTAGCATTAACTATTGGACAATCAGTTTCAGCTATTAAGGATGCCAGCGGTAATTTTAAAGTGAGCCTAGCTGCGGCAAAAGCCACTGATATGTTTACTGCCGTAAATTTTAACACTAGCGAGAAAGCTACTGTAAAAGTTACTTGTTTGGGAAGGTCTAAAACTTTTACAATAAATGATTCTGGTAATCTTACTATTCCTGTAGCTGATCTACTTGGGTCATATGCACCTAGTGCAGCTGGTATATCTGTAGGAACTTTAAAAAATTACCTTAGTTTATTAGGTAATAGTATTACATTAAATGCAACACTTACTGATGCATCTGGAAATGCATCAACAAAAACGATTATTATTGCTGCTAACTAAATTTAGAAAAGTTATATAAACTAAATAAAAATGACTGGACTGATATAAATCAGCCTAGTCATTTTCACGTTAAAGAGTAAAAATTTACGTTATTACATATTACTTGAGGTTACAGTTTTACCTGTAAGATTATCTACCCAATTTCCGGAGTAATCTTTAACATAAATATCTCCACCAGTAACTATTGCATTATTGATTTCGGAACTATTAGCTGAATTGTTAGCATATTCAAGGGTATAAGATTTGGTACCTATTAAAACAGTTCCGGCAGGCATTACATTTAAATCTGCTGAAGTATAAGCTGCTTCTTTATTATAGTGAATGCCTAATCTTGCACTTTCAGTTTTGTATAAGCTTGTTACTGTTACATATACATAACCGCCCGCTTGTGCTAATTGGTCAGTGGTAGTTATTGTAGTTCTATATTGAGTTGAATTTACAGTTCCTACTCCTATTGTCTTTTGAGAAAAAGCGTCTGAATAAATAGTTACCTTGTCACCATCTGTAAACATATAATTATTTAAAGTTACAACATCCAAAGCTCCTACTGGATTGTTTGAAACCGTGATTGCATCTGTACTAACTGGAATTGTAGAAACTGGTATTGATGATTGCGTTGGTTGTCCTTCTGCTGTAACTGCAACAGTATATTTTCCAGTGTTTAAATTATTGTTTAGAAGGCCTAAAGGTTGTTTTAGGACACTAAAAAAATAAGTACCTGCTTTTAAGGAAACAGATTGTGACCATGTTTTAGGAGTTGCATCCGATCCATAACGAATGCGCGACGAGAATATTTGATTGCCATCATTATCCGCTAAGTTTGCATTTACTTCATAAATCGATGAAATCATTTTTAAAGTGATTTTTCCATCTAGTGGAAGCAATATTTTGTAGGTGTTTTGATCATCATTACATGCAATAAATCCAGTGATAACATTAGAATTCAAATTTAATGGCTGCGCAGTTAAGGTGCCATTATTAGGCTCTACATCATCGCTATATACAGGCGTATAATTAACGCGAAGAGTATACTTACCTGTATTTGAATTATTGTTTAATAGACCAGTGCCTTGTTTTAAAACACTTAAATAATAAGTACCTGCATCCAAATCAATAAGTTGTGTCCATGTCTTTGGAGATTGTTCAGATCCCGAACCTACGTAATTAGAAAATATTTGCTTGCCATCATTATCATTTAAATTTAAATTTACTCCATATATTGATGAAATCATTTTGACATCAATTCTACCAGAAATCGGGAGTGTAAATTTATACGTATCCTGGTCATCATTGGCTGATATAAATCCTATGAGTGGATCGGAATTTAAAGTTAATGGTTGCGCAGTTAAAGGACCATTATTAGGTTCTACATCATTGGTATAAAGCTGCGTAAAATTAACTCCAAGACTATAGTTTACAGTGTCAGAAACATATTTTATAACAGTGAAATAATAAGTACCTGCGTTTAAATCAATAGGTAAGGACCATGTTGTGGATGAATTACCATTTCCTAAACTGGGATAATAAGATAATACTTGATTACCATTATCATCCTTCAAATTTAAATTTATTTTATTATTTGATGAAATCATTTTGATATTGAGTTTGCCAGCGGTGGGAAGTACGATCTTGTATATGTCTTGGTCATTAGATGAGACAATATCGCTAGTAACTGTGCTGCCGAGTGTAAGAGTTTGGGTAATAGCTGCATGGGCAATATTAGTTGGTACTATAATTTGCACTATTAGAAATGCTAATAAGAATAATGGTGTAATAATTTTTTTATGCAATTTGAATCCCCCTTATAATGTAGTGATTTTTTTATTAAACCCTCTATATATAATTCAACATGAATGTCTATTTTCCTTTTTTAGAATATTTATCCTTAGAAGATTTTCTCAGTTATATTATACTTCACTGGCAGTCATTATGTTAACTAAAATCATTAAGTAAATATAATCATAAAATATTAGCAAAAGTGCAACTATATTGTAGTAATAAACGTTATATAAGTGTAAAAGACAAAGGAATATTGAATCGCGTTATTTTATAGAAAGGTATTATTTACCTAGGAAGTAAATAATGATATAATATGGACATATGAACTTTTATTAGGGGGAACTATAGATGAATGAAGAAATGAATATTAGTATTGAAGATTATCTTACAATAATAAAAGAAAGATTATTGTTAATAGGTACCATAACTCTTGCAACTGTAATAATTGCGGGTATATTAAGCTTTTTTGTTATAAAACCAACATATGAGGCAAGTACAAGCATAATAGTGGGTAAGCCACAGGCTACCACGAATCAATCCTCACAACTAAATAGTGATATAACTATGTATCAAAATTTACTTATAACATATAGTGAAATTGCTAAGTCTGATTTAGTAGCACAGGGGGCACTTGATGAATTAAAGGGTAATTTAACAATAGATCAGATTAAAGCTGACGTTACTGTTACTCCAAAAACCGGAACTCAAATTTTAATGATTACAGCTAAAGGTAAGGAGCCACAAGAGGTGTATAAGATTGTAAATGCTATTTCAACATCCTTTGTAGAATCTACTAAAAAGGTTTATCCAACAGGTGGAGATATACAAGTAATGGATAAGGCTACTATACCAAAGAACCCAATTAGTCCTAATAAGAAATTAAACTTGGCTATTGGCCTTTTTTTAGGGTTAATACTTTCACTTGGAGTTGTGTTCCTACTTGAATACATGGATAACACTATAAAGACCGAAAGTGATGTAGAAAAATACTTAGGTTTACCAGTTCTCGGAGTAATACCTAGAATAATAGAAGATAAAAAGTAAGAAGGCGATGGAATGATTGATATACATAGTCATATACTCCCAGGTATTGATGATGGCTCAAAGGATATGGAAATGAGCATTAAGATGCTAAAAATGGCAGAAGAAAAAGGCACCAAAATCATTGTGGCAACGCCTCATTATATAAGGGGTAGATATGAAAATCATTATGATAAGATTTTTGACTTGCATCAAGAAGTAAAACTTGCAGCTGAAAATGCAGGTTTAAAGATAGAAGTACTACTAGGACAAGAAGTTATGCTTGATAAGTATGCACTAGATTTGTGCAAAGAAGGAAAAATAAGAGGAATAAATGAAACGAGTTATATGCTTATTGAATTTCCAATGGATAAATTACCAAATGATGCTTTAGACTTAATTTATGAGTTAAGGGTTCTAGGTATTAAACCTATAATTGCACATCCTGAAAGGTATGAATACATAATAGAAGCACCCACAACTATAAACGATTTTATAAACGAGGGATGTTTGTTTCAGATTAATGCTGGAAGCTTGCAAGGCTTATTTGGGAAAAAGGTTCAAAAATGTGCCAAGTTACTTGTTAAAGAGGGTTTGGTAAACTTTATTGCGTCAGATGCACATTCTATAAATAGAAGATGCCCTGGCCTTATAGAAGGAGTTAGAGTAGCGACATTGTTAGATGAGGACATAGAGAAAAAGGTTTCTAGTAATTTAGAACTTATGCTCATAGATAAGGATATAGAAGCTACTATGGAAAAAATACAGAAAAAGAAAAGTATATTTCAGATATTCAGACATTAAAATAATTATAAAAAAATTATTGTTTACTTAAAAATAATTAGTAAAGGCAGTGAATCAAATGAAAGAATTAGACTTAATAACATTTAAGGAACCTAACTCACCAATGTCAGAGTCATATAGAACCCTTAGGACTAATATTCAATTTTCATCTTTTGATAAAAAAATTAAGACATTACTTCTAACTAGTTCAGGACCAGGAGAAGGAAAAACTACAACTTCTTCAAATTTGGCTATGGTTATGGCTCAAGGTGGCAATAAGACTTTATTAATAGATTGTGATCAAAGAAAACCACAGGTGCATAAGGTTTTTGGATTTTCTAACGAAAAGGGTTTATCTAACATGCTGGTAAGTGATGATGCAAATGATGGTGAAATAAATATAAATATAGGTATTCATGAGACAGTACAACCGAACCTTCATGTTTTAACTTCAGGTACAAGACCACCAAACCCCGCGGAACTTTTAGGATCAGCTAAAATGAAAAATTTTATCGAGGAGTTAAAGAAAACATATGATTATATAATCTTAGATACTCCTCCAATAATACTAGTTACAGATGCACAAATTCTAGCTCAATATACAGATGGATGCCTTTTAGTTGTATCTTCAAAGGAAGCGGAACGGGATGCAGCTGTAAAAGCCAAGGGACTACTTGAAAAGGTAAACGCTAAAATATTGGGTATAGTACTTAATAAAGTGGACCTGAAAAAGAAAGGTTATTATAACTATGAGTATAAGTATGGTGAAACTGTCAAAGGTGAAAAAATCAGAAAAATAGCAAAATAATAAGAAATTTAATATTATCTATAATTTGATAAAGTGAGGGATTCTATGAAGGTTTTAGGGAAATGGAAAAAACCAATATTGATGCTAAGCGATGCAGTTTTAATAAATTTAGCATATATATTAGCTTTCTTTTTTATATATAATTATAAAAATTTCAGATTTTATTCAAGTAGTTACAAAGAGATAGCATTAATTGTAACAGTTATTTACATAACTTGTTTTTATATTTTTAAACTTTACGAAAGTCTTTGGAAATATGCAAGTATTGATGAATTTATGCTTATTATTGGTGCGTGCCTTACTTCTAATATTTTGATGATCGTTTTTGTTAGAATTATTGGACATCCATTCGCATATGGAGTAAGTATAATAGCCTGTGCTTTTAGTATTATTTTTATAGTAGGGCTTAGAATGTCATTTAGAGTTTACGGAAGATTTGAAAGTATGGTAAATTGTAATGCCAGTAAAATTGTTCAATCAAGAGTAATGATAATTGGTGCTGGGTCGGCTGCAGCTATGGTTATTAAAGAAATGAAAAGTAGTAGTCAGAGTAAATACATGCCAATAGCTGTAATTGATGATGAAGTTTACAAAAAAGGAAATACTATTGCGGGAGTAAAGGTACTTGGAAATCGAAAAGATATTCCTAGAATAGTAATAGAAAAGAACATAGAAACTATTCTTATAGCTATTCCAACAATAGATGATGAAGATAAAAAAGAAATACTCGAGATATGCAAGAAAACGAATTGTAAAATAGAAATTATCCCAGGTATGTATGAAATAATAAATGGGAAAGTTTCATTAAATCAAATCCGAAAAGTAGAAATCGAGGATTTACTAGGACGTAAAGCAGTAAAGCTCGATATGCAGGGCATAACAAGTTATATAACCAATAAAACAATACTCGTAACAGGTGGCGGTGGGTCCATTGGTTCAGAACTCTGTCGTCAAATTATAAAATTTGAACCAAAACAATTAATTGTCTTTGATATATATGAAAACAATGCTTATGACCTGCAAATGGAACTTGAGTATAAGTATCCAAAGTTAGATTTATTGGTGCTTATAGGGTCAGTTAGAGATAAAAAAAGGCTGGAAGATGTTTTTAAAAAGTATTCTCCAAATATAGTTTTTCATGCTGCGGCGCATAAACATGTTCCACTAATGGAAAATAGTCCAATGGAGGCCATAAAAAACAATGTGTTTGGAACATATAATGTAGCTGAATGTGCACATAAATTTAATGTAGAAAGATTCGTTATGATATCTACAGACAAAGCGGTAAACCCAACAAATGTTATGGGTGCTACTAAAAGAATGTGTGAGATGATTATACAATCTATGGATAAAATAAGTAAAACACATTTTGTAGCAGTAAGATTTGGAAATGTA
The DNA here is from genome assembly GCF_026650985.1 of Clostridium estertheticum. GTDB lineage: Bacteria > Bacillota > Clostridia > Clostridiales > Clostridiaceae > Clostridium_AD > Clostridium_AD estertheticum_C. Next base: position 4,817,521 of record NZ_CP086239.1, read on the forward strand.
CTTGGAAGCAATGGGTCAGTAATTCCATTATTTAAAAAACAAATAGAACATGGTGGACCAGTTACACTTACTAACAAATATATAACAAGATTTTTTATGACAATTCCAGAAGCTGCGCAATTAGTGCTTCAATCTGGGGCATATGCACAGGGTGGAGAAATATTTGTGCTTGATATGGGAAAGCCTGTTAAAATATATGATTTAGCATGGGATTTAATAAAACTTTCAGGATTCATTCCAGACAAAGACATAAAAATCGAAATCACAGGACTTCGCCCAGGAGAAAAGCTTTATGAAGAGCTCTTAATGAGTGAAGAAGGACTTACAAACACTAAACATGAGAAGATATTTATAGGAAAACCAACATTTACTGATTTGAGTGTAATAAAAGAAAGAATGAAGGAACTTAAAGAAATTATAGAAAAAGATGATGTGCAACTGTTAATCGATAAAATAGGAGAAATAGTTCCAACATACAATAGAACTTTGGCAGAGTCGGCTACTATGTAGCCGTAGGTGTCTACTTCGTAGTTGTGTACTAATATTGTAGAATAAAATAATTTAGGGGGGCGGTATTATGGAGAAGTTTTTAAATGCTGTAGTAAGTTTAATATTATTGGTGTTGTTATCGCCATTATTTATTATCGTAGGAGTAATAATAAAGTTGAATTCAAAAGGTCCAGTATTTTTTACTCAGATGAGAATAGGTAAAAATAATGAATTATTTAAATTCTATAAATTTAGGACAATGAAGGTTGGAACTCCAAATGTTGCAACAGACAAACTGGATAGTTCAAAAAGTTATGTAACGACAAGTGGAAAGATTCTACGTAAAACAAGTATGGATGAACTTCCACAAATAATTAATATTATTAAAGGGGATATGGTGCTTGTAGGACCAAGACCCGCTTTATATAATCAGTATGAGCTTAAGGAGTTACGGACAAAGGTAGGGGTTCATACACTGATTCCAGGAATTACAGGGTGGGCTCAAATCAATGGCCGAGATAATAATGATGATTTTGAGAAAACAAGGCATGACGCATATTATCTAAACAATAAGTCGTTGAAGCTAGATGCATTAATAATATTTAGAACTGTGTTTAAGGTTCTAAAAGCAGAGGGAATTCTTGAAGGTTCAATAATCAAAGCGAGAGATGAAGAAATAAGTCAAGAAAGAAGCCAAGCGAGCAATCATGAAGATTTATCAGTATAAATATGAGGTGATATAAAATGAGTGATTTGTTAATAATAGGTGCTGGTGGACATGGTAGAGTGGTGCTAGAGACTGCGGAGATTGAAGGACGATGGGATAATATAAACTTTCTGGATGATAGAACTGATGTAGATATGGTTTTGAATCATAAGATTATTGGTAAGATGGATGATTATGAAAGATTTTCTGGGAAATATGAGTACGCTATTGTATGTATAGGTAATAATGAGAAAAGGCTTGAATTAATCAAAGAGATATTAAAGGTAGGTTATAAGGTTCCTGTGATTATTCATCCTAAAGCATTTGTAAGTAAATATAGTGATATTGGATATGGTAGTGTGATACTTGCAGGGGTTGTTATTAATACAGGGACGAAGATTGGTATGGGATGCATTATAAATATAAACAGCTCAGTTGACCATGATTGCGTGGTTTACGATGGAGTTCATGTGTGTAGTGGGGCTGTTGTGAGGAGTATGTGTAAGGTTGGAAAATTATCTTATATTGGTGCGGGGGCAGTTGTTAAGAGTGGGACGGTTTTAAAAGACAAATATATGTTAGCTGATGGAGAAAGCGTATAGTTTGGCATTGGAGAGTTAAGACATAAAGGGGCTTCTGAGATGAAGGAGACGATATTGAAATGATAAATATACTTATAACAGGAGCAAATAGTTACATAGGTACAAGTTTTGAGAAATGGCTAGAAAAATACTTGGATAAATATTCTATTGATACTTTAGATATGAGAGATAATGAATGGAAGAATAGAGATTTTTCAAAGTATGATGTTATATTTCATGTGGCTGGGATAGCACATGTATCGGCAGACCCTAAGATGGAGCAACTATATTATAAAGTTAATAGGGACCTTACAATACAGACAGCTAAAAAAGCAAAGGCTGAAGGTGTTAAACAGTTTATTTTTATGAGTAGCATAATAGTTTATGGTGACAGTAGTCATATTAATCATAAAAGGGTTATAGACAAAAATACCGTACCTACACCTAGTAATTTTTATGGGAGAAGCAAGTTAGAAGCAGAACAAGGTATTATGCCTTTAATCGATGATAAATTTAAAGTTGTGGTATTAAGACCACCTATGGTTTATGGAAAAGGATCTAAGGGTAATTACCCTAAATTAGCTAAGGTGGCTCAGAAGCTACCTATATTTGTTGATGTAGATAATCAAAGAAGCATGTTACATATAGATAATTTGTGTGAGTTTATTAGGCTTATTGTTAAGAATGAGGAAAGTGGGTTGTTTTTTCCACAAAATAGTGAGTATGTAAATACAGCTAAAATGGTCAAGATTATAGCAGAAGCTCATGGTAAAAATATAAGACTTACAAAATTTTTTAATCCAGCGTTAAAGCTTATGGGTAATTTTGTGGGTCTGGTCAATAAGGCATTTGGTAATTTGGTTTATGATAAAAGTATGAGTGAATATAAAGAAGATTATAGAATAAGGGATTTAGTAGAGTCGGTTACAGTGACAGAAAGGGAATAGAGGTTATGGTGGATAAGAAATATAGTGTTTTAATGTCCGTTTATTACAAAGAAAATCCAAAATTTTTCAAATTGAGTATAGAGAGTATGCTTCATCAGACTTTAAAGCCTGATGAAATTGTTATAGTTAAAGATGGTAAGTTAACAGAGGAATTAGATAGGGTTATAGATTACTATGTTTCACACGAACCTAATCAGTTTAGTATTGTAGCGTTAGAAAAAAATTTAGGGTTAGGATTAGCGCTGAATGAGGGTTTAAAAGAGTGTAAAAATGAGCTTGTGGCGAGAATGGACACGGATGATATTTCTTTAGAAAATCGTTGCGAATTACAAGTTGAGGAGTTTATCAAGAATGAAAAGTTAAGTATTGTTGGTACAATGACCGATGAATTTTATGATAACCCTAATAATATTGTTACTTCTAGAATTGTTCCTACGAAACATGAAGATATATTAAAATTTTCAAGACGTAGAAGTCCATTTAATCATCCTACTGTTATGTATAAGAAATCAATGGTTTTAGGTTGTGAAGGTGGGTATCACGATGTAAAGAGAAAGGAAGACATTGATCTCTTTGGAAGAATGCTAAATCAAGGATATATAGCAATGAATATCGACAAGTCACTTTTGTTATTTAGATCAAATGAAGATAATTTTGAAAGAAGAAAAAGTTGGAATAACTGTAAAAGTTATATTGCTGTTATTTATAATTTTTGGAAAAAGGGTTACTCTAAAACATCTGATTTAATATTTGTTGTAATTAGCCAGGTAGTAATGTGCTTATGTCCTGTATGGTTATTAAAAATACTTTCAGATAGATTTTTAAGGAAATCATATAGAGATTAATATAAAAAATACATCCAGAAACATTTAATATAAAGACTTATTTAAGCGGAGATGATGCGTAAAAATGAATCAACATAAAGTTAAAATATTATACGTGGAATCTACATTGGAAAGTGGAGGGCCTACAACACAGTTATTTGGGATTGTTAGAAACCTTGATAGAATTAAATTTGAACCTATTATTTTAACCTTATCTACTGAACAAATAAATAGTTCTATAAAAATATTTATTGAAAATGGAATTAGGGTGGATTCATTAAATTTAAGTAGAGCTAAGTTTGCAGTGTATGGGAAATATATGCTTAAGAAAAAAATACAAGAATATAAACCCGATATCATTCATAGCAGTGGATTAAGAGCAGATGGAGCTATTAATAATTTAAAGCTGGATTATCTACATTGTATGACTATACATAATTATGTTTTTGATGATTACGTGTCTAAATTTGGTGCCTTTGTTGGAAAGATAGCTTCTTATTATGGATTATCAGCAATTAAAAATTGTAAATATCCTATTTGTTGTTCTAAAACTTTACAAAAAATGTATTGCAATATTTTAAATAAAAAACTTTATGCTGTACAAAATGGTGTAGATATAGATAAATTTAAGACAACTAATAATCAAGATGAAAAGAATAGAATTAGGTTAGAATTAGGAATTACAGATGATAGAATAGTATTTCTAGTTGTGAGTACATTAATTAAGAGAAAAGATCCATTGACGATTATAAGAGCTTTTAAGGAAGCTAAGGTGGATAAAGAGGCAGTGTTAATTATACTTGGAGATGGAGACCTTTTGAATGAGTGTAAAAAGGAATCTTATAACAATATTATTATTAAGGGAAAAGTAAATAATGTTCAAGATTATCTGAAAGCTAGTGATATTTACATTTCTGCTTCAAAATCAGAAGGACTACCATATTCGGTTATAGAAGCAGGGAGCTCAGGATTAAATTTAGTATTATCTAGTATACCACAACACATAGAAATATTCGAACAAAATCCAATGCTGGTAAAAAGTTTTGAAGTGGGCAATATAGCAAAACTTGCATCAATTATTAAAGAAATAGCTAATAAAGATATTTCTTTAAATAATAAAAAAACCATAGAACATATAAGAAAAAATTTTAGTGACAAATTAATGAGTAAAAATTATGAAAAGATTTACTATAGAATGATAAGGAACAAATAAAACTTTTCGATGTAGTTCAAATTAGCCTTACAGTTTTTAAAATCAAAAATATTATAAAGATGTTCATAAGCTGTTTTATGGTATTATATAGAACGTACATTCGTAATGTTACGTGTTTGTCTTTGAAGTTTGCCAAAATTTGTATTGCGGAAGGAATTCTTTTATGAATACTTATATAATATTATTTTTATTTCTAACTTGTAGCTCTTTTATAGTTATGATAAAACACACTGAAAAATTACAAATGATCACATTGTGCGTTGTATTTATAGTACTATCTTTATTTGCAGGATTAAGGTGTGAGATAGGCTTTGATTACGATTCTTATTCAAATATTTTCCAACAAGTTCCTACCATAAGCCAATTTACAGTAAGTGGATTAAAACACTTGAGAATATATGCCGAATATGGATATATATTACTTAATATTATAATAAAATCTTTAGGATTAAACGTAAATGCAGTATTTATAATTGTAGCAATTATAAGCATGTTTATTATATGCTTTACATATAGGAAATATACAAAATATTATTTGATAGCTATTTTTGCATACTGTGCAAGATTTTATTTTATGCTAAATATGGGGCAAATAAGGCAAGGGTTAGCAATGGCTATATTACTTTTAAGTATTAAGTATATAGATGAACAGAAAATGTTTAAATTTGTTTTAATTGTATTTATAGCCGCATCCTTTCATAGCGTTTCATATATTATGTTGCCTATGTATTTTATTAATAAAATTAATATTAAGGAAAAGTTGTTTTGGTATGTATTAATATTTGCTATGATTCTAGGTTCTACTGGATGGCTTGGTATAATTATTAGTAATTTCTCGAATTTCTTACCTAAAGGAGTTGTTAATTATTATTATAGTGCTGAATATGGTTATAAATACGGAATTGTTAATTCCGTAGTTCTGTTTCGTATTTTAGTATGTTTTATAATTTTTAGGTATAGGGGAATAATGAGGAATAATATAAAATATTTTGATGTAATTTTTAAAACATATTTATGCGGAGTTATTATTCTGATTTCATTTAATGAAGTATCTATATTAGCTGCAAGAACAGCGGCTATATTTGCTGTGTTTGAGCCTGTATTCATTGGAGCTTTTATAAGTATATTTAAAAATAAATTAGTAGGGTATAATTTTGTATTAATTTATATTTTTATATTAATTTATTTTAATTTCTTTCTAAAGATGTTTGAGGTATTTATACCCTATAAGAGTATATTTTTTTAAAATTATTAGTTTTAAACATAATTTTCAATTAAAGCATAAGGGAGTTTTTAATATAATGAAAAGCAGAGTCGCGTCTATAATTGTTACATATAATGAAAATGTTAGTTTATACAATTTATTAATTAAAATAGGAGAACAAAATGTAAAGTCTACAGTTATTCTAATAATAGACAACAGTACGGAGGAAGTGTATAGAAATAAAATAATTGAAATTATTAATGGCTTTTATACAAACTATAAAATACCTGTAAAATATTATTCTACAATTAAAAACCTTGGATCATCCCTGGGATTTTCCATAGGTATGACTTTAGCTTTAGATAATAATATAGATTATGTATGGTTACATGACCAAGACGGTTATCCACAAAAAAATTGTTTGGAAATTATGTTGAATTATTTTAGTATACCAAATGTTTCAATTGTAGCTCCAGTTATACATGATTTCAATAATCAAAAGTTAAACTATTTTAGATGTACTCGAAATGTTTTTGGAAAATATATTGATGTAATCTCAAATACTAATACAATTGATATTGATGTTGCAGGTACGGCAGGGATACTAATTAAAAGTGATACTATAAGCAAGATAGGACCATATGATGGGAAAAATTTTTTTGTGGGATTAGAAGATTTTGAGTATTGTCTTAGAGTGAAAATGAGCGGATACAAAATATTGTTGGCAAATAACGCAATATATACACACCCTGATTTAATTAAAAAGCATAAACAAAAACAATATATTAGTAACAATTTGAAAAAAAAATTACCATTAGGATTTAGAATTCTTAAGGCGAATACGTCAAAAAGAGATTTTAAATTGCCATATAGTAGTGCATATTTAAGTTATAAATATAATAATGATTGGCAATTTATTTGTAACATGTTATATTCAATATTTAAGGCAATAGTATTAAAATTATTTAATAGAAAAGTTAGATTACTACAGACACTTAAGATGTATATGAAAGCAATAATAAATTTTAAAAAACATGATGAAGAGTATAGTTTGGATAACATAATAAAAGAATATAGTGGATTAATTGCAAAAAAAATAGAAGTAGGAAAAATGTAAATAAAAGTAGTAAATTATTTTTTCTGTTAGAAAATATTGTGCAAGTTTAATGTTGCTATTTATCTATAGTTTAAATAGTAAATCTTGGCGAAAATTAAGCTTTATCTATAAAATTTTACAAATGACTAAAAAATATTCATGGAGGAAATATGGATAAATCTTTAATCTCAGTAATTGTATTAACATATAAAAATTTTGAATACTTTAAGGAGTGTATCGATTCTGTATTAAATCAAAAATACCCTAAAATTGAACTGATTATAAGTGATGATGGTTCCGATAATTTTGATTTAGAATTTATTAGCTCTTATATAAACCAAAAGAAAAAATATAATATAATTAATGTTAACATTATCAAGTATGACGATAATGTTGGTACCGTGAAAAATTTTAATAATGCAATAAAAGCAAGTAAGGGTAATTATATAATTGGATTAGCAGTAGATGATTGCTTTTATAATAATGATGTAATAAGCGATATTGTTAAAACTTTTATAAAAACAAAAGCCTTAATTATTACTGCTTATAGAGATGTTTATGATGAAAAATTTTTAAAAAAAATTAAAAAATTACCGAATAAGAAAGAAGTTCAGCTTTTAAAAAGCAATAAAAATTTATATGCAGTATTATGTAAGCAAAATTTTATTTCTGGTGCATGTACATATTATGATAAAGAGTTTTTTAGTAAATATGGACTCTTTGATGAAGATTATAAATTATTAGAGGATTATCCAAAGTATTTACAATGTACAAGAGAAAAATGTAAAATAAAGTTTTTAAATATGACTACTATTAAATATAGATTGGGTGGAATTAGTACAGCAAATAATATTAATCCTATATTGAAGAAAGATTATGAAACAGCAATAATAAAAGAGATTTTACCTTTTAAAAAGGATACAGGTATATTCATTAATAGGCTTAAAAAATGTGAATACTACAGAATGATAAATAAAGCACACACATATAAAATCATAATGATATTCCCTGAGATAGTAGTATATAAAATACTAGTTAAGTTAAAAAATAAAATATTAGATAAGTTTTTACGTTATACTTTAAAATAGGGTTAAATTATTTATCCTAGTTTAAAACTTTGTAAAGGAGATGATTTTATGATACATTCAACAGCAAAAATAGGACGAAATGTAACAATAAAAGAAGATGGTATTATCGGTGAGAATGTAACCCTAGAAGATGATGTATACATAGACTATGGTTGTATAATTCGCGATAATGTTCACATTAAAAAGGGCAGTTTTATCGGGGCAAGAACTATTATAGGTGAATACCTAATGGATTTCTATAAAGATAAAACTAATAAAGTCCACCCATTAATTATTGGAGAAAATGCCTTGATTAGAACTGAAAATGTTATTTATGGAGATACAATAATAGGAGACAATTTTCAAAGTGGGCATAAGGTTACAATTAGAGAAAAAACTATTATTGGTAATAATGTAAGAGTTGGAACATTATCAGATATACAAGGATATTGCGAGATTGGTAATTATGTTGGTATCCATAGTAATGTTCACATAGGCCAAAAGAGTAAAATTAATGATTATGTATGGATTTTTCCTTATGTTGTATTAACAAATGATCCAACACCACCTTCAGAAGTAATGCTAGGAGTTACAATTGATTCATTTGCAGTTATAGCAACTGGTAGTATTATTCTACCCGGAGTGCATGTATGTGAAGATGGATTTGTTGGAGCTGGGGCAGTGGTTAATCGAGATGTTCCTAAAGAGACAGTAGTAGTAGGAAATCCTGCAAAAGAAATATGTTCTGTTAGTAAAATCAAGAACAAACTTACTGGGGAATTAGTTTATCCATGGAGATATACATTTAAGAGAGGGATGCCATGGGAGGAATCGGGTTATGAATCTTGGTATAATAGTTTGGACATAAGAGGAGATGAAAAAAATGTATAATTGCGCATTAATTAAATTTAAGGACATAACAGATAAATATGGACATTTAACACCAATAGAAAGTAAATTAGATACACCATTTGAAATAAAACGAATTTATTACATTACTAAAGTAGAGCAAGGAACAACAAGGGGTTTTCATTCACACAGGAAGCTTCATCAAGTGTTAATCTGCCTAAATGGTTCTGTGAAAATTCGAGTTAAAAACCCAAAAGAAGAAGAAGTTTTTGAATTGAATGATCCATCAGTAGGTTTGTATGTAGGAACTTTAATATGGAGAGAAATGTTTGATTTTACAGAAGGTAGTGTACTTTTAGTGCTTGCTTCAGAGTACTATGATGAAGATGATTATATAAGAAATTATGATTTTTATTTAGATGAAGCTAAAAAAAGATTTTAAAGAGGGGTGTTAAATTTGAATATACCATTTGTTAGTTTTGAACCTATGCATAAAGAAATTGAAGAGGAGATATTAAATAAATTTAAAGAGGTTTATGAAAAAAATTGGTTCATACAGGGCGAAGAAGTAATGAAGTTTGAAGAGGAATTTGCAGAGTTTTGTGGAGCTAAGTATTGTATTGGATGCGGGAATGGTCTTGATGCGCTTTACTTAATTTTAAGAGGATATGATATTGGTGAGGGCGACGAAGTAATAGTTCCTTCAAATACATATATTGCAACAGCTCTTGCAGTATCATATGTTGGTGCAAAACCTGTTTTTGTAGAACCTAATTTATCAACATATAATGTGAATCCAGGATTAATAGAAAAAGCTATAACGAATAAGACAAAAGCCATAATAGCAGTTCATCTTTGTGGACAACCTGCTGATATGGATGAAATAAATAAAATAGCTAAAAAATATAATTTGAAAGTAATAGAAGATTCAGCTCAAGCTCATGGAGCACTATATAAAGGGAAAAAAGTTGGAAGCTTAGGAGATGCTTCAGGGTTTAGCTTTTATCCAGGAAAGAACTTAGGTGCGCTTGGAGATGCAGGAGCTGTAGTTACAAATAACAAAGTATTGGCGGATAAAATAAGGGCTATAGAAAATTATGGATCAGATAAAAAATATCATCATATTTATAAAGGTACAAATTCAAGACTTGATGAGGTTCAAGCAGCGTTTTTAAGAATTAAATTAAGAAACCTTGATAAATGGAATGAGGAAAGAAGAAAAATTGCTCGAAAATATATTGATGGTATTAACAACTCTAAAATAATAAAGCCAGTCGAAGCTGATTATGCAAAACATGTATGGCATTTATTTGTTGTTAGAACAGAACAAAGGGATGAATTTGAAAAATATTTAAAAGTAAATGGAATAGGTACAACAATACATTACCCAGTACCAATGCATTTACAACCAGCTTATGAAGAATTAAAAATAAGTAAAGGTAGTCTACCTCTAGCTGAAAAAATATCTAATGAAGTTATAAGTTTACCTATATGGTATGGAATGAAAGATGAAGAAATAAATTATGTAATAGAAAAAATAAACAATTGGAAATAAAATAATCAACAGTATAACAAAAGGGCGTTTATATGGTCTAAGATATAGTTATTTAGTAGTGAGTATAAGTAATATTATTTTGCATAGTTAGTATCAGCTTAATAATCATGTTAAAGGGGATAAGAGCTTGGAAAAAATTAAAAAAGCTATAAAAAAACAAAAGAAGCTTTACCTATTTCTAGTAAAAGTATATCAAGTTATGTATGAATTTATTAGAGAAAAAAAGAAGTTATATTACTTAATATTAAGAATGAAAACATTTGTGAATAAGAAGTACAAACTTAATTCATATAAGATTAGCTCGGTGAAAGACTTTTGTAGTAAAAACAATCTAAGATACTCAATTATAGAAAAAGAGCAACTTAGAGAGGTATGCATTCCTTATTTTTATGGGAATCAAGAGACTGAAGAAATAAAGAAAGCTACATCACGAGAAATATATGTCGCCGAATTGATTAATGCGGAAATTATTGGAGCCAACAGTTTTATTATAGCTGATAATTCTTGTTTATATGATATGGCTGAAGCCGATAAAGACAAAAGGTATGATTTAAGGTATGGTTCTCTAAAGATCATTGACAAAAATATTGCATTAGTAGAATATATAGGTACGAATCAGGTACTTGAAGAAGCAATTTTTCTTATTGGTTTTGCACCTGACAACTACTATCACGTTAGTATAGAACTACTTTCTAGACTTCAATATATCGATTATTATGAAGAATATCGTTCAATACCGCTATTGATTGACGAAATAGTTCTTAAAGTTCCACAGTATAGAGACTTGCTTGAAAAAATCAATAAATATAACCACCCTATAATTCCAATTCAAAGGGATCATATGTATAAGGTTAAAAAATTAATATATCCATCATATAATACGTGGATGCCTATTAATGTTAAAGGTAGGTCGAACTTAAGAGCTGAAGATTTTTTAGTAGCAAATTCAGGGGTTGAGTATATAAGGAATAGCATTCTAGAGGATACTAAGTTGGAAGGGTATAGAAAGATATATATTTCTAGAAAGAATATAAATAATAAAAGATTACTTAATAATGCGGAAGTTGCAGAAATGTTTGCTAAATACGGGTTTGAAATTGTGTTCCCAGAAAATATGTCTTTTGAGCAGCAAGTGGAGACTTTTTCACAGGCCAAATATATAGCTGGTTCAAGTGGAGCCGCCCTCACTAATATATTGTATTGTCCAAGTAATGCTACGATAATAACCATTATCCCTAAAGAATACAACTTTCATTTGTATTCAACAATATCAAAAATAATAAATTTACAATCAATTTATTTAGATGCAAAAATCATAAAAAAAGCAAAAAATGTTTCAGGAGACCAAGTTGAAATTGATTTGAACTATTGTAATGAGTTTTTAAAAACACTTTTGTAATCTTTAAATTACGAAAGATATAAAAATATGTAATAATGGATAATAAAATTTTTAAAGCTCAATTAGAATACTTATTAAGCTTTAAATTGGCAAGTGATTTTATAAAAAGGTAAAACACATAACGAGTATTCATAGGTGGAAATTCTAAATATTATCCCAAACATTAAAGTTGAGTTGAATTTGGGTATATCTTTATGATTAAAATTAAACAATTTAGGGAGTTATTATGAACAAGAGGGTAAATGCTTTTTTTTCAATGGGCCTAGTGTCTATATTCCAAATTTTATCAAATATTATAAGAAGCAAACTTACGGCTGTTATATTAGGTACATATGGTATAGGCGTGCTATCTGTCATTAATAATATCTTGGGTATAGGACAAATAGCGGGTAATTTAGGTATAAACAATGGAATAGTTAAGAAAATTAGCGATGATGTGGATGATAAAGAAGAAATCCAAAATGTTATTAGTACATCATATATTACTAGTTTAATTTCCTCCATTATTATATTAATTGCGATGATATTATTTTCAAAACAGATATCAGTACAAAATTTCAATAATGAAAAATACTATATAATTATAATTATTGTTGCATTTTCAGTACCTATAACTACATTTAATTCTATTGATGGTGCCATAATTAATGGTTTCAAAGAAATAAAAGTTATATCTAGAGTGGCAATATTAACTTCAATAATTAATGTTATTGCTTCAGTATTTTTTATTTACTCTTTTAAATTAAATGGTGCTATTTATTCAATAGTTGCTATGTCAGTAGTAGGTTATATTATTAATTTTGTTGCTTTAAAATATATTTTATGTAAGAAACAAATAAAATTTAAAATTTCTTTGCATAGATATAAGATTAATATTTTTAAGACATTAATTGCATTTGGTTCCACTAGCATTTTTGCAGCGTTATTTACTAACGTATCAATGTTAGTGATAAAGACAGCAATTACTAAAAAACTTGGTATGGATTACAATGGAATATTTCAGGCTGATTGGTCAATTATGAATCAATACATAGGAATTATTTTTACAAGTTGTGGTGTATATTATTTTCCTACTTTATGCTCATTGAAAACTAATGAAGAAAGAGTAGAAGAAATGAATAAAACATTAGAAATGTTACTTTTAGTAATAGTACCTGTATTTATTGCAATACTTCTTTTCAAAAATATAATAATTGGTTTATTGTATAGTAGTAAGTTTGCCTTATCTGCAGAATTATTATCAGTATTTATAATAGGCGATTATTTTAAAGTTATCGCATGGACTATAGGCTATGTTTTTGCGCCAATTTACAAACTCAGGGAATTTATAATAATTGATTTTATTGCGAATGTATTTTTTACAGTGTCCTCAATACTGTTGTTAAATAAGTTTGGGAGTTTATATGGGATTGCATATGCTTATGTAGCATTAAATATATTGCTTTGCATTATATATTATATATATTTAAAGAAAAATATAAATTTTGAATTTAAAAGTTATACAAGAAAAAATATGTTGCTATCATTTGCAATACTAACTTGCAGTTATGTTGTGATCGAGATATTAAATATTAAATTTTTATATAAAGCTATTATCTTATTTGTAATATTAGGGGTTTGGGCTAAGTTGGTTATTGATGAGAAAAAATTAATCAAAATTAAGAAATATATAAATAAAAAAGTACATAAAAATTGATAGCAATCTCCGTGGCAAAGATACTAGGGTTTTAATATTTAATATAAATTTAAAAATCAATTAAAAGCAAAATATCAATGAAGTATAGGTGAAAATTAAAATTTCTAAGGGGGAAAATTATGAAAGGTATTATCCTAGCAGGAGGTTCCGGCACAAGACTCTATCCAGTAACAAAAGCAGTATCAAAGCAAATACTCCCAATATACGATAAACCAATGATATATTATCCATTATCAGTATTAATGCTTGCAGGTATAAAGGAAATATTAATTATTTCAACACCTAGAGATGTAGTTACTTTTGAAGAGTTATTAGGTGATGGGAGTGATATAGGACTTAAATTACAATATGCTGTTCAAGAAGAACCAAGAGGACTTGCAGATGCATTTATTATTGGAGAAGATTTTATAGGCAGCGATAAGGTAGCTTTAGTACTTGGAGATAATATTTTCCATGGTTATGGTTTTACTGAAAGATTAAAAAGAGTTTCGGAAAGAGAAGGTGCTACTATTTTTGGGTACCATGTAAGTAATCCAACAGAGTTTGGTGTTGTTGAATTTGATGAAAATAATAATGTGGTATCTATAGAGGAAAAACCTTTAAAACCTAAATCTAATTATGCAGTTCCTGGTCTTTATTTCTATGATAACAATGTAATAGAAATAGCGAAAAATGTTAAACCATCAGCAAGAGGTGAAATAGAAATAACAGCAGTAAATAATGAATATTTAAGGCTAGGTAAACTAAAGGTTGAGCTATTTGGTAGAGGAATGGCATGGCTTGATACAGGAACTCATAGGGGACTACTAGACGCAGCAAACTTTGTTGAAGCAATACAAACTAGGCAAGGTTTATATGTAGCTTGTATAGAAGAAATAGCTTATAAAACCGGTTTTATAAACAGAGAGCAACTTTTAAAATTAGCAGAGCCTTTAATGAAATCAGAATATGGTAAGTATCTGGTGCAGATTGCTGATGATTACAATGAAGCTAATTTAGAAGCGGCAGCTGTAATAGAATAATTAATGGAGGCGTTAGATTTGTTTGATTTTATAGAAACTAAGATAGACGGTGTATACATAATTCAACCTAAAGTTTTTGGGGACAATAGAGGATATTTTATGGAGACCTACAATAAAAATGATTTCTTTGAAGCTGGGCTTAAGATGGAATTTGTTCAAGACAATGAATCAAAGTCTAAAAAAGGAGTACTCCGAGGACTTCATTTTCAAACTAAACATACTCAAGGTAAATTAGTCCGTGTTACAAAGGGACAAGTCTTTGATGTAGCAGTAGATTTAAGAAAAGGTTCATCTACCTTTGGCAAATGGGAAGGAGTAATCCTTACAGACGAAAACAAAAAGCAATTTTATGTTCCAGAAGGATTTGCTCATGGATTTTTAGTTCTTTCAGATGAGGCTGTATTTAATTATAAATGTACCGATTATTATGCACCGAAATATGATAGCGGAGTATTATGGAGTGATGAAGATATAGCTATAGAATGGCCATTAGATGGTATAGAGGAAATTTTATTATCAGACAAGGATAAAATACAAAAAGGACTAAAAGATTTAGAAATATCATTTGAATATAAGGGGAGTAAATAAATATGAAAACTTATTTAGTAACAGGTGGAGCTGGGTTTATAGGCGCAAATTTCATTCATTACATGTTAAATAAATATTCAGATATAAAAATTATAAATCTAGACAAATTAACTTATGCAGGAAATTTAGAGAATTTAAAAGATGTAGAAACTAATTCTAATTATACTTTTGCTTGCGGAGATATATGTGATAAAGAACTCGCAGAGAAATTGTTCCAAGAGAACGATATTGATTATGTTGTAAACTTTGCAGCAGAATCACATGTAGATAGAAGTATAAAAGAACCGGAAATATTTGTTAAAACAAATGTCTTAGGTACAGTAAATATTTTAAATGTTGCTAAAAATTCCTGGGAAATACCCGGTGGTTTTAAAGAAGGTAAAAAGTTCATGCAAGTATCCACTGATGAAGTATACGGATCACTTGGAGATACAGGATTCTTCCTTGAAACTACACCCCTTGATCCACACAGTCCTTACTCTTCAAGTAAAACAGGCGCAGATCTAATGGTAAAAGCTTATTATGATACGTATAAAATGCCTGTAAATACGACTAGGTGTTCAAACAATTATGGACCATACCAATTCCCAGAAAAATTAATACCACTACTAATAAACAACTGCTTAAAACATAAGGATCTACCAGTATACGGTGATGGAATGAATATAAGAGATTGGTTATATGTAGAAGACCATTGCAAAGCAATAGACATGGTTATTAACGGTGGGAGCTTAGGTGAAGTTTACAATATTGGTGGACACAATGAGAGAGCTAATATACAAATAGTAAAAACTATTATAAGTTATTTAAATGAAAATGTAGATAAAGAAATAACAGAAAAACTAATAAGTTATGTTGAAGATAGATTAGGTCATGACAAAAGATATGGAATAGATCCTTCTAAGATAAAAGAAGAGCTTGGATGGTATCCTGAAACTACATTTGAAGTAGGAATTAAAAAAACAATAAAATGGAATTTAGACAATAAAGAGTGGATGGATAATATCACGTCAGGTGAATATCAAAATTATTATGATAATATGTACCAAAATAAATAGGCCACCCACATGGCAAGTGGCATGTCGTAAATAATTAGAGCAGAAGCTACTGAAATTTATAGAGATATAATTTTGGTAGTTTTTTCGTCGTGGAGGTGAAGTTTAATGATATCAATTTAATCATTAAGGATGCATATAAATTGAGAGCAAACTCATTTAAATTTAAGATAATATCTTTTGTTATTGTTTCTACTATGGTAAAATTCATAAACAAATTAACAATTCCATGAAATAAGATAATTAAAGTTTTATAGATATAGTTCGAAAAATATAACATAGTAATTTATTGCTTTTTATATACAACGCAACTAAGTGCAAAATTGTTTTAAAACAATTATAGGGGGATTTAATTTGAAAAAGAAAATTATAAGTTCATTTCTTGTTACTTTAATGATAACAGGATCATCATCATTTTCAGCTTTTGCTACAATGGCGAATGGTACGGTTTTAATTGGGAACAAATCGTTCGAATTAGCTTATGCTAACGATCTAGCAAATTCTACGGAAATTACTAATAAAATCATTGAGGGTGGAGCAATTTATGTTAAAGATTTTTCAGGAAATTGGATAGACAATACAACAGGGAAAATCGTAGATGCAAGTGTTATTCCTGGTGAAGAAATCACTAGTGGAACTACAACGGAATTAGATATAATAAAAGCCAAAAGTCTTTATAAATTAACTATGAAAGATAATACTGGACTAAATTATTCAGTAAACATTTTTAGTGATGATAATCAGATTGAACAAGCATCATTTGACCCTATTGAAGATTGGGCTGGTGTTTGGGCCGGTGCAAATGAAGGAGATCAATTAAGTAGAGGTCACTATAAAATAGCCGTGTCGAAAGATGGAGAGACTAAACCCAAAATATATGATGTTAATGAGAATGAAGAACAAATATTAAATTTGAATCCTAATAGAAAATTAATTACAGTTCATAAAAATATACAAGAGGGGCAATCAGATTTTCTATTAATGGGCACCCCAGGCGGAACTAATTATTCGGATATGAAGATCTATTATGTAAAGGATGGAATATTTAAATCATCAAGTTTTAAAGATAATGGAGAAATTACAAATTCTGTTCTTACCTATAATTCTCAAAATCTTTTCTTTAAACAGTTAGAGAACAATGTTTTTGAAACATCTACTTATAACAATTCAGAGTTTGGGGGTGGGAGCATTGGATTCTATATTGCAACTCGAAAATTTAATATAGATAGCGGAGAATTTACTTATATAAGTAGCAGATTTATGGAAACAGAGGATTATTTTAATTATGTCAATCAAGCGGTTGGTGTTAATTAGCTAGGCGAACCTCCTGTCCGCCAAAGAGCCCGGGGGTTGAGAACAATTAGTGAACAACATATGCGGAAGCTAGGCGAAGATGGAACATCTGATGCGGATTAAGGGGGAGGAAGTTAATGGGAATTGGGTGGAACCTTAAGGAAAAGCGCTAATATTACAGTATGACAAGAAATATAGCTGGTAAATCATTTTAAGCTATTTGCTGTTCTTCTCTTTTATATGATAATATGTCGAATAAACTGTTATTATGGGAGGAACAAATTAATATGGAAAAAAAGAGACTGAATTGGATTGATATGGCGAAGGGATTTGCAATGATTTTGGTTATGTTTGGGCACGGACCTATTTTGCTGCCTATTCAGGCAGAAGTATACACATTTCATGTACCATTATTTTTCTTTATGTCAGGATATTTATTTTCAAATGTAAAATATAATAAGTTCTCAGCATTTTTAAAAAAGAGGATTATAACTATAGGTATACCGTATTTTTGTTTTTCTTTTATTGAGTACATCTATTTTTTTGTATTTAATAACAAACAAAACGTTAGTCCTTTAAAATCATTTATTGGAACACTCATACCATTAAGATATAACAATGGCACTTTGCATAATGGAACACTGTGGTTTATAGCTTGTTTGTTTATGTGTGAGATGATATTTTTCTTAATAGTTAAATGGACTAAAAATGATAAAAGAAAGATTATCACATGTTTAGTAGTTAGCGCAATTATTGGAGGTATCTACAACACGTATATTGGAAAGCCATTACCATGGAGCTTGGATGTATCATTTATTGCTGTAGTATTTTATGGTATAGGTTATTTAATAAAAGGGATGGAAAACAAGGTAAGTAAACTTGTGAGTATAAAATACTTAGTTGTATTTTTAATTATTAATGTAATTATAGGACATTTGAATGTTCGTTATATAAATGCTCGCGTGGATATGTCTTCTATTACATATGGTAATTACTTCTTATTCTTTGGGTCAGCTATTAGTGGAATCATGGCATCATTAATTTTTTGTAGATTATTACCAAAATCAAAATTACTAATATATATAGGTAAAAACAGTATAATATTTTTTGCGTTTCATCAAATGATACTATATCCAATCATCGATAAATTAATAACATATATTAGTTTTTTAGCTAGTGAGAAATCATACATAGTCACATTAAATGGCATAATACATGTTGGGGTAACTTTGATAGTTATGATCCCAATAATTTATGTAATTAACAATTATATGCCATTCATATTAGGTAAAAGATTTTCAAAGAAAGTTGCTAATTGAATTATGTTTGTTTATTTACTCGAAATGAATTGAAAAAAATCCGGTAATCATAATGCTTCTATGATTTACCGGTTTTTTTGTATTATAAGTGGATTTTGGAATTACATTAATAAAAAATTCATTTTTAGGATAAAATGTGTTATTATGTAACTGTTAACAATATAAAATAATAAATGCTATTTTTGTAAATTAATAATGCAATAGCTTTTATTGAATTTCTATTTAAATGTATAAAAAATATAAAAATAGGGGTGATCTATTAATGAAAAAATTTAAAAGTATTATGATGATGGGATTTGTGTTATTGACAGTTACACTGTCAAAACCAGTAATGGCAATGGGGCTAAGTAGTTTTACCGATGTTCCAAATTTCTCTGTGGTAATAGGCGACAGTATGTATACGTTAGAGTATGCAAACGATCTAAACAATGTAAGTCTAATTAATGATGCAGTAGTTAAAAATAAAGGTGATATTTTTATAAAAACAGACGATAGCGGTTGGATAAAAAATAGTAATGGTACACAAGCGAACAAAGATTCTGTAAATATTTCGACTATTATATATAATAATGGTCAAAAAATTGTAGCTTCAGCACCAGTAACTTCAAATGTTGCTAAAATTCAAGTTAAAGAGGCTTTAACGAAGACTGGGACAAACACAGCTACTTTTACATACAAAATATTAGATCAGAACGGATTAGATATTACTAAAACTATTCCAGCTTCAGATATTTACGGAGGTGCATCTGTAGGCTCAACCATAGTTGTAGATCCAACAACAGGAATAGGTACAATAACATTTAATTCTCCTTTTGATATTAGTACATCAATTGTTATTACATTAGTGAACAAAAATGGAGTAACTGGAACCTCTGCACCTTCCAAAATTGCTGGATTTTCTATTAATCCGATTACAAAAAAGACTGGAATGTATACAGCTACTTTTGAATACGAGGTATTCAATTCAGCGAATGAGGATATAACTAAAACTGTTCCAGCTTCACAGTTAACTGCAACTTCATCTGATAAGTCAAGTATAGTTTTAGACCCGTTAACATCAACAGGTACAATAACATATAATTCTACTAGTAATATGGGTACCTCAATCAGTATTACATTAAAGGACTTATTAACTGGCATTACTGCAAGTTCAGTAACGGTAGCACCTGTGGTTAAAACTGACGCTTCAAAAGTCGATAAAATTATTGTGACTTCAACAGTACTAGCACTTAGTGGAAATAAAGGTTATGCTTCTTTTATTATATATGACCAATATGGGAATGACATTACTAATACATCACTTGGTAACAATATAACATTCCAGAGTAATATTGGTCAAGTTCAAAATAAAAATGGTTTGCTTACAATAACAGCAAATGCTGGAATTGATTTAAGTACGATTAGATCCGTTGTAATAACCGGCTTTGACTCGATTAGTAAAGTTACAACAAATGTTACATTAACTGTCGCTACACAAGTTAAATCATAAATAGTAATTACAAAATGAATATAATAATATAGGCACTAGAAATAGTGTCTTTTTTTAATGCAAAAAAATTAGAGGTCATGTTCACTTCAACTCCAAACTCATAAAGGGGTCAGACCGTAAGCCAAAAATACCCTTCCTTACAAGCTTATCAAGGAAGAGTATTTTTTAATATGTTTACACAAAATTATTTATAGGCTAGCCAATCATAGATATGTTTCACCTACTGTAAGATATTAAAGTTACACTAATTGTTGAAACTATTGTTCCAGCTGCGTTTAATAATTTAATTGTAACTACATCTCCAACACTTTTTCCCGGAAATATTGTTGTATTTGTTCCCAAGTTAGCAATTGTAGATATAATTTTTGTGCCATCAAATACTTGGTATTTTGTAGCTTCTTTTTTAATTGAAGTAGCATTTATTATTGCTCCAAATGGAGCAGCTTTTACTGTTGCAATAACTGATGTTTCTTCTTCATTAGGTATAATGCTTGATAAAGCTGTATGTGCTACAGTATTTTGTGTTGATGTTATTGCTTCGGTTGTAACTGCACCTAGTTTAGTTCCAGTTACCGTGTTGGCAGCAAATGCTATGTTACTGGTTGAAATAGCCATACTTGCTAGAAGGATACCTGTCATAAGTTTAATTTTAATACGTTTACTTTTCATTTATATTCACTCCTTTAATTTTTTATCTACTTATTATAACATGAAATTATTGTATTAATATTTAATATATAATATTTATGTATAATTATGTTATTTAAAATAAACTTGATTATAGTAAGGGAGGAGAACTACTGAAATTCATAGAAATTTAAATAGAGTATTTTCTTATTTTATCATATAAAATATTATAAAGTCATCCAACTAATGGGTTATATTGTATTAATATTAATTATAATGAATTTAAAGGATAAAATGTATTAAATGTAAAATAATGATTGACATAAAAATTGGACAAGGTTATAATCTAAGAGATGTGTACACACAAACTATAGATTAAAAGGTGGTTAAAAATATGAAAATGTCAAAAATTAAAAAATTGCCAATGTTATTTGCATTAGTAATAACAATTGTTTCTTCTTTATTAACGTCAACCTTTGCTTTTGCTGATGTAACATCAGGTCCTAATAATGAATATTGTACAATTACACATATAAGTGGTAATGGTAATTCGTGGAATAGTACCCCGAATAATCCACAATATGCAGCAAAGTCTACAGTTGGCACCGATGTATTAGGTAATACGGGTGGGATTCCTGTTATGCTTCAATATTCAGCGGGTTGTGTAAACAGTTCATTTTGCTGTGTTGAAGTTGACAGTAAAGGTGTGGCAATAGGTAGTTATAACATTACACCCCAAATTAAAATGACACCCCAAGCAGCACAATGTTCGACAACTACTCAATATGTTCAATTACCATCAAGTTGGTTTACTGCAGGAAAAGAATATAAAATATATTCTTTTGGAATTTTCCCGAGCTTAAGCGGGTCCCAGTGCCCAAGTAGCACAGCATTCGTTGAAATGCTAAATTAGGAATCTATATTAAATTAATACCAGGGACTTAGATTAATTTCTAAGTCTTTTTTATTGTCGAAAATTATTAGCAACCAACAAACGGATTTCGCTTTGTCACATCTATATATTGGAAATGAGTTGTGTCAGCGACTTAGAATATGTGATATATGAAGAAGTAGCTTGTAGTAATGAAAATAAAGGCTAATACATGGTATAATATATTTTATTATTAGATTGGATGGTGACATATTGAAAAAATTAGGTGTTATTTTATGTTTATTATGGATGGGATTTATATTTTATAACTCTTCTAGACCTGCTACAATATCAGATAAGCAGAGTTATGGGATTGTTAATTCCATAAGAAGTGGAAAAAGTGTTCTGGAGGGTAAAACAAATTCAGCTAAAGTTAAAAGCACTGTGCTACCCGAAGGTATAAGAAATCAAAAAATAGATGTAATTATAAGAAAAAATGCGCATGCTTTTGAATATTGTATGTTAGCAGTATTTGTTGCAAATCTTTTATTCCTATTTGGGGTTAAAGGAAAAAATGCATTAATTTATATTATGTTTATATGTTTATTTTATGCAGTAACTGATGAATTCCATCAGTCCTTTGTTTTAGGGAGAGGATCCCTCGTAAGCGATGTGTTGATAGACTTTATGGGTTCTTTAATAGGTCTAGGGATTTTCTATTTAGCATATTATAAGATATACACTAAACATATGACAAAGAGGAGAACTGTGGCGCAAGGTGTTATGAAATAAAAATAAAAAGATTTTGAGATAGTCAACTTAGAAAACTACCCAGGTGCATGGTTATGCATTTGGGTAGTTTTTATTTATTTAAAAGTAATTTATTCTTTAGTAATTATTTCTAAAGTTCTGCATAAATATATATATATTAAAATTTTATGTCAAATAACATAAAAGAATCTGTTTCAATTGGGGAACGCATCATCACCAAAAATATGTTGTTAATTTTAAGTATAGGGGGTGAGCATATAGCTAATTTAGAAGGAAATTTACGAATCCGTAATGACAAAAGAATCGTTTGGACAATTGGGATCGCTGTGTTTTTGTTAGAATGTATAGCCGGTTATTATTACAATGTTTATGTTGGATATTATCATAGTGATGGAATTAGTAGAGTCGCCAACGCGTTTTATGTTTTATACAGCCGTAGCCCGCATTTGGGATTTCTGTTGTTATATCCATGGATTCCTGCAATGGCGACCAAGGGAATTGCAGGGCTGCTCATGAGTGCTATATTTGCTTCATTAACTGCGAGTATATTGGTGAGAGCTTTTATTAAACGTGGTATTCAACGTTTGTATGCGGTTGTTTTTACACTATTATACTCACTAAATCCAATGGTTTTCATATTTGGATTTAATGGTTTAAGTGATGCTCCGTTTATATTTTTCGTGATTTTGAGTATTATACATTTTTAAAATTGGGTTGACGAGCATAAACTAGGTGACTTGGTAGTAGTGAGTTTTGCTTTAGCATTAGCCTTTTGGTGTCGGTATGAAGCAGTTCCATTTGCTTTTAGTATGGCTATTGGCTTTGTTATTATCACAATGCTGGTTAGCAGAAATGCTGCTCCACCTAACGAAGGAAACATCCGTTATAAGTGGTCACGGGCGGAGGGCATACTTACGATTATTGTTACACCAATTTGTTATTCTATAATATTGTGGGTTTTGTTTAATATGATAATTATGCATAATCCGCTGTATTTCTTAAATGGAGATTATTCAAATACCGCTCAGATTCAGGGACACTTAAGCTCGGCAATATATGTAGCTATGGTTAATGCACCTGTAAAGGCTTGTATTTTTGCTCTAAAAAAGATTTTGGTGTTTTCAGCGCCTTTGATAACAATATTAATTCTTAAATTGATAAATCATCGCTTGTGGCGATGGGATACGCTAATCCTTCTGGGCCTGTTTATTTCTATACCTATGTTGCAAGTTATTATGCTGATAAAAGGAACAACATTAGGATGGTTGAGATATTTTATGTATGTGCTGCCAGTAGCAGTTGCCTGGCTACCATATGAGCTAAGCAAGGTAAAACGTAAGTGGTTATTTATTATTCCCATCATGGGAATGGTAGCAAATTTTCTTATCTTATCATATGTCATTACTCAGCCTAGCATTGCGCCTGATGAAAATACTTTTCTTAAGAATTCATTTGAGCATCACAATCAGACTTATTATGATGAAAAACAATTTAGCGATATTGCAGGGTATTTAGACGAAAACTATCCTAATAGTAATATTTTGGTAGATTCATTCTCTGCTTATTTAATTATTTTGAAAACCCAGTTTCCGAAACGTTTGTATATATCTAGTGATTATTATTTTAATGAGGCCATCTCAGATCCACAAAAATATGGAGTTAGCTATATTTTGATTCCCAAACCTGGATCCTCATCTGTGATTAGTGTAATTAATAATGCTTATCCCAATTTGTTTGAGCATGGGGCTGAATGGGCGGAACTTGTAAAGGACTTTGGTTCTAAGTGGCGACTGTACAAGGTAATAAGAAGGACAGGAGGAAATATCCAATGAATCAGGCGGTAATCGAGGTATCTGTAGTCATACCGGTATGGAATGAAGCTCAGCATTTACAGCAGACACTCAAAACAATTGCCGGATTTATCCGGCAGTCTACCAAATCTTTTGAACTAATTATTGTTGATGACGGTTCAACTGACGGAACATGGGCTGAACTTATGGCTGTTTGCTCCGAAATCCCTCAGGTGGAAGGTATTCGCCTTAGTAGAAATTTTGGTAAAGAGCGTGCACTCTGCGCGGGACTAGAGCATGCGAAGGGTCAAGCAGTGATTATTATGGATGGAGATCTTCAGCATCCACCAGAGTTAATTCCGCAGATGATTGATTATTGGCGCTCGAATACAGCAAAGATTATTGAATGTGTAAAAAGGAGACGTGGTAAGGAGTCTTTTAGCTATGGGATGGGCGCAAAGTTGTTTTACTGGTTAATCCAGAAGCTTACAAGATATGATTTACAGGGGGCAAGTGATTATAAGCTTCTTGATCGTCAAGTTGTTGAAGCTTGGGCTATCATGCCAGAGCGCATAACTTTTTTCCGTGGTATGACTGCATGGTTAGGATTCTTTCGGGTTCAAATCGAGTTTGATGTTGCGCCGCGCATTGAAGGCACGACGAGTTGGAAACTTACAACTCTTGTTAGATTGGCTCTTCATGCGGTTGTGACTTTTACATCATGGCCACTATCCTTTGTTTCGATTATTGGAATGATGTTTTTTGTTGGGTCTGCAATACTTGGGATTCAAACTCTCTATATGAAATTAATGGGGGTAGCTGTAACTGGGTTTACAACAGTTATCTTGTTGCTGCTTAGCATGAATAGCATGATAATGCTGGGTATTGGGATTCTTGGCGAATATATTGCAGCAATTTATGATGAGGTCAAAGGGCGACCAAGATATACAGTCAGCCAGAAAACTCAAAATGTTCGATCAGATGAAAATGTAAGTGACCAATAAAAATGGAATAAGGAGAAGATGATGGGCAAGCAGAATCCGGTTCGATTAGGAGAAATTTTGGTTGAAAATGGGTGGATATCAGAATGTGATTTGAAGAAAGCGCTGGATTATCAGAAAATGTATGGTGGGCTTCTTGGAAATATATTGATTGATTTTGGATGGGCGGAGGAGTCTAAAGTTCTTGAAGCAATCAAACTTATCCACTCGAAAGGAAAACTTGGAGAATTACTTATTGCTCTTGGTATTTTGACAGTGGAGCAGTTGGATGACGCTCTAGAATTTCAACAAAAAAGTGGGGGCGCGCTGGGTCATTGATGATCTACAGGAAAAGGGGAATTATGCACTTTCTTTTAAGTTGGTTAAATATGCACTCCTTACACCAATCTATTGGGCTTTGATGAGCATAGCAGCATATAAAGCAGTTTGGCAATTAATTACAAATACGTTTTATTGGGAGAAGACAGATCATGGATTAACAAAGGAGAGTGATGACTCTTTGCCTGCTAAAGGGGACGATCTAAATATATAAATTATTTGAATGGAGGGATGTACTAAGAATGAAGAATAATCACGAGCAAAATTTGCAAATTAATGTGCTATTACGTTATGGTATGGTTGGTTTACTAGGTACTATCATCCATTTTGGGAGTCTTATTTTACTTGTTGAATTTGCTGATTTTGATCCTGTTCTTGGATCCGCTTTAGGATTCTTGCTGGTACTCGTGATTTCTTATATTTTAAATCGAACATGGACATTTCAGTCTAAGAGCAGAAATGTACGGCAATTTTTAATCTATTCAATAGTTTCTTTGATTGGGCTAGGCTTAAATAGTACCATCATCTTTATTAGTGTTCACGTGCTTAAATGGAATTATCTTTATGGACAGTGCCTTGTGGTTCTTGTAGTTCCTGTATCCAATTATTTATTGAATAGTTTATGGACTTTTAAAGATTAGTGCCACCCACGGGGCAAGTGGCATCTTGTTAACTAATGATTTAAAGACATTAAAATTAATGCATGGTATAATATACTTTATTACTAAATTGAATGGTGACATAAGGTTAGGAGAAATTTATGAAGATTTTATTAAAAAGAAAAACAATAGTGAAAATTTTATTATGTGTTGTTTGGTTAGGTGTGATTTTTTATAATGGTACAAGGCCAGGTGAAACATCGCAAAGGAGTAGTAGAGCGCTTATAGAGTTTGCAGGTGGGGTTATGAATATTTCGCCAGCTACTATAGAAAAAGTAGGTGGTAAATTTAATGATGTTAATTATTATGTGAGAAAAAATGCACATTTTTTTCAATACTTTATATTTAGCATATTGTTATGTTCTATAGTAAGGCAGTCTAAATTACAAAGAAGTAATAAAATATGGATGTTGCTATTTTTGCTTTTACTGTTTCCTGTGATAGATGAATTTATTCAAAAATATATACCCAGCAGAACCTCCAATGTTCTTGATATAGTAATTGATTTTAGTGGTGGGGTTTTAGGGATGCTTATATCTGGTGTACGGGGCCATGTTATACATCTGAAAAAAGGGAAAAGAACGATAGGTGCCACCCACATGGCAAGTGGCATCCATAAATAAATAAATAAATAAGTGGGAAGGAGCGGTTGAAAAACTGTTCCTTATTTTTTTGTGTTTCATTGCAAGTTAAATAAGGGTGCTAACCTAAAGGGGGGGTAAGAAATCAACGGAAAAAAATATGTCGATAAATGATGAAAAAAGGGTGAGAAATTAAAAAGATATGCTATAATATTTAAGGAAATACAAGTTAATTATTATATAATGGAAATAATTAACTAAAACATACGAATGATGAGGAGCGAAAATATGAAGAAAATTAAAAACTGGAAGAAGATCTTGTTAAGTGTGTTTATTATTTGTGTATTAATTGTAGGAGGGGTCTTTAGTTACGCGTTTTATAAACTTAATAAAATAAATACTGTAGGAATATCAAAAAATGATGACATTTTAGGTATTAATTCTAATGCATTATCTGAAGCAGAAAATGCTAAGGGAATAACTAATATTGCTTTTTTTGGTATAGATAGAATGGATGCAAATCAAAAGACAAGTCGCTCAGATTCTATAATAATAGTTTCCATAGATTCAAAGAATAAGAAAATAAAAATGTCCTCTATTATGAGGGATACATATGTAAAAATAAAAGGTCATGGTCAAACAAAGATTACCCATGCATATGCATATGGTGGACCACAACTTGCCATAAGCACTATTAACGAGAATTTTAATTTGAATATTAGGGATTATATCACTCTCGATTTCTTTTCATTTGAAAAGATAATAGATACTATTGGTGATGTAAGTATTAATATTAAACAAGATGAAATTAGCCCAATGAATGATAAAATAGTAGAAATTTCTAAAATAGAAAAAAAATCTGTTCCTAAAATTACAAAACCGGGACTACAAACTTTAAACGGACTTCAGGCTGTTGCTTATTCACGAGTGAGGTTTACCGAGGGTGGCGATTATCGAAGAATTGAAAGACAAAAAACGGTAATGTCACTTATTATGACAAAGATTCAGTCATTAGGGGTAGCAAAATTTCCGTCGATTGTTTCGCAGCTTTTACCTTATACGGAAACAAGTTTAAGCAGTATGGATATAATAAAACTTGGTACAAAAGTGCTTACATCTAATACAACAACTTTGGAACAGGACAGATTCCCAGTGGATGGTTACAGTATGGGAAAAACGATAGACAAAGTTTGGTATTTGGTTGCTGACATGAAGTCTACTATAGATCAACTACATAACTTTATTTACAAAGACATAAAGTCAGTACCTAAAGCTATACAGTAGAAAGAATTGGTCCATAACAAACTTAGGGAACTTTTTTTAACATTTAAAGTACTAGCGGCTTAGTCTGCTAGTACTTTGTAATAAGATTAACAACAATAAACATTACATATAACATTGATGATTCCCCTTTCGGTTTAAGTAGGTAATTCATTATACTGTAAGTTATAAAGCTTAACTTTATGAAAACATTTACAATAAATATATTAAGAACCATTGACATATAATTAATAAGGTTTTATAATCTAGTTAACCGAATTACTTAATCGGTTAACTAAAAAAGAGGTGAGGTTATGAATAAGGTTTGTATCCTTGGAAGTATTAATATGGATATGGTGGTTTCTATAGATAAAATGCCACTAATTGGAGAAACTATTTTTAGTGAAAACTTCAAATTAGCACATGGCGGCAAAGGTGCTAATCAAGCAGTTGCATCGCGAAGGCTAGGAGCAGAGGTATATATGATAGGCAAAATAGGTCAAGATTCTTATGGTCTTCAAATAGTAAATGCCCTAGAAAAAGAAGGGATAAATGTTAATAACATATTTAAAGATGATGTTAAGCCAACAGGCACAGCGATAATTACTGTAGATAATAAAGGTAATAATTCAATAATAGTTGTAGCAGGTGCAAATATGAGTCTTAATTTAGAAGAAATAGATAAGTGCAAAGAAGTTATATCTAATAGTGACATAATAGTAGCACAATTTGAGACACCAATTGAAGTTACAATGGAAGTTTTTAAATTTGCAAAAGAAAATGGGGTTATTACAATTTTAAACCCTGCCCCAGCAAAAGAAATTCCTAAAGAGTTGCTTGCGTACACAGATATTATAGTTCCTAATGAAACAGAAGCTACAACCCTTACAGGAGTAAATGTTCAAGATTTAGAAAGTGCAAAACAAGCTGCAAATTCTTTTTTAGATAATAAAGTTAAATATGTAATTATTACTTTAGGTAACATGGGAGCAGCGGTGATATCAAAGGAAGGCGGAGTGTTAATACCTGCATATAAAGTTAATGCTATTGATAGTACTGCAGCTGGAGATTCATTTATAGGAGCAATAACTACTAAATTAACAAAATCAAATTTGAATATTAATTCACTTGTAGAAGCAGTTAAATTTGCAAATAGAGTTTCAGCTATAGTAGTTCAAAGAGAAGGGGCACAAGCTTCAATACCATTTTTAAATGAAATTAATAAGGAGCAGTGAACATGAAAAAAATTGGAATTTTAAATGGAGAAATTTCTAGTGTAGTTTCAAAAATGGGACATAAAGATCTAATTGCCATAGGAGATTGTGGATTACCAATACCAGATAAAACAAAAAGGATAGATATAGCATTATCAAAAGGTATCCCTAGTTTTATAGAGACATTAAAAAATGTATTATTAGAACTTCAAGTAGAAGAGGTAATTTTGGCCTTAGAAATAGAAGAAAATAATCCTAAAGTCTTTGAAGAAATAAAAAAACAATTTGAAAATGTGAAATTTACTTTTATAACACATGAGGAATTAAAAATAATGTTGAATGAGTGTAAGGCTGTAATTAGAACAGGGGAGCAAACTCCGTATGCGAATGTAATTCTTAAATCTGGAGTAATTTTTTAAGGAGGAGTAATTATGGAAGAAAAAATTCCTTTCCTCGAAATGAAAGGTATATCAAAATGTTTTCCAGGAGTAAAGGCACTTGATAACATAAATTTAAGCTTATATAAGGGAGAAGTACTAGCACTTTTAGGAGAAAACGGTGCAGGAAAGTCCACATTAATTAAGATCTTAGGTGGTGTTTATCAAAAGGATGATGGCAAAGTTGTTATACAAGGTTCAGAAGTAGATATAAAAAATGTAAAAGAAGCTGAAAAACTAGGTATATCGATAATACATCAAGAGTTAAGTGTTTTACCAAATCTAACAGTTGCAGAAAATTTATTTTTAGGAAATGAAAAAATAAACAAAGTAACTAAAAAGTTAGATAAAAAATTAATGAACAGTATGTGTAAAGATTATCTTAAACAAATTGGGAGTAACGTTGATCCCGAGGAGTATGTTAAAAATATAAGTATTGGGGAAATGCAAATGCTTGAAATAGTAAAAGCAATTTCTAAAAACTCTAATATAATAGTCATGGATGAGCCAACATCAGCCCTAACAGATACAGAAACAGAGAAGCTTTTTAAAGTTGTTGAAATGCTTAAAAGTAGGGATATAGCAATAATATATATATCTCATAGATTGGACGAGATTTTTGCAATTTGCGATAGAATAAATATTTTAAGAGATGGTAAATATGTAGGCGAAGTCAAAGTAAACGATGTCAGTAAAGACGATTTGATAACTATGATGGTAGGGAGAAAAATGGAAGAACAATATCCATATAAAGAACCCACTAATGTAACCCCTATATTAAAATTGAAGGATGTTTGTTTAGAAGGACTTTTAAAATCAATTAATCTAGAAGTAAGAGCAGGAGAAATCCTTGGAATGTCAGGACTTATGGGTTCAGGTAGATCGGAAGTAGCAAAGGTTATTTTTGGAGAATATAAGAAAAGTAGCGGCTCTATTGAGATGAATGGAAAACAAGTAAATATTAATTGCCCTAAAGATGCAATAAATAACGGAATAGCGTATTTATCTGAAGACAGAAAAAAAGAAGGACTAATACTGCCTTTATCTGTAAAACAAAATATGACATTAGCGTCTTTAGATAAGTTTGAAAAGAAAATGTTTTGTATAAGTAAAGCAGATGAAAAAAATGTAGTTGATGAATATATAAAAAAATTAGCAATTAAAACACCTACTCAAGACCAATTAATAAAGAATTTAAGTGGAGGAAATCAACAAAAGGTTATTATAGCAAAGTGGCTTATACAGTCTCCTAAAGTTTTAATAATAGATGAACCAACAAGAGGTATAGATGTAGGTGCAAAAAAAGAGATATATGATGTATTAAATCAGTTAAAAGCCGAAGGGAAAGCAGTTATTATGATTTCTTCAGATATGTCAGAAGTACTTGGAATTTCAGATAGAATAGTGGTAATGCATGAGGGGAAAATAACTGGAGAGTTAAGTAGGAAAGAGGCTACCCAAGAAAGCATAATGAAATTAGCAATTGGAGAATAAAAAGAGTATAAGATTTGCAAGGGAGGGTTAAAATGTCGAATATAAAAGAGAATTTATTAAAATATAAATCCATTTTAGCATTAGCTATATTATGCATAATTGTTAGTATAATTTCACCAACATTTCTACAAGTATCAAATTTAAGAAATTTATTCACTCAAATTTCTGTAAATGCAGTTATATCATTAGGTATGACTTTTGTAATACTTACAGGTGGAATAGATTTGTCTGTAGGGTCAATTGTTGCAATAGCAGGTGCAGTGGCTGCTGCAACTATAAAAAATACAGGGAGTATACCACTCGCAATACTGGCAGCATTATTTACAGGAATTTTAGTTGGGTTTATTAATGGAATAATTGTTGCAAAAGGAAAAGTTCAAGCATTTGTAGCTACTTTGGCTACACAAACTGTATTTCGAGGAGTTACTTATGTATTTACTGGAGGTAATCCTATATCCGGTTTAGGTAATGACTTTATTAGATTAACAAATAGTAGAATACTCGGAATACCTGTTCCAGTTGTTATTACCATAATTGTATTTGCTATTTGTGTCTATCTTTTAACACAAACTAGATATGGAAGATATATATATGCAGTTGGCGGAA
Organism: Clostridium estertheticum; assembly: GCF_026650985.1. Classification (GTDB taxonomy): domain Bacteria; phylum Bacillota; class Clostridia; order Clostridiales; family Clostridiaceae; genus Clostridium_AD; species Clostridium_AD estertheticum_C. The sequence continues at coordinate 4,849,542 of NZ_CP086239.1, forward strand.
ATGAAGATTCATCAAGACTTTCTGGTATAAGTGTAAATAATGTTAAAAATTGGGCTTATATTATATCTGGCGCTACAGCTGCAATCGCTGGAATTATCGTTACGAGTAGAATAGGATCAGCGGCGCCAACGGCTGGAAATGGATATGAATTAGATGCAATAGCTGCAATAGTTATTGGGGGAGCAAACTTGGTCGGTGGAGAAGGAACAATATTTGGAACAATAATAGGTGTGTTAATTATTGGAGTTTTAAGTAATGGGTTAAATCTTATGGATGTTTCAGCTTTTTATCAAACTATAGTAAAAGGACTAGTAATACTATTGGCAGTTTTGATTGAGAAGAAAAAGGCTACTAATTAATACATCAAATAAAAATTATTAGGAGGAAATTTAATGAAAAAATTATGTAAACTAGTTTCGGTGGCAATGATAGCAACTATGACAATTGGGGTACTTGCAGGATGTGGCTCTAGTGCTAAAACTAAAACTTCAGCTTCAAGTGGAAAATCTGATTCTAAAAAAATAGGTATGGTTGTTTCAACTTTAAATAATCCTTTCTTTGTAACGCTAAAAGAAGGTGCTGAAGCTAAGGCTAAAGAATTAGGATATCAATTATTAGTTGTTGACTCACAAAATGATTCATCAAAAGAGCTTTCAAATGTTCAGGATTTATTACAAAAGGGAGTTAGTGTTATAATACTTAATCCTGTTGATAGTGATGCAGCTCAAAGTTCAGTTATGCAAGCTAATAATGAAAAGATTCCAGTAATAACTGTAGATAGAAAATCTAATGGAGGAGATGTAGTTTGTCATATAGCTTCAGATAATGTTAAAGGTGGAGAAATGGCAGGTAAATTTATAAAGGAGCAACTTGGTGGTAAAGGCAATATAGCAGAACTTCAAGGAACAACAGGTGCTTCTGCAACAAGAGACAGAGGAAAAGGATTTCACAATATAGTTGATGTAGATAAAAACCTAAAGGTTGTATCATCTCAACCCGCTGATTTTGATAGACAAAAGGGATTAACTGTAACTGAAAACATGTTACAATCAAATCCTAATATTCAAGCTATTTTTGCACAAAATGATGAGATGGCACTAGGAGCTGTTAAAGCATTAAGTACTTCAGGGAAAAAAGCTATAGTTGTTGGATTTGATGGAGGCGATGATGCAAAAAAAGCTGTAGATGCCGGAGAGATGACAGCAACAGTAGCACAACAACCAAAGCTCATGGGAAGTATGGCTATAGAAAATGTTAAAAAGATATTAACTGGGGCAACTGTAGCTAAGGAAGTTGGAGTTGACTTAAAATTATATGTAAAGACCAAAAAATAAAAATGATGAGAATGCCTATTGGTAAAATGTAGATTATTAATATATAATTGAAATAGATTAGAAATATTAAGATTATATAGTTGTATATTCTATGAAGAATCGAGGTAGTTAGCTAATGAATAAGATAACAATGAAAGATATTGCAGAAAAAGTAGGCGTCTCAAAAACCACAGTATCTTTGGTTATTAATAAGAAGGCTGAAAATATAAGTGAAGAAACTAAAAACAAGATTTATGAAGTTATAGAGGAAACTGGATATATTCCTAATAATGTTGCTAGGGGTTTAAAAACTAAAAAGTCTGGAAGTATTGCAATAATTATACCAGATATATCAAATCCATTTTTTTCAGAGTTATCAAGGGCTATAGAAGATTTTGCAAATAAATTAGGGTATAATGTATTCCTCTGTAATTCAGATAATAATGCAAATAAAGAAAAGATGTATGTCAAACTTTTAATAAGTAAATTAATTGATGGGATAATTTTAATTCCTGGACAAGAAAGTGAGGATAGTGCAAATCTATTAAAATTAAATGACATACCATTTGTATTTGTAGATAGATATATTAAAGGTTTTGAAGATTATCCTGGTGTTTATTTTGATAATAAACAAGGGATACAGTGTGGAATAGAATATTTATATGGTAAAGATAAAAGAAATATAGTATTTGTAACTGGTCCAAAGAAAATGACTATATATAAAGAAAGAATAGATGGATATAAAGAGAGTATGACTAAATACGGAATTTATAATAAATCGTTAATTTTTGAAAGTACCTTTACTTTAGAAGGTGGTATGGAAGTAACTAATCATATAATTGATGAATGTAAATCTGTTGATGCTATATTTTATTCTAATGATGTAATGGCTATAGGGGGAATGAAAACTCTTAAAAGAAGAGGATACAAAATTCCTGAAGATATTGTAATAATGGGCTTCGATGGAATAAAGTTATCTAAAATGATTGAACCAGAACTTACAACAATTCAACAACCTATTTATAGTATGGGAGAGCAAGCCTGTAAACTAATAATAGATATTATAAAAGGAGAATCAATAGATAATTCAAAAATATATTTTCCACCGAGTATTATAGTTCGTGGAACAACTTAGCTGTGCCACCCACATGGCAAGTGGCATGTGGGTATAATGAAAAAGAAGATGTTTGGAATAAATTTATTCCAAACATCTTCTTTTTTAAAACCTAATTTAATGGTTACTTCGTTTCATTTATTCGCCTATATGAGAAACATTTTCACTGCTTAAATATAAAATAAGATATTTAACTTAGTTTATGCTTGTAAGTTGGTATGTCTGCGAGGCATCATTATATTGAAATCCATATACATAACTTTGAGTCGTAGGAGTACTGAGACCATCTTTGCTATATATGATATAAGATTCTGAGGATGTAAAACTTCCTGATTTATTATCATCACTAATGCTGTTGAATTTAGTAATATAGGAAGAGATAAAAGTTTCTTGTATTCCTGATTTAGCTGTACTAATTATATATCCTTCTTGAAGCTTATATAACTGACTTCCAGAAGCTACATAATTATTAATTGCTGCAGGATTATTATTATTATTAATAGCATCTACAAAAGCGTAATCATATTGAGATAAAAGAATATTTAGTTTATTTTTAACATCAGTTAATTCACTGCTAGCTTCTTCAAAACTTAAAGCAAGATCACTGTCAAAACTTGAACCTTTGTAGTTTTTACTTGTAAGTTTTTTACCCCCTTGTGACAATGTTGCATATATTTGTGAGGAATTGTTTATAGGTCCAAAATGTGTAGCATCCTTAACTTTAACATTAACATTTTTCCCATTAACAAAAATGTCAGCATCGTTATAATTAGTATCTGAAGATATGTTTATGTATTTCATATCCTCCAATACATTTACTTTCGCTATATTATTATCAGCTGTTACAAGATCCAAAGGATAAGTAGTACTTGAACTAACATATAAGTTTTTGTAATTAGCTAAAATCGTATAAGCACCAGGAATGTATGGTCCAAATTCCTTGGTGGAGTTGTCAGAATCACTTTCACCTATATTAGTATTGTTAATTGAAAAAGTAACACCTTTAACTGGTGCTGTTACAGTGATAAAAGATGGTTTAATATATATTTTATATTTAGGAAAAATGAGAAAGGTCTTTCCGTCACTAGATAAAGTCAATGTATTTACCAACTTTATGCTATCAATATCTTTAGGATTATAAGCATTATTTTTTAAATCTTGATCAACCTTATTATAATATGTAGGATTGCTTTTAAAGTAAGCTAATAAAGGCGAAATACTCTTACTATCTAGTTTAAGTCTAGAATCATTACAATATAATATACTTGCTAAATCAGAAGCATTATTTGAAGAGATATCTTTCTCAAATCTTTTTACTATTTTACTAGGATCAGATAAAGAATTACCAATGTTAACAATGATAACTATTAATATTATTAAAACTATGGATATTGACATGAATATTTTTGTTTTTTTTGAAAATTTCAAATTGGATGTAGCATTGTCAACAGGTTCAGTTGTAATTAAATCCATATCATAATCTAATTCTGGATTAACAGTATCTAAATCAACGTTATGGTCTGATTCAGTTTCAATAGTTGATTCTTCTCGTAAATCGTTACCGCAGCGAGTACAAAAATGTGTTCCATCTATAATTTTGTTGCCGCATTTAGTGCAAAAATTCAATTTAAGTCCCCCTATAATTGTTGTAGTTGTACTCAATGGAGCGCTCTCATCTAAATATGGTATTGTCACTGTAAAATTAGTATATACATTTGTTGGCAAATGTTTAATTCCATTCAGCATTGATCCCATTATGTCTAAAGATAATCCATTAAGTATTATTATTTTACTATATCTGCTTAATAATGGCAAGAATGCCCAAAAAGTAACAGTGCCACCCACGTGGCAAGTGGCATGTGTAGCTATATATATATTAAAGGTATTGAAGATTATCCTGAGTTTATTTTGATAATAAACAAAAGGGTTTCTTTTGTTCGATTGCTATATAAAATGGTTGCGATTTTTTATTTATGGCACCAGTCACTCCAAGATGTTTTAAAGTTATCATTATTTTGTTTACTATATTGATAGAATTGTTTTAAAAAGTCAGCTCTATTTTCATCTCCAGTTTTGTTCCCTTCAGCATCTTTCCTTAATATATCAGACCCTCCTATCAATACTTGACGCTGAATTATATCTTCAAAACTTACTTGTTTTGCATTATTCATCATATCATACATAGCCATAAAAGTAGTAGTTCTTCCTACCCCACCTCTACAGTGAAAATGAAGCCAAGTATCATTAGTAGATATTTTTTGTGTCTCTTTTACAAACAAATCTACTTGATCATCTTTAGGTTTTAAGTGGTCGGATATAGTAAGTCTTAAATAGTGTATTTTTTGAGATTCGACTAATTCTCTTTCTGTCTGAACTTTTTTAGGGTTTACAATTTCAGGAATCGTGTTAACGGACTTACCCTCTTTAAGTTTATCAAAGGCAACATATTTATCTTTTTTGATTTTTTCTAATTTATCTATTTCATCTTTTATAATATCATAGTTTTTTTTATTTATATTAGCTTGGTCTTTTTTACCAAACCAACTTATAGACATTCCTTCAACAAAACCATGAGCTTCTTGCCTTAAATCTACATCTATGATATTTTTGATTTTTTTATTAGCTTTAAATTTGTCTTTTATCATTTTGAGACCCCTCTCACTAAGAGAACCACTACCTGATTCGTTCAAGTTTGATAATCCTTTTAAATTAACATTAGCAGCTGATTGTTTGCTAATTGGATCACTTGACATTCTGAAGTTTTTAGGTAATACGTTTTGATTATCTTTATCTATTACTAACTTTATATGGGTATTATTTTGTGAAACTTGAGTCTTAGTAGAGTCTAAAGCAATATTATTAAATGTTCCTGATTGTAAACAATATGATCCTACTAATAATCCTGTAATAACTGTTATCATTAATAAAGATTTTAAGTTTTTGTTCATTATCAACAACTCCATTTTTGTATTAGAATGTGTTTTGCACGAAAAAGTTTGGCGCTACCCAATAAGAAAGCTTAATCTCGTGATGATGTGTTCTTACTCATTTACATATAGTTAATTATAATATAGAATATTACCATAAAAAGCAAAATATGAAAATAAAAATCATTCAAAATAGGTGAATTGGTGTTGCTATGTCACCACTTCAAATCCAAGGCTGAGTAGTAGGAATGAATGGTTACGTTAGATTAAAAATTCATTTTAATGGTTTTACAATATATTTATTATATGTATACAAATATATAAAATGGATTGACATGTATAATTCTACATGGTAACCTTTACATATGAAAATTTTAAATCTTTTCATAAATAATATTCAGATAAGCTATAAAAAATTCTACTATATGAAGGTAGGAAGGAGATTAAAGTATGTTAATAACAAAAAAAAGTTGTGTGTCTTTAGTATTAGTTTTTATGCTGAGTGTTTTGGGAACAGTGATGATGTCATCTAAGGTTTTCGCTATTGGTGATGCCACTGGTACTACAGCAAGTATACAAGAGATTGTGAGCAACCAGCTAGCTGATGGAGGGTGGAGAAAATATTATACTGAAACTAGCGGAGACTGGGGAAAATCAACCATTGACAACAAAGCTACTTATACAGAAATAAGAAGATTGGCAAAAGCGTATAAAGATGATACAAGCAAGAGTAATTATAAAGCTGCTTGCATAAAAGGAATCAATTTTTTGTTAACTATGCAGTATGCTAATGGTGGATGGCCACAGATTTATGGTGGTTCGGGTTATCATCAAGCAATTACGTATAATGACGATGCAATGATTAACGTAATGATTTGTTTAGATGAAGTCTCAAAGAAAACAGGCGACTTTTCATTTATAGACAATATTTTGGCTGATAAATGTAAAACAGCAGTTACAAAGGGTGTAAATTGCTTATTGAATTCTCAGTATAAGAGTGGAACAACGTTACAGGCTTGGGGTCAGCAACATGACAAAACGACTTTAAAACCAACATATGCAAGAGCATATGAACTTTCTTCGCTTTGCTCTAAGGAAAGTGTATCGATTGTAAAGTTTTTAAAGACTAGAAATGCGACTACAGCAATAACAGCTTCCATAACAGCTGCACAGAATTGGTTTAAAGAAGTTAAGATTACTGGAATCAATGTAGTAAAAGCAAACGGAGACGTAACGGTTGTACATGATTCTAGTGCACCAACTATATGGGCTCGTTTTTACGAATTAGGAACTAACAAGGCAATCTTTGCTAATCGTTTGGGAGAAGTAAAGTATAACCTTGCTGATATTGAAAAGGAAAGAAGGATAGGCTACAGCTGGTATGGTGCTTGGCCCTCAAGTCTTGCGAACTAATCAATTCAATAATATTTAAAAAGAGCTTGTGCTAGAGATAGCATGAGCTCTTTTGCATGTAAAGCAAGGGCAGCTGACAAAACATAAATAGTGACTATTTTATCACATTTAGGGTTTAAATGTCTTTTATGACCGAAAATGGACTGTTCATGCTTTTTCTATTGTGTTTTATTGTATTTTTTTATAAGATGATATTAACGAAGGGACAACCCTTAAGGATTTAAAATATAGTGGTTACCCTATCACAATTAACGAAGGAGGATTTAAAATGAAAAAAATTAAAATGAAAGTTGTTACTGTATGTTTATCTTTAGGAATGATTGCAGGTACTCTAATTACACCAGTTGCTGCTTATGCAGCTAGCACTACTAATAGTACTACTACTACTACTACTACTACTACTAGTACTATTAGTAATACAATTTCAAATGGGATTGAAACTAGTATTGCTAACGATAATGATGCTGAAAAGTACGATACTAGTGTAGGTGATTTACTTACAGAGAGCAAGGCTTGGGCTCCTGGTGTAAATTTTAATGTAAATGTTGATGTATTAGGAATTGCTAATAAGATAGCAGCAGCAATAAGCAGGAACAACTTTAATGGACAAAGAGCTGCTTTTTGCAAAAATTTAATGGAAACAACATTCTATGCAGCTGGTGGTAGATACAATGTAGTGGTTATGGACTTATCACAAAACTATAAATATAAAATTTCTGGTGTGAAAATGTATGCTGGTTACCAATTTGATGGAACTACATACGGAGTTTGGGTTTTCGATAAAAACCAACCTAAGGGATCTTTCTTTAGAAACGATGGTCGTAGAGGCTGGGATCACTGGGCTTGCAGAGGATGGCAAACACTAACAGATAATGTAATGTGGTATAATAGATAAAAAATAAAGTTACTATATATTTTAGGGTTTATTAGTAAAAAAGCCATTGCCTATAAAAGCAATGGCTTTTTTCGTTTACTAAAGTTATGGTAGATAGATATCATAACTATTGCCTTACAGTCAGATGTTTTTAGACTATTATTTTTTAAACACAATGGGGACTTTGTAAAGAAATCACAAAAACATTCTGAAAATATGCAACTATACGGTTAGGACAAGCGTTATATAAGTGTATAACGTAAAACATAAAATGGACTTTAATCAATGGTGATTAAGGAAGATTATATTTAAAAACTAAACCTAAATTAATGGAGGCATAAATATATGAATAAGAAAATTACAAGTTCAGCTCTTGCTGCTTTAATGATAGCAGGATCGACATCTTTCACTGCTTTTGCAGCAATGGACAACGGCACCGTTGTCATAGGAAACAAAGCTTTTGATTTAGCTTATGCTAATGATGTTAGCAATTCTGACGAAATCGCTAATGCAGTAACATCAGGTGGAGCAGTATATGTTAAAGATTTTGACGGCGACTGGAGAGATAATGTTACAGGGTTAGTGATTGAGGCAAGTATTATACCGTCTGTAGTTTATAAGAATGCTACTGGAACAGTAAATTTTGATGCTGCAGATACAAGTTTACCAGCTATTAAGGAAACACCTTATCCAAAAACATTTACAAACATAACAAATGCAATCACAAATTCATCTAATGTTGTTTATTTAACAGCAGTTGATCAATATGGAGAAGCTTTTGATATAGTAACAGATTCTACATATAAAATAACAGCTACAGTGAATGGAATGCCTTTAAGCCAGAGCGAAACAACATTAGATACTATTAATAATATGGCAAAAATAACAATAAACAAAAAAATAGCTGAAAATGATATTGTAGTTATAATGCTCCAAAAGTTTGATAGAACTGCAACTTCCACTACTGCTAAAGTATTGTCTTCAAAAAGTACTAGTTATACAGTAGCAAAGGATTTAGCAGTAGCGCCTCAATCAATAATAGCTGTAAGTGCATCAGCAGATATTGTTTCCATAGGAGATGCAGCAGTTACATTAAAAGCTGATGTGAGAGATCAATACAATAATCCAGCAGATTTATCAGTTAACAAATTAAGATGGATAGTTGATAAGGGTGGAGATTTACTTGATAGTACTTCAGAATTAAATAGTGGTAAATTAACATTAGATAAAACTGGAAATACAGTTAATTTTAAAGCTATAAAAGCAGGTACAATAACTATAACTGCTTATAATATTTTAAATGGTAATAAGTCTACTTATACGGTTGAGGTAGGAGTAACTAAACTTACAACAATTAAATTAACTTCGGAAAACCCAGTGACTTCATTCAATAACCAAGACATTAAGTATAATAAAATAACTCAAAATGATGGTGCTGTTTTAACACCAGATATGGTTAAATTCAATATAAATGCTAAAACAAGTGGCACACTTGCTACTGACATAACACCTATAGCATCACTTAGGGGTGGAAGCGGAACTGACAAAAATGATATAGTAATCAGTGCTAAAACTACAAAAGCTGGTACATACGAAGTTACTCCATATGTAGGAACGTCATTTGATGCAGAGAACGCTGTAAAGGCAACAAAATTTGATGTTACAACAACTGTAAATGGAGTTGCAACAATTATTGATCCAATAATAATACCAACACTTAAAGTTAATACAAAACTTGCAGCAAATGTGGTTATAAGAAATATGCATAACGAAATTATAGACGTAAGTGGTGATAATGTTACTGCATCAGTTTACAAGGCTGGAGTATTATCAAACAATATTAATGTGGAAAAATTAGATAAAGATGGACAAGTAGCTACAACATTGCCAGTTAAATCATTAAGATTTAATGCAAGTGAGGCAGGAAGTTATACAGTAAGAATAAGTGTTAAGGATGCTGTTGCAACTTATGATTTAGCAGTGAATGCAGAAGTTACGACTATTAATTCTATTGAACTTGGTAATAATATTGTAGATAATACTATAATAGCAGGTGCTACGGATCCTGTTTACAGAATTATAAGTGTGAAAGACAATAAAGGTGATGAAATAACTCCTGACATTGCAGCTTGGACTATTTCAACTAAAAATGGAGCAAATGTTATTGATTCTAGTTTTGCAAGTATTGTTTATTACAAACATGATGCAAAAGGGGTTATTGTTAATTCTACAACAGCTAATGCAGAGGGGATAGCTGTGAAATTTGATCCAAGTTCAACTGCAGTTAAAACTTTGACAACAGACACAACACTAATAGTGAGTCTTGGAAATAAAGCAATAACTGAAACAACTGTAATTAAAGATACATTAAATGTAACTGTAAAAGCTAAGAGTGCAGTGAAAGCTATAACACTCTCAGATACTAATATCTCGGTGATTCCTGGGGCTACTGTTAAAAAAGAAATAGTTATACTTGATCAATATGGGAAAGTTATAACAAATCCAGCTATGGTTACGGTAGTTGATGGATCAAAAGCTACTGCAGTAGTTTCTTATGATGAAACTGCTAAAAAAATGTATATAACATATACTGGTAAGACAACTGGAACAGATACAATAGTTGTAAAATCTGTAGCTGATGCTACTATTAAAGCAACTGCAAACTTGACTATTGGTGATAACACAAATATAAAATCAATAGCATTTGATGCATATAATTACAAAGTATATAATGCAGCTGATGATACTAAGGACCAAACAGTAGCATTAACTTACAAAGTAAATGATGGAGAAATAGAGGTTCCTGCAAGTGCAATTAGTGTAATTGCTGATTCTAAGTTAGTCACTGTAACTAAAAGTGGTTCAATAATATACGTTAAAGCAAAAGTTAATGATGCTACAACGGGTATTGGTGATAATGATGCTGTTATAACGATAAGTCTTCTTACACCTAATGGAAAAACATCTTCAATAGATTTAACATTCTCGGATGATGCATCTGTAGCTACTAAATCAACAGTAAAGATTAAAGACAGTGTTGATGAAAATAAAGATTTAGATGGGACACAACTTATAATCGGTAAAGATGTAAATGGAAATGTTACTAAAGATACAGTAAAACAAATTACTTTAGTAGGTATCGATCAATATGGAAACAAAGATGTAGATGTAACAACTGATGCAACTTGGGCTTGCGCTAATGAGGAAATTGCTACAGTAGGTGTGAAGACTGGTGTTGTAACAGCAGTAAAACCTGGTAAAACAACGGTAACAGGTTTCTACAAAGGAAATTTATATACTGTAGAAGTTGAAGTGCCAGCAGTAAACTAATAAATAAAGATGCAACCATTTTGGTTGCATCTTTATTTATTAGTGCCACCCACGTGGCAAGTAGCATGTTCAAAAGCTTGTGTGATAACTAAAGTGAATATGTGTAATATTTAGAAGCCTATGCAACCACTTAATGTAGCTCCTGTAATATCATTTGTACCATTTATAGATGTACATTTCGTCATTATGGCTTTACCAAATGTAACTTTATATCCTAAAGCTGATGGTGTACCTGTAAGTGGGAAATTAAAATTCTTTATACCATTACTTTGACCAATACAACCAGTCATTGTAACAACACCATTTTGATTGTTTCTATCAAATCCACTGCCTGTATTTCCTGTTGCTGTGCAATCAATAAGTATATGTTTTAATGGGTCTAAATGTGCTGCTACTCCTGTAGTTTTGTTGTCTACTCCGCCAACTTTAAATCCATTACCGTCACCTTTTATTCCACCGCAGTTACCATTGTTTATAGCTTTACATCTTGTAAATGTTACAGCTCCATGAGCAGCATATAAATCATATCCATCATCTGAATTTCCTTCAGCGGTACAGTCTGTTAATGTATTTCCGGCACCTGAATGTAATTTAATTGCAAATCCATCAGCGTTTTCTCCTGTTTTATCTGCATTACTATAGGAGTTAACGTTGGTTAAAGTATTATTAGCTGCTCCATTTGATAATTGTACACCGGCATCATGGTTACCATGAACCTTTAAGTTTGTTAGTTTATTACTTGATCCTTCCATATATATTCCATTATCTGCGGCGCCATAAAGTTCCAAGTCAGTAATTGTAGATCCACTAGTGTTAATTGTTAAGCCCCTACTACTTCCAGTAGTTGAAGAAAAATTTATTTTCCCAGCTCCGGCTTTTCCTGATATTGTTACGCCTGCTGGTACAACTACTGAGCCTGAAGTTACTGTTCCTGAGATTGCAATCGTATCTCCGGATTTAGCTGAAGCTAAGGCACTTGATAGTGTAGTTCCCCCAGCTTTAACATTGATAATACTAGCAGCAGAGGCTGATGTACTCTGTAATAAACATCCTCCCATAACAATTGCTCCTAGTGCTGCTACCATACATAAATTTTTAAGTCTTTGCATTAAATAACCCCCTGTATATTTTTTTGTTTTCATATATGTAAATTGTTTGCATATATAACAATATTGAATTTTTTATTTATTATTTTCATCATATGTAATGTGCTAACAAATATTATATTATCATACTTTTATATTAGTGTAAACGTTTTTTTGAATTTTCCCCATAAAACTTTTTTTAAGCTTTATACTGTCGCATTTGAAGATATTTAGGCATATGATCTACAAAATTGGCATGACAAATGTCATGCAACTTTTACAAAAAATATACAATTTCTAATATAATGGACATATAATATAAATATTGTTAATGAGAAAAACCAAAGAAAAAAATTTAGGAGTGAGTATTAATGAAATTTATTAAAAATTTGAAAATTATCCAAAAACTACTGTCAGCTTTTATTATAGTATCATTGTTTATGTTTATTATTGGGTTTATTGGAATGAATAATGCGGAAAAAATGAATAAAGATATTACTAATATGTATAATTCGGATCTGATAGGTGTTAAGGATACTACTAACATTAAATCAAATTTATTAGAGATTAAAATAGATATATTGTTAATTGCTAATCCTAAAAATAAAAGTGATTTACAGAAAAACAAAGATGATATTGCAATGTTACAAACTAAAGATGATGCACTTATTGAAGAGTACAAGAAAAGTATAACTACTGAGTTAGATAAAGAACAATTAACAGAACTTCAAAAATCACTTGTAGTCTATCGCGTAGCCAGAGAGGATGTAGTTAAACAAGCTGAGGAAGGTAATTATGATAAAGTAAATGAACTTTTTACAGGGGTTACCAAGAGTAGGATTGACGTGGTTACAGTTCTAGACAAAATACTAAAATTAAATATGGATACAGCAAAAGTTGACTATGAAGCTAGTCAAGTATCATTTGGTAAAACTTTAACTAAAACTATAGTAATAATTGTTATAGGATTATTTGTGGCTATTGCACTGGGTTTAATTATTTCTATTTCAATTTCAAGGCATCTAAAGAAGGTTTTAATAGTTGCCCAGGCTCTTGGCGAAAATGATTTATCAAAAACTGTTGATCTCAATACTAATGATGAGGTTGGTATTTTAGCAAAATCTTTAAATAAAGCTATAACAAACTTGAAAACATTAATCGGAGAAATATCAGGAAGTGCCACTGATATTAATGCTACCAGTGAAGAGCTATCGGCTACAACACAGGAAATATCAGCAAAAATGGAGCTTGTGAATGAATCTGTAAGACAAGTATCATTAGGAGCCGAGCAGTTAAGTGCAACAACAGAGGAAGTAAATGCAACTACAGAAAGTATCGCAGAAAATGTGGCTGATGTCACTAAAAGAACCCGTAATGGAAATAGGATTGCAAGCGATATAGAAGTAAAGGCAAAACAGGTTAAAGAAGATGCTGAGAATAACTTCAGTATAGCAAATAAATTATATTTGGATAAACAAGCAAATATACTAAAAGCAATTGAAGAAGGCAAGGTTGTTGGTGAAGTTAAGATAATGGCAGATGAAATAGGAAATATAGCAAGCCAGACAAATCTTCTTGCACTTAATGCAGCTATTGAAGCAGCGAGAGCAGGAGAAGATGGTAAGGGCTTTACAGTAGTTGCAGATGAGGTTAAAAAATTAGCTGAAGCGTCATCAGCTATAGTTCAAAGGATTCAAGAGGTAACTTTAAAAGTGGAGCAAGCATTCCATAATATTTCTAACAATGCTCAGGATGTGTTGAGCTTTATTGATAGTAAAGTTACACCTGATTATGAAATGTTTGTAGATACAGGTAAGCAATACGGTAATGATGCCATAGTATTTAATGAGCTATCGACGAGTATTGGAGACTCAATGAATGTAGTAAATAAAACTGTATTAGGAATTAAAAAGGCGATTGAAACTGTATCAGCTACAGCTGAGGAATCAGTTGCAAGTTCAGAGGAAATACTCGCAAGTGTTGATGAGTCTGTTATGGCAATTGCGGAAATAACAAAGGCTTCTCAAGATCAAGCGATACTTGCAGAGAAATTAAACAATATGGTTCAAAAGTTTAAATTGTAGAATATTAATTAAAACCCTGTTTAATTCAAATATGAGTTAAATGGGGTTTTAAAATGTTTATTTCTTGATGAGTTGTTTTTTAAAAGTATCTACTTGATGCTGAAGCCATTTTATAACTTCTTTTTTATCTTTATCTATAGGCGAGATTTGTTCCCAAATTTCTTTGAAATATCCTTCAAAAGCATTAACGACCATGGGCTCTTGAATTACTATGGCGTGTTTTGAAGATTCAATATGAACGCTATGTCTTTCTTTGATAATAAAAGAAGAAACGGTATTCCCTTTGTTTTTATAAAGAGTTTCATTAACAAAAGAAAATTTATAGTTGTCATAGGTTTTTAATAAATTAAGTATATTTTGTATAAGTATAATTATATCTTCAATATCAAAATTAATTGTATTAACTACGTTAAAGGAGTAAAAAGAGAGTTCCTTGTTTTTAATTATATTTTGCATAGAGCTTAGGAGGTATATGTCTAAATATTCATGCTGTTTTATATTTAACAAAAAAGAGTTTACTCTACGTTGGTGTAGTTCTAATATTTTTATTAGCTGATCATTAGTAAAGCTCAGTTTCTCTAATAGTTTCTTTAGTAATACATTGGGAATAAGTGATAAGCTAAGGTTATTTTTAAACAAAAATTGGTTTCCAGAGGTATTATCACTTTCATCTAATGAGTTATTGTATGCTAGACTTTCATCTAAATCATAATATTCCATTAATGATTTAGATAAAGGTAAAAGAATTATATTAAAATTTTTGCATAAAATATCAATTCCGACTTGATTGTTGGTATAAAATGCGCAATCTATTTCAGAATTTAGACTTGTTGAAAAACAGCTAAGAGCACCTTTGCCAGGAATAATAGCGACTTCTCTACCCTGAGAAGCTACATCATAAGTTTTATAGTAATAGAGTAGGAATCGACCTGTTTCTAATAAGGGAATAGCTAAAAGTATAAGGTTCATTATTTCCTTAGTATTTTGGTTTAATTTGAATAGAAATTTTACAGTCCAACCATTTATCAACGCCTTTAAAATAGCCTCTTTCCATCCTATAAAATCTTCCTGAATTTTTATTAGATCTAGATTGTTGTCAGAGGATAGGTAGATTACATTATTGTTTTTACATTTTTCTTTTCCAGCTGTTTCAATTAAAGTTAATATAGATGCTAAAACATTTTTACGACCAATAATGATATTATTATTATCTTTATTTGATAAATCAATTTTTTTATTAGTTCTTATTCTTTTACCCTCCAAAGAACGACCTTGAGATTCTAAAAGAGCCTTCATTAGTTTACCTTTAATGGGTATTTTTACGTAGGCATGCCCACAAACTATGTTAAGAACATCATTTAAACGTTCTTCTTGAATAGAATTTAAAATATTTTCAGAAAGAAAGTTTGTTATACTTTCTATGTAATTTCCATGATACGAAGGAATTCTTTGCTCATGAAGCCAACGACTTATTAGAGAACTGTCAACGTTAATTCCTTTAGATAATCGATTATTGCTCATATCTAATGAAGAAAGTAGCAGTTGAAGACATTCTCCAAACTTAACTTTTGTAATCATAAAATGCTCCTTTTGAAAAAATGTCATGTTTATTTTATAAAAACTATGTAAATGTTTAAACATAGATATATATAATGTAACATATAATATATTACCATTAAATATAAAAAACGACAATTTTATTTTACTGCAAAATCATTTATAGAATATTTATTGACTGTATTATTTATATTTTGTACAATGGTAATTGGGAATTATAACAAAAGGAGGGAGATAATATGACTAGAACTAAGGGATCTAAGAGGAACAAATTGATAGGGGTACTTATTATTTTAGTGGGTATACTAGCAGTTTTTGCATACATGATATTGTATAACGGTGGAATTACAATTAGAAAAACGGCTACAACGGAGGTTATAGGAAAGCTTGCAAAGGTGCAGATAACAGGTGGAGAATTCGAATTAACTCAAAAAAATATGGATGAGTTAAGCAATTTATATTTTGCAAAGCCTATAACCAAAGGAAATATTATTCTTAATGGAGTTAATGTAGAAATTTTAAATGATGAGCTTTTAATAAATGCTCCTATAAAATACAAGAATCTTAATCTATTATTTTCATCAAAGGGAAAAGTAAGTGTCTTAAATGGTACAATTACATATGATGTCGATAATTTTAAAATTGGAAAGCTTAAATTACCTAAAAAAATTGTTTTATCTCAAATAATAAAGCTTAATAATAAAAACCTTTATGTTGAGGGTAATTTAATAAAAATTAATCCAAGTATGTTTCCTTTTAAAATAAGTAGTCTTAAAATTAAAGATAATAAAATACTCGCAGCGGCTCCCAAGCAGAGTATAAAAAAGTCATTTGAAGAAATTACTAAAATGAGTGGGGTAGAGATTGATAAGCAACTAGATATATTAAAACAGAAAATACAAAATGCTGCAAAGCTTATGAGTGGAGAAGCAGAAAAAGCAAAATTAAAAGAGATTCAAGATATTATAGATAAGGCTAAGGGTAAATCAATAGATGAAAAGAAACAAATTATAAGTGATAGCATTAATAAGATTGATGGAGCCATTAGTAAAATAACAGACAATGATAAAAAGAAAGAATTAGAGAAAATTAGAGCTGCTGCTGAAAATGCACAAAAGATTGCAGCGGAAAAACAAAAAATATCTCAGGAGCAGGATGCTACTAAAAGTGCTTCATTAATAAAGGCACGGGACGATTTAGGTAGTGCATATTCTAATGTAGAGACTTCAAAAGAAAAGCAGATGATATCAATAATGCAATCAACTATGAGCGAGATGGCATCAAATTCATCTTATAATTCTAGCGCAGATCAAGCCTCAGTTAAATCTATTTACAGTAGCCTAGATTCGCAAAGTAAGAATAAATTTAAGTATACATTAGCTAGCAATGTTGATTCGGACAATCTTTCTGTGTTAAGACAGATTTTTGGAATGTAAAAAAGGATAGTGAGATCACTATCCTAAAAATTATTATGCTATTTTGACATAATTGTTAGTATCACATCTTTGGCCGTTTTTTGAATCAAAATAATTGCCATGTGTGTACCTTTTTTAGCATTTACACTATATGATTTTTTTGCTTCAGTGATAGTCCAACCATCTTGTTTTAAGATAGCTTGATAATCATTAAATACCTTTACATCTGTTGTATTTTTTAAGGTATATGTAGAAGTATCAAGTGCTTTTTTTGTTTTAGCAGTGTATTTAGCTGATTGTACTCCAGTGTATGTTGGGAGATATGCTAAATCCTTAGTATATGTTATTTTAGTTTTAGCAGGAGTAGTAGAGGTAGCTATACTAGTCTTACTTGCATCTGCAGTTGTTTTACTACCACATGCAACGAAAGATAGGGATATAACTAACACCATTGTAATGTAGAGAAACTTTTTCATGAAAAATCACCTCCTTAAAAAATTAGCCTCAATGTACATTTTAAAGCAATTAATGGTAATGTCAAGTATCTACGTCGTAAAAGCAATAGTATATAAATATTGTAGTTTAAAAGTAAATAGTAGTAAAAATATTGTCAATAATTCAAGTATTTTAAATTTTTTTGCTTGAAAAAAAGAGGAAATTGTACTTTTTTGTCGAATTAATATATTAGTATACTTTGTGACTGATATATAAAGGGGATTAAAAAAATGGTAAATCAAGAGATAAACATAGTCATTGCAGATGACAACAAAGAATTTTGTAATCTTCTTAATGAATATCTATCGAATGAGGATGATATTAATGTTATTGGCATTGCAGGAGATGGAATAAAGGCAATAGAGCTTGTTTACGAAAAAAAACCTGATTTATTAGTGCTTGATATAATTATGCCTAATCTTGATGGACTTGACGTTTTAGAGAGATTAAGTAGAATGAATATGAATTCAAAGCCTTATATAATAGTTTTGTCAGCAGTTGGAAATGATAAAATAACTCAAAGAGCCATAACTCTCGGGGCAGATTATTATGTTGTAAAACCTTTTGATATGGAAGTACTTGCTCGAAGAATAAGACAGATGTTAAATAACACTATCAACAGTGTTAGTGCAGTACGAACATCTACTTATTCTGATAATACTCAGAGTGAAACTTATGAAAATGAATCTACCAATGCTGATATGATGAATGAAATAACTAGAATTATCCATCAGATTGGAATACCTAGTAATTTAAAAGGGTATATGTATATAAGAGAAGCAATATTTATGGTGATTAATGACACAGGGCTTTTATCATTAGTAACAAAAGAATTGTACCCATCAATAGGAAAGAAATTTAGTACTACAGCGAGTAGGGTGGAAAGATCAATGAGACATGCATTAGACATTGCATGGAGCGGGCTTAAAGAAGAGAAGATTAATAAAATTTTTGGTTATACAATCTGTAATAAAAAAGGCAAGCCTAGTAATTCTGAATTTGTAGCCATGGTTGCTGATAAGTTAAGAATACATAATATAGAGTAGTTGCTTATTTTATGATACAATAATAAATATAAAAAGTTTATTTAAAAATATAAAATACTGTTGCAAAGGGATGGAAAATATATGAGTAATATTGATATACAAAAAGTTGGGACTGATTTTATTGTTATAAGTGATAAATTAAGTGGGATAGTTACTATAACTACTGAGGATTTAGCTGAGCAAAATTTATCTAATAATTTTATTTATAAGGTTTTACCGAATGGCGAAATACTAAATGTTGCTAAAGAAAATAAAACAGATGAAAAATTAGAGAAAAAAGCAGTTAAGAGTTCAAAAGAAATTTTAAGTGATAAATTAATAGAGGATGGATTTGAGAAAATCCCAGAGAATTTATCTAAATTAGAGCTTACTAAAATATTGGAGTTTTCTGAAAATAAAATTGTTAAAAATAATAAATATTCAAGGATGTTCCCTTTTAGCGTTGAAAAAACTGATAATTATGATTTAAAAGTAATATTACTAATGTACAATGGAAGTAATAATGAAACTGAAATAAATAAGTTTCCATTAAAGATAAAAGATGCAAATAATAATGTGTTAATAGCTGACCTTGTCGATATAAATAAAACAATAAGTGTCTCTAAAATAGGTATATGTGAAGTACTAATAGAAAAAGAACGTCTTAGTGAACAATTACCAGATTTAACAACTTGGACTATTACCTTTGAAATGGTATAAAATGATATAAATTAATATTTACAAAGAAGATGTTTGGAATGAGTTTATTCCAAACATCTTCTTTTTTTATTATATAGGAAACCGCTGTGGATAATATCTATATGCTAGAGCTTGTTCCTTTTGCCACTTGCCATGTGGGTGGCACTGTGGGTGGCACCGAACTTTTACAAAAATATTTGAAAAATATGCAACTATACTGTCAGGACAAGCGTTATATAAGTGTAAACAAGTATAAAAGTAAAGCATAAAAATTATAAAATAATATCAAAAGATAAATGTAAATAAACGGAGGCATAAATATATGAATAAGAAAATTACAAGTTCAGCACTTGCTGCATTAATAATAGCTGGATCAACATCTTTTACGGCTTTTGCAGCAATGGACAATGGAACAGTTGTAATAGGGGATAAGGCTTTTGATTTAGCTTATGCTAATGACTCAATTAATGCTCCTGAAATCACGAGTCCAATAATCGCAGGTGGAGCAATTTATGTTAAAGATTTTAATGGAAATTGGATAAATAATGTTACGGGAGAAACCACTTCGGCGGGACTAATACCTGCTGTAGTTTATAAAAATACTAAGGGTGAAACTAAATTTGATGCTGCAGATGCTAGCGTAACAGCTATTAAGGAAACTTCATACCTAAAAACATTTACAAGTATTACAAATTCAATTACTAATACATCAA